>NZ_JASGDD010000015.1:0-2592 GCF_047607365.1 Nocardioides sp. | reverse complement strand
GCTCGCGCCGGCGCTCGCCACGACGCCCGCCTCCGCCCGCACCGCGCGCGGCCGGCGCCGTCTCGGCTCCTAGGGTGCGGACGTCGCCGACCGAGGCGGGCGATGGGCGAGTGCGCTACGCCGAGAAGAGCAGGTAGAGCCCGCCGGCGGTGAAGCCCACCATCGCGAACAGCAGTGGCAGCTGCCCGGTCAGCTGGTGCGCCTTGGGCAGCAGCGCGATCGAGCGGTCGTGCGCGGCGATCACGCCGAGCACGTGCCCGACGACGACCGCCGACACCTTGATCACCGCCAGCAGGGTCGGGTGGTAGGCGAACCAGAAGTCCACCGACCAGTCCGCGGTGCCGAACCAGTCGGCGCCGGTGGTGAAGGGGTCGCTGGCCTTGATCAGCGTCGCCTCGCCGCCCTCGAGCATGTAGGAGAGGTAGTGCGCGATCACGTAGGCCACGATGATCGGCACGATCGAGTGGGCGAACGCCGCCGGGAGCGTACGCCGGCTGGTGCCCGCCTCGACTCCGGTGGCCATGGTCGCCGCCGTGAAGATCAGCCCCACGAGCAGGCACATCCCGACCAGGCCGAGGAAGTTCGCCGTCGTCGGGCCGCCGCGCCACTGGTTGACGAAGTCGCCCTGGTAGAGCTTCACCCAGGCGGTGGAGTCCTTGAAGGAGTCGAACGCCGTCGACCCGAAGAGGACGGCGGTGACCGCGACCAGGCCCGGCCGCGGCACGATCGTGGCGAGGTTCGCCAGCGGCGACCGCACCCAGAGCCGCCCGTCGCGGGCGCCCCAGACCGAGAGCTTCGCGGCGAGGGAGCTATAGACCTCGAACGGGTCGGCGCGGGCGTAGAAGACGTTGCCCCACAGCGCGCCGCCGACGAGCATGACCGCGACGTAGACCGCGCACCACAGCCGCACCGGGCCCAGCTCGGTCGAGGACGGGTAGACGAGCTCCATCCACACGAACGCGAAGAGGCCGAGCGCGGCGGGCCAGTGGCCGAGCCGCTCGGGGTAGCGGTAGAGCCCCCGCTCGGGGTCGTTGCCCGAGACCCGCGCGAGCAGCGCGTTGATGGTGCGGACCGGGCTGATCGCCCTCCACACCGGGCCGAAGAGCACCGACAGCGGGACGAGGCAGACCCACCACCAGACGTAGAAGATGCCGAAGAGCGGATTGGTCAGTAGGTCCTGGCCGAAGATCGCGACCATGGCGGTGTAGCCGAACAGCAGCATCCCGACGACCCGCCAGCCCCACCGCCAGGCGGGTGAGGCGACGACCGCCGCGAGGAGCACCGGCGCGGGCCGTCCGGTCCGGGTGCCGTCGTACCGCGGCGTGCGCCAGGCGAGCGCGAGGACGCAGAAGGAGACGACGAGGGCGGCGACCGCGCCCGCGATCGCGAGCTCGCGGGGGATCGGCAGGTCGCGCGCGCCGCCGAGGCCGTGGAGCGCGAGCCCGCCGGGGACGGCGAGGATCACGGGGCGATCACTCGACCTGGAGCTGGACGATCGTCTTCTCGAGGGCGTGCGACTCGACCTCGATGATGCCCGCGTGGTCGAAGCTCAGCTCGAGCACGGTCGTGCCCTTGCCGTACTCCAGCTCCTTCTCCGGGTCGGAGTGCACATGGATCTCGCCCGCGGCGTCGGCGGTGACGACCAGCTGCACCGTCTGGCCGATCTTGACGTCGACGCGGTCGCCGTTCGGCGTGACGGTGTCGCCGCTGAAGGTGATGGCGATCTTCTTGGTGGGGAGATCGGTCGTGGCGGTGTCGGACCCGTCCCCACAGGCCGTCAACGACGTGAGCGAGAGGAGAGCGAGGAGCAGCACGACGAGGGGTCGGAACACTCTGACACAATCCCACGTGAGTCTGAGAGGGGGCCAAGAGGCCCCGGGAAAGGTGGTCTCATGGGGGACCGGCTGACGCCTCGCGACCTGGCGTTCCTGACCGAGGAGCGGCCGACCGCGCCGCGTCACAACGCCACGGTCGAGGTCTTCGAGCCCGGCCCGTCCGGCTTCCGGTACGACGAGCTGCTGGCGCTGGTCGCCGACCGGCTCTCCTTCGTGCCGCGCTACCGCCAGAAGGTGCAGTTCGTCCCCGGACGCGTCGCCAACCCCGTCTGGGTGGACGACCCGACCTTCGACCTGGAGTACCACGTCCGGCTCTCCGCGCTGCCGCGGCCGGGCTCGCACGACCAGCTCCGCGACCTCGTCGGCCGGATCGTGGCGCGCCCGCTCGACCGCGAGCGGCCGCTGTGGGAGATGTACCTCATCGAGGGGCTCGAGGGCGGCCGCTTCGCCATCCTCGCCAAGGCCCACCAGGCGCTCGTCGACGGCGTGGAGACGATCGACCTCGGGCAGCTGCTGCTCGACCTGCGCCCCGACACGGCGCTCACGCCCGACGACCATGCTCCCGCGGTCGCGGGACGGCGGCCGACGGCCGCCGGGCTGCTCCTCGACGTGGTCCGCGACGCGCTCACCGACGGCGACGTGCTCCTGGACAGCGCGCGGTCGCGCGGCTTCTTCGTGGCGCGCGCCGGCCGGCGTACGGCCCGGCGGATGGCGCGGGCCACCGCGCTCGTCACGCGTCGCCGTCCGGAGCGGCCGC
>NZ_JASGDD010000014.1:0-26614 GCF_047607365.1 Nocardioides sp. | reverse complement strand
TACCACCGACGCCGACGACAGATTGCTCTCGGACGATTGACCCCTGTCGAATACGAGCTGATCATGAAGCCAGCCGCCACCCAAGCGGCCTAACCGAAACTGTCACCAGTTCGTGCAGCAGTCCCGACCGCCCGCTGAACGAACCAGCCCGTCGCTAGGTCGTTCGGACCGAAGAATCGAACCCTCCGAAGTTCCTCGTCCTCTTCACTCACTGACAAGCCCGCCTCATCTTCACAAACTGGACCGACGTCAATCATGGCCCACAGGACCGACACAACTGGCCACAGAACGCCCGTTTGGTTGACACTCGATCCACTCATCCGCAATGCACCGCGATGCGTGCGTCTTTTCGCCGCTTATGACGCCGCCGAGCAGCGAGCCCAGGGGGTGGCGGGGCTCCTGATGGCCAGCTCTGCCGGCCGCACCTAACGTTCGATCCAGAGCCCGCGTGCGAACCCGAACCCGATCCTCCCGGAGTCCGGCTCAGGTCCGGTCGCTGCCGAGGTCGTCTGCCCAGTCGTCGAAGTACCTTCGTAGCTCTTCGACGCTGACTCCGGTCGGCGGGAAGTCATTGTCGCAGAGACGCTTGTGTGAGCGGAGCATCTGAACGAAGACGCCGATGTCGAAGCCGGCGTCGGCCGCTGCTGCTTCGGTAAGGATCTCTGAGCGGTCGAAGTGCTGGTGGATGGCGTAGACGTCGGCGAAGTCACGTGGCTCGGCGCGGCTGAAGAGCGCGAGTGTCTTGCGTATGGCCAACTCCCGTGGGGAGAGTGCTGGCCCTGCGACGGTGAGGGTCGGCGCACCGTCCGGAGGTGCGTCGATGGCGAGGTCGATGTAGAGCGTTCCCTGCTCACTACTGGGCTGATCGGGACGTGTGAGTCCGATCCTCCGGAACTCGGGGCCGCTTCGGATCACGGTGGTTGTCCATCCGCTCGCCTCGGCGGCCGCGATCAGCGCGGCGGCTGCCCGCTCGACGCCCGCGCCGCCACGCTGAGTGAAGAAGTCAAGGTCCTCGGTCTCGCGGGACACGAGGCCCTGAGCGATGAGGGCACCGCCGCCAGCCAAGAGGAACCCTGCCGACTCAGGCAGGGAGAAGAACAGGCTCGCGATCTCGAGTTGGAAATGGCTGAGCCCGCGCTCCTCCGAGTCGCTCACGTCCCTCTGCCTTCGTCGTTGCCTCGGTAGCGGGCGATCAGTGGCGCCCAGGCCGCCCGCAATGCAGCAGGGAGGATGAGGTCGTCCCACGCGTCCAACAGGAGGGCGCCGTCGACGTAGACCAATAGGTCGGCCTCGGCTCCCTCGCGCAGAACGATCTCGTACACACGCATGCGATCTGCGCGATCAGCCAGTCGATAGGTACGCGAAGGTCCGGACCAGTGCAGATGGCCCGGCAACACGACGACGGCGAGGGCATCGTCGACGTCGAGACGCCAGAGACGATCCGGGACGGCGTAGGGCTCCCCGCGAGCGCCCGGGCGTTGGGTGAACGTCACGCGCGGCGTCAGGTCGAGGTCGTAGCCGCTGGACCGGACGATTCGCTCGGCCACGGCCAAGGTCGGCGACTTACCTCCGCGTTCATAGTCGGACAGGGTCGGCTGGGAGGTACCCGACTGGCGCGCCAGGTCACGCTGCGACAGGCCGCTGCCGCGGCGTGCTCGCGCGATGATCGATCCCTCAGCCATGCCGCAATGATATCCGCTTGAATATCAACCAGCAATCGTCGCTCGACCCACCCCCGGTTCACAGTCCGAGGTCGCGGCTGGTGGTGCGGGTGAGCGCGTCGGCGGGTCGGATGTAGTGGTCCAGGAGGGTCGCGAGTCGGCGGTGGCGGGTTTGCGCAGCGATGCGGTCCAGGCTGGCGCCGTTGTGGGCCGCCGTGGTGGCGTGTCCGGCGCGCAGGGAGTGTCCGCTGATGTGGAGGTGTCCGAGGCCCGCCTTTTTGGCGCGGCGCTGGAGGGCTTCGCTGACCCCGTTGGGCGAGAGTTGGCGCTCGCGTTCGGTCCCGAGCGCGGGCAGTTGCGGGAACACGAACCGGCTGCCGGCGTCGCGGCGGTGGATCTCGACCGTTCCGAGACTGCCGGGGTTGCCGAGGCCGCGCAGTTTGGTCCACTGGATGAGCGCGTTCACGGGGTCGGTGTCGGCGTGTGCGCCTTGGGCGACGGCGATGATCTCGCCGTGGGCGTCTTGGTCGGTCTTGGAGCGTCGGATGGTGATGAGGAGTCCGCTGCTGTGGAGTGCGAGGTCGTCGTAGCGCAGGTTGGACAGCTCGCTGGGTCGTAGGGCTGAGGCGTAGCCGAGCAGGATGAGGGCCTTGTCGCGGGCGCTGGCGAGGCGGGTGGGGTCGAGTGGCTCGATGAGGCGGTGGATCTCGTCGAGGGTGAGAGGGTGGGCGGGTCGCTGGGTGCCGCAGCCGAGGGTCCTGCGGAGTCCGCGCAGGACTCGGCGCAGGGTCGGGTCGGAGGTGGGGTTGGGCAGGTCGGCGCAGCGGTGCTCGTAGGCGATGGCCGAGCAGGACACTTCCAGGCTCCCGTAGCGCAGTCCGGCGGCTGCGCGTTCGGTGAGGTAGGCCGCGATGGCGTCGGGGTCGGCGGGAAGTGCCGCGATTCCGCGGCCTGTGCACCAGGTGGCCCAGTGGCGCCACATCGTGGCGTAGATCTTCCGGGTCGACGGCGCGATGTCGGCTTCGAGCGCGGCGGCGATGCGGGCGAGTTCGATCGGGTCGAACTCGAAGGACTGGTGGGACTCACGAGTCTGCGGGACGGGGTTCATCCCGTCGTCGTACCGGTGGCTCCGCCGCCCGTCGCCGAGTGGCCAGAAATGTGTCCAAGCGGGCCAAATGTGTGCCACGCCACCAGATTCCCGGGCGCGCTATGGATGGGGCTCGCCGTGGGCTGGCGGCAAGCCCGGGAGGGTGACGGTGATGAGTGCACCGGTCATCGGGTTGTCTCGGACGGACGGGTCCGACACCTGAGCGGTGCCGCCATGCCGGGTGGCGATCTGGCGGACGATCGCCAGGCCGAGGCCGCTCCCGCCGGCGTCGCGGCTCCTGGCCTCGTCGAGTCGCACGAAGCGGCCAAACACACGCTCGCGCTCATGGTCCGGGATGCCGGGCCCGTCGTCGGAGACGACGAGACGCACATCCGCGGCGACCGACTCGACCATCACGACAATGCTCGACGCCGCATGACGCTCGGCGTTGTCAAGCAGATTGCGAATCATCCGCGAGAGAGCGCGCGGGTCGCCCAGCACCCAGGTCGACCCAGATGTCATAAGCGTCACCGGCACGCGCCGCGGCCGGTCAACGAGGAACGCCGCCTCGACGGCTAGGTCGACGGGGATCGCCTGCCCCTGGCGCTCCTCTCCGCCGGCATTGTCGCGAGCAAGGAAGAGGAGATCTGCGACGAGGTCGTCAAGGCGTCTCACCTCGGTCAGCACCTCGGACGTCAGGTCGATTGCGCCCTGTCCTGGCGCGCCGAGGTGAGCGGTTTCATGCAGGGCCCGGACGGACGCGATAGGACTCCTGAGCTCGTGCGAGGCATCAGCGACGAAGCGACGTTGCGCGACTACCGCCTCCTCCGTTCGCTCCAGCAGGTCGTTCATCGTGGTCGCAAGGCGCTCGATCTCATCGCCTGTCGTCGGAACCGGGAGTCGCGCGGACAGATCTGCGGTCGTCATCTCCGAAGCACGGCGCCGCATGCTCTCCACTGGTCGCAGCGCGCGCCCGATGAGAAGCCACGTGAGCCCACACACAGCTGCCATGACCAGCAGCGAGCCGACACCGAGGATGCCGGTGGTTGAGCTCGCCGCTTGGTCGACGCCTTCGAGACTCCGAGCGACGACAACGTAGCCAGACGGCGCGGGGCGGGTCACGACGACATAGCGATCCCCTTCTCCCGGGAGGAGGCCCGCGGTGGTCCGGCTTCGCGAGCCCTGGGGCGCGAGTGGGCCGCTGCGTGACATGCCCCCGGTCGCTGCAACGACTCGTCCCTTGCCTGAGGCGAGCTCGACGATCTGGACGAGGTCCTCTCCCCCGGCTGCCGCGACCGCGGAGCTCGGCGTCGCCCCGTCCTCCCACTGCCTCTCAACGGCTGCCGCGTGCTCGCGTGCCACCAGCACGGTCGAGCTGGTGAGGTCGTGACGTTGGAGGAGGACCGCTGCCACGCTGGCTAGGAGAAGGGCCGGCACCAGCGCTACGAAGGCGGCCAGGACGGCGCGGCTGCGGACCGATGCTCCGTTCCTCGTCATGAGCTGATCGAATCCGTGAGCAAATAGCCCGCGCCGCGGACCGTCTGAATCGATCGGACACCGAACGGCTGGTCGATCTTGCGACGCAGGTAGCCCACGTAGACCTCCACGACGTTCTCGGCGCTCTCGCCCCCGTCGTGGCTGACGTCCCACACGTTCTGGAGAATGTCGAGCTTGGTCACGACGACGCCCTTGTTGCGCAGCAGGTAGTGCAGCAGCCCGAACTCGCGCGGCGTGAGATCGAGAGGCGTCGACCCGCGGGATGCCTCTCGGGTCGCGGGGTCCAGGCGCAGGTCGCCAGCGGACAGCACCGGGTGACGTCCCACGCCCTGACGTCGCATCAGCGAGCGCAGCCTGGCGACCAGGACAGGGAAGGAGAACGGCTTGGTGAGGTAGTCATCGGCGCCCAGCTCCAGCGCGTCGATCTGGTCGTAGTCGCCGTCCTTCGCGCTGAGCACCAGGATGGGAGTCCAGACGTCCGCCGCACGGAGCTGGCGACAGACTTCGTAGCCGTTCATTCCAGGCAGCATGAGATCGAGTACGACGACGTCGTACGTGCCGGCCATCGCAGCGTCGAGGCCTGCTACTCCGTCGTGCTGCACGTCGGTCAGGAGGCCCTGCGCCGTCAACCCGCGTTGCACTGCGCCGGCCAAGGCCCTCTCGTCCTCAACCAGCAGCACGCGCACGGCTCCACCTTCGCAACGAATGCGGCCCGCTGTCGCGTCGACTGAGAGGCGTCTCAGGCAGTCTCAGCGTCGGCACAGCGGCCGACAGCGATCGTGGTGGTGTCCGATCAGAAACCCACCCTTCTTCAGGAGAACCCATGGACATCAAGCGCAACTTCGCGGTCATCGCGGCAGCGGCCATCGTCGGCGCCCTCGGCATCGGCGGCGTCGTCACCGCGAACGCCGACTCCGGCTCGAGCACGCCGACCCCCAGCAAGGTCACGCCCGACACGTCGGACGGCGACGGCGAGGTTCCCGACTCGCAGGAGACGGAGGAGGGCACCGATGGGGAGACCAACGACGACGCCACCGACACCGGCCCCGACGCGAACCCGAACGAGCCCGGCCACCAGGACGCCTCCGACAGTGCCACCGACACCGGTGACGGCGACGGAGAGGTCCCGGACTCGCAGGAGAGCGGCACCGACTGACGGCCCCCGGCATGTACCAGACGGCGAGTCCCCGGCACGGGGGCTCGCCGTCTCTGGCATGTGAGGGCCACGCATGGTGAGCTCATCGCCACAGCGTGGGGCGCCCAACCTGCAATCGTCCTGTCCGCACGGTCCTCAACGGACCCACTTCTCCACTCTCAGGTCGGTCGTGCTCCCCGTCACCAGCGTGGCGGCCTGCCGCGTCCATCCTGCATCGATGAGTCGCTGCTGAGCAGGCACGATCGGCAGGCTGTTCACCTTCAGCACGACGCGGACCAGCCAGACGACGTCGGACGTGGTCTGATCGGTGAACAGCGTCGGCGGCAGCACCAGGTCATCCGCGATCCGGGGCGCGACCGAGAGGTAGGTCTCCAGATCGAGCGAAGTCCGGCCGTCGGCCGGGATGATCGGCTCCCCCGCCGACTGCTCACGTGCCAGCAGCGCGACCACCGCAGGCGACGGCTCCTCTGCACTGACGTCCAAGCGTGGGACCGTGACGGCCAGGGAGAGCCCGACGAGGGCAGTGGCGAGCAGAAGGCGTGCTGGCCGCCACCGGACCGCCGCGACCCCGAGTGCGGCGGCGAGCGCGAGGCCGAGCAGGGTGAAGAGCAGATAGCGCGGGAAGTACGTCGGGCGGGTGAGCTCGACCGCGGTGACGAGCATCAGCGGAACGACCACCCAGCCCAGGATGAGCGCCCGGTGGCGCGAAGTCAGCGCCCCGGCAAGCGCGGCGATCGCGAGCAGGCCCGCGAGCAGGGGCGAGGTGCCCGACCAGTCCCGCACGGCCGTCACGGGGAGCGACCAGCCGACGGTGGGCGGGGTGGGGGCGCCGTACGTCCCGCCTGCCAGGGACCACCCCACGAGGAGGGCGGCGGGGACGACGGCCAGGGCCAGCGCGAGCACCATCTTGCACCGCGGTCGCCACGAAAACCGCGATGTCAGCGCGACGCCCATGAGACCGGCGATGACCGGCAGGGTGAACCAGTGCAGCAGCCCGGCGGCACCGGCCGCGAAGGCCACCCGTCGCACCCCGCGCCCCGTCGAGCGCCACGAGACGAGCCACAGAGCGCAGAGAGCGACCGCGAGCATCGCCGCTCCGTAGTCGCGAGCCTGGACGGCCTGCCCGGCGAGCAGAGGCGAGACGGCACAGAGCAAGCCGGTTACCAGGCCCGCGACCGGACCGGCAAGGCGCTGCCCGAGAACGGCCATCACCGCGACGGCGGTCGCGGAGCACAGCAACGACGGCAGCCGCAGTGCGACGTCCCCCGTGCCGAACACTGCGCACCACCCGTGCATCAGCACGTAGTAGGGCGCGTTGAAGGACGGCGGGACGTCCATGAGATAGCCGATCACGCCCTGCCGGTGCCAGACGCCGCTCAGCAGCGTGTGCAGCGGGACGCTGGAGGCGAGGCGGGTGTAGGCCTCGTCGTACCAGAGTGGCGGATCCTGCACGAGTTGGATCCCGCCCAGGACGAGGAGGACCAACGCCGGGACGAGCGGAACGCAAAGGCGCGCCGCTCGGTCCCGGCGGGTCTCACGCCGCTGCTGCAGCATCCACGTCCTCCCCGTCAACCGCGGCCGGCTCTCCGTTGCGGGTCTTGGCCATCCACGCCAGCATCACCACGAAGATCACGACGCTGACGACGCCGGTGAGGTCCTTGCCGAGCCCCGCGCCGAACGGCTTGGGCACCCAGGTCCAGTCGGCGATCGAGGCGCCGAGCGGGCGGGTCATGACGTAGGCGGTCCAGAACGCGAAGACGGCGTTGAGGTTGACGAACCGGAAGCCGAGATAGGCGACCAGCATGACGACGCCGAAGATGATCGCCGACTGGATGAACGGCGAGCCGAGGTAGGTGGCGAGGTCGCCGACCGCGGTCCCGAGCGCGAAGGTGCCACCGACGGTCAGCCAGTAGAAGACCTCGCGGCGCCGGGTCGTGATGCTGTGGATCGACAGCGTGCGCTCGAGGGCGAACCAGACGCCGAGGATGACAGCGACGAGGACGCCGAAGATGATCGAGGTCTCCCAGAAGCTCCACCCGAACCCTCGGCGGGGGCCGTCGCCGACGCTGGTGCCGAAGACGCTGACCATCGCGGCAGCCATCCAGTAGGGCACGGCCTTGTAGCGGTCCTGGCGGAACTGCCACCACAGCGCGGCGGCCATGAGGAGACCGCCGACCGTCGCGGTGATCGGGATGCCGACCTTCTCCGCGAAGGCGTCGGCGACGATCTCGCCCATGCCGGTGGTCACGACCTTGATGACCCAGAAGGCGATGGTCGCCTCCGGGACCTTGCTGAGCGCATGCTCGGTGCGATTTCGGGCCGGCGTACGCGCGGCGGCGGGTGGGGTGTCCATGGATCGATCTCCTTCGTTCAGGGGGTGCTCAGGGCAGGGATGCGGAAGAGCCAGCGACGCATCAGCTCGAACCGCAGGACGGTGCCGACGACGGTGGCGGCGCAGAGGGTGACCAGCTCGGCGAGCTGGTCGGAGGGCCCGCGGAGTGACTGCTCCACGGCGAGGAAGGCGCTCGCGACAGCCATCACCGCGAGCATCAGGACGAGCGAGCCGTAGATCACGCGTGCCACCGAGATGCGGACCCCGAAGGCATGCCGGGCGTTGAGCCAGGTGGTCGCCACGGCGATGACGATGCGGGACGTCACGTTGGCTGGCTGCGCGGGCATGGCAATCCGGAGAAGCTCGTAGGCGAGGAGGTAGGCGAGGGTCCCGAGCCCGCCGATCAGCAGGAAAGTCGCGAGCGTCGAGGTGCGCAGCCGGTGCCGCGCCGCCCAGCCAAGCGTGCGCAGGGACTGCCGCAGCCGCGCGCCCGAGGTCCAGGCGGAGACGCCGACGGGTCGCACGTGCCGCTCGACCGGGACGCTTGCGAGGGGCAGACCGCTGAGTCCGGCGGCGAGGACCACGCTCGGCGCTCCGTCGTCCCGTACGCCGGCCACGACCGCGTCGCGCAACCGCCTGTCCATCGCGAGGAAGGCTCCGGCGTCTGCGGGCAGGCCGGTGATCGACGCAAGGAGACGGCGGTGGAGGTCGCCGGTGAGGTGGCGGCCACGGGACTCGTAGTCGCCGCGCCGGCCGGCGAAGACCCCGGCCGTCCAGGGTTCGCCGGTCAGTCGCGCGACGAGCGACGGAAGCGCCTCGGGTGGGTCCTGCAGATCCGCGTCGAGACAGACCCACACCTCGGCGAGGGCCTCCTCGTGCAGTCCGAGCGCGATGGCGCGGTGCTGCCCGACATTGTCCGCCAGCTCGGTCACCTGGATGCGCGCGTCGGTCGCCGCGAGCCGGTGTGCCATGGCGGCGCTACCGTCGGGGCAGGCATCGATGACGAGTCTGAGCACCCAGTCACGGTCCGCGAGGGCCAGGCCGAGGCGGGCGGCGAGGGGCTCGAGCGTCGCCGCGTTGCGGTAGACCGGCACGACGACGGCGACCCTCATGACGCCGCCCACGAGCGGGCGAGACCCTCCGCGAGATCGACCCGCGACTTCCAACCCAACATCGACGCCGCGGCCGCCGGGTCACTGACCCAGTCGGCGGTGTCCCACGACCGGCCGGGATGAGCGCCCACCGCCCGGGCAATGCGTCGTCCGGTGACGCGCTCCGCGACGTCGACCAGTTCCTCGTTGGTGGTCTGCACGCCGGTGCCGAGGTTGAGGACGGCGCCGGCCGGCAGGTCGTCCGCGGTCGCCGCGTCCAGGCAGGCGTCGACGACGTCACCGACCCAGACCCAGTCGCGCCGCAGGCCCGGCGCGGTCAGTGGCAGGGTCTCGCCGCTGCGAGCGGCGGCGAGCACCGTCGGCACGAATCGCCCGGGCTTGTCGCCCGGCCCGTAGACCTGGAACGCGCGGAGCACCGCGCTCCGGATCCCCCGCTGCTCGGCGGCGGCCGTGAAGAGGAGCGAGCCGGCCGCCTTGGTCGCGCCGAACAGTCCGCGAGGCCGCAACGGTGCCTGCTCGTCCATGGGCAGGGGGGAGGCGGCGTACTCCGTCGAGGAGCCGAGCCGGATCACGGCCCGGCAGGAGTCCGGCACGGCCTCGACGATCCAGGCGCCGCTGAGGGTGTTGACGGCGGTGGTGGCGTCGCGGGCCTCGACGGACGACGCGTCGCGCGCGGCGGCGAGGTGCAGTACGACATCGGGACGTACGCCGGAAACGGCTGCCCGCACCCGATCGCGGTCGGCCAGGTCCAGATCGTCCCGGGTCCACACGACGACGTCGGCATCGACGTCGGCGAGCCGCCGAACGAGGTGTCTGCCGATGAAGCCGCCGGCGCCGGTGACCAGCACCCGCTGTCCCGCCCAGCCTGCCAGCTGCTCGGTCATGCGGGCAGCACCTCGGGGTGCGCCACGATCCCGAGCAGCGCCAGGCGGTCACGCTCGACCGCCGCGTCGGACCGTCGGACGAGTCGGTCGAGCTGCGCGCGGATGGCGGCGACTGCCGGGCCGAGCGAGGTGCCGCCGGTGTCGGCGAGGAAGGAGCGGCGCAGGAAGGTGAACTGCGCGTCGATCCGGATCAGCTCCGCAGCGAGCAGGCTGCTCGGCACGGGGTGACCACGATCGGGGAGGGTGAGCCCGGCGACTCCGAAGGATGAGTGCTCGACCGCGGCGCGGACCCGGTCGACGGTGCCGTCGGCCAGCGGCGCAAACAGCTCGCTGCTGCCCCGGTCGATCCGCAGGTCGTTCAGCCCGACGTAGACCCGCGACAGTGGGCGGCGCGCCAGCTCCGCGGCCGCCGCCACCCCGGCGCGGGTCTCGATCAGGATGCCGACCCCGCAGCGACCAACGGCCATCGCGAGCACCTGGTCGACCTCGGCGGCGTCGCGGACCATCGGCAGCAGGATCTCGTCGGCGCCGGCGGCGATCGCCTCCTCGATCTCGTGACGGGTCCAGGCGCCGAAGCCGTTGATCCGGCAGATCAGCCGCGCACGGGTGGCCGCTCGAACGCGCTGCAGGTCCTCGAGGGTGTCGTTGTTGATCTGGGTACCCTCGCCGGCCTGACGCCGATACTTGCCGCGTCGCTCCCAGTCGACGATGAAGCCGTCCATGCCGGCCTCGGTCGCCTCGGCGACCAATCGGGGGTCCGTGGCGAAGAGCAGCAGCTCGAGCGCCTGCTGGGACGTCTGTGCCGACATAGGGATTCCTCACTCTCCATCGCCAGCGGATCTGGGCGATGGGGACGAGCATCCGCAGCGCGACCTGACAGCGCCCTGACTCGACCTGAGAGTTCGCCGCCGGAGCCCTCAGGATGAGTCAGGGTGCCGTCAGGTCACCGGCCCGACAGTCATGGCATGACACAAGCGACCCTCGGCACGAGCACACCCCACGCGACGGACCGACCGCGGACGGTCGGCATCATCGGCGCCGGGCCCGCGGGACTCACCGCGGCTCACGAGCTCGTGCGCCAACGCACCGAGAGCGACGTGGACGTCGAGATCTTCGAGGCCACCGACGCGATCGGCGGGATCAGCCAGACGGTCGAGCGCGACGGCTGGCGCTTCGACATCGGTGGCCACCGCTTCTTCACCAAGGTCCCCGAGGTGAAGGCTCTGTGGCACGAGCTACTCGGCGAGGACGAGCTCCTGCTGCGGCCGCGGATGAGCCGCATCCTCTATCGCGGCAAGCTCTTCGACTACCCACTTAAGGCGGGCAACGCGCTGCGTAGTCTGGGGATCGTCGAGGCGCTGCTCTGCGTGCTCAGCTACGCCTGGGCGCGGATCCGGCCGCCAGCGGATCAGAGCACCTTCGAGGGTTGGGTCGCCGCCCGCTTCGGCTGGCGGCTCTACCGGATCTTCTTCAAGACCTACACCGAGAAGGTCTGGGGCGTCCCGGCCGACACGATCCAGGCCGACTGGGCGGCGCAGCGGATCAAGAACCTCTCACTCCTGACCGCCGTCCGCAAGGCGATCTGGCCCGGTCGCGGCGAGCACGTCACCAGCCTGATCGAGGAGTTCGAGTATCCCCGCCTCGGCCCCGGCATGATGTGGGAGCGCGCCCGCGACCTGCTCGCCGAGGCCGGCGTCAACGTGCACATGCAGGAGCCGGTGGCGGCGATCGAGCACCACGACGGCCAAGTCTCGGCACTGATCACCGAGCGGGAGGGTGGGCGCCGTCGTACCTCGGTGGACGCGGTGATCAGCTCGATGCCGCTCGGCGAACTGGTGGATGCGCTCGACCCGCCCGCGCCCGCCCCCGTACGCCGGGCGGCGGCCGCCCTCAACCACCGCGACTTTCTCACGGTGGCCCTCGTGGTGCCACGGGAGACCGCCTTCCCCGACAACTGGGTCTACGTGCACGATCCCGCGGTCCGCGTCGGGCGGATCCAGAACTTCGGCTCGTGGTCCCCGCATCTGGTGCAGGGCGATGCGACCTGCCTCGGCATGGAGTACTTCGTCTTCGAGGGCGATGACCTCTGGGAGTCCACCGACGACGACCTCATCGCGCTCGCCACCCGCGAGGTCGAGCAGCTCGGCCTCGTCCCGGCCGGGAGTGTGCGAGCCGGCTACGTCGTCCGCATGCCGAAGGCCTACCCCGTCTACGACGAGGCCTACCAGGCCAACGTCGCGACCATCCGCGCCTGGCTCGAGACCCACCTGCCGGGCATCCAGCCGGTCGGCCGCAACGGCATGCACCGCTACAACAACGCCGACCACTCGATGATGACGGCCCTGCTCGCCGCGCGGAACGTCCTCGGCGCTTCGCCGGCGCACGACCTGTGGGCGGTCAACGTCGAGGAGGAGTACCACGAGGAGAAGCGGGGGTCGGGCACTGGCCGCGACGCGCCGGTCCTGCCGCGCGCTCGATGAGGACGCGACTGCTGCGCGGCGCCTATGCCGCGGCGATCGTGGCGCTGGTCGTGCCGCGACTGCACTCCGGCACGGCGCTGTGGCTCGACGAGACGCTCTCGGTCGACATCGCCCGTCTGCCGCTCCCCGACCTCGTCACCGCGCTGCGCCACGACGGCTCGCCGCCGCTGTACTACTTCCTCCTGCACGTCTGGATCGGGCTGTTCGGGACCGGATCCCTAGCGGTCAGGTCGCTGTCCGGACTTTTCTCCCTGACCGCCCTCCCCCTCGCGTACGCCGTGGGCGGGCGCCTCGGCGGACCCCGCGCCGCGGCCGCCTCGTTGCTGACACTCGCAGCCTCCCCGTTCGCGATCCGGTATGCGACTGAGACCCGGATGTACGCCCTCGTCCTGCTCCTGAGCCTGCTGGGGATCCTCGTCGGTCTGCGAGCACTGGCGCGGCCCACGCTCCCCCGCCTCGCTGCCCTGAGCATCGTCGCCGGCCTGCTGGCGCTCACCCACTATTGGTGCCTCTTCCTGCTCGTCGCCGCCGAAGTCGTCCTCGTCGTCGGCGCGATCCGCCGACGAGGAGCATGGACGCGCGCCGCCCTCGCGTTGCCGCTCGGCGGGGCGCCCTTCGTGCCCTGGGTGCCGTCCTTCCTCTTTCAGATCCGGCACACCGGCGCACCCTGGGCGCCACCCGCCTCGGTGCTCGACCTCGGCGCTACCGTCCAGGCGTGGGCCGGTCGCGGCGCGTTCCACATCCCGCTCCTGATCCTCGGACTCGCAATCGCGGTGTTCGCCGTCCGCGTCATGGCGGGACGGGTCCTACTGCTGACGGGTGCGGGCACCCTGCTGCTTGGGCTGCTGTCCAGTCACATTCAGGGCTCGGCGTACGGACTTCGCTACAGCACAGTCGCGCTGGGTCCGGCTCTCCTGGTCGTCGGTATCGGCGCGGCTCAGCTCCCGCGGCCCGCCCGGTGGGCGGCCGGCTCGATTGCCGTGCTGCTCTCACTCGCCGTGCTCACCACCTCCAGCCTCCTCGGCCCGCGCACGCAAGCCGCCGAGACCGCGGCGCTCCTCAGCACGCACGTCGCACCGGGCGACCTCGTCGTCTACTGCCCCGACCAGCTCGGTCCCGCAGTGGACCGCCTACTGCCCGGCAGCGTCGAGCAGGTCACCTATCCGACGATGGCGTCACCGGCCTTGATCGACTGGACCGACTATGCCGCCCGCAACCAGTCGGCCGACCCGACGACGTACGCGAAGACGATCGCGGACGAGACCACCGGCCGGATCTGGCTCGTGCGCGCCGACGGCTACCTCACCTTCGGGGACGACTGCGCCACGCTCGACGCCGAGTTCGAGAGGCTCCGCGGCGGTCGGACCGTCATCCAGCGTGCCAACAGCCTCCGCGAAGGCGAGTGGCTCGTCGGCTATCACTCGTCGCGCTGACCGCCTAACGTCTTGAGACGGACGGGAAGGCAAGCAGGCTCTCCCGGCCCTTGAGGAGTAGTGAGATGCGACCGCTTCGATACTCGATCAACGTCACGCTCGACGGGTGCTGCCATCACGAGGCTGGTCTACCACCCGACGAGGAGTCGATGCGCTATTGGACCGAGGCGATCGCGGAGGCGGGCGCGCTGATCTACGGACGCGTGACATACGAGATGATGGAAGCGGCGTGGCGGCGCCCGGACTCGGGCGATTGGCCCGACTGGATGGGCAAGATGGAGACGCCGTTCGCGGAGGCTATCGACGCAGCGAGGAAGTACGTCGTCTCCAGCACGCTCACCGATACGGACTGGAACGCGACGGTGATCGACGCCGACCTGATCAGCGCGATCCGGAGCCTCAAGGACGAGCCGGGCGAGCGCCTGTCCGTCGGAGGCGTGGCACTCCCGTCAGCTCTGGCTGATCTCGGCCTCATCGATGAATACGAGTTCGTCGTGCACCCCGTGGTCGCCGGGCACGGGCCGACGTTGCTCGCCGGCCTGCGAGAGCACGTGGGGTTGGAGCTCGTCGATCGCCGCGAGTTCCGGTCGGGCGCGGTCGCGCTGAGCTACAGGCCAGCAGCCAAGGCGCGTTGACACGAGTCGGGCCTGACCGGATACCGGTCGAGGCCCACCCGGACGGACGGCGATCACTCCTCGTCGGCCGCGGGGATGGAGACGACGAGGAGGGCGCCGCCCAGGGGGCCCTCGCCGACCGAGACCGTTCCGCCCATGCCCTCGACCACCTTGCGCACGATCGCCAGCCCGAGACCCGCTCCTCCGTCCTCCCGGGCCCTTGCCTCATCGAGCCGGACGAAGCGCTCGAAGACCCGCTCTCGATCGGCCACAGGGATGCCGACACCGTCGTCGTGCACGGCCAGGCTGACAGTCCCGTCACGTTCCTCGAGCTCGACGACCACTCGCTCCCTCGCATGTCGACGGGCATTCGCGATGAGATTGCGGACCGCCCGGGACACCAGCACCGGGTCGCCGAGAACCCGACCGGCACCGACGCCTGAGACGTCGATCCTCGGCGGCACGCCGCTCTCCTCGCGCGCCACCTCGGCCAGCACCAGGTCGTCTACATCGACCTCCTGACGTACGCCGCCGGCGCCTTCGGACCGCGCGAGGGTGAGCAGTGCGGTGACCAACTCCTCCATCCGCCGCTCCTCGGCCAGGACGTCGTCGGCCAAGGCAGCGGCGCTCACTCGGTCCGGGTAGCGGCGAGCGACCTCAGCGAGCTGACGCATCGACGCGAGCGGCGAGCGCAGCTCGTGAGAGGCATCGGAGACGAACTGCCGCTGCAGCTGATGGCCGGCGTCGATTCGGTCCAGCATCTGGTTGAGCGTGCTGGCCAAGCGCGGGATCTCGTCGGCGCCCGGTGGCACCGCCAACCGCCTGTGCAGATGCTCGCTGGTGATCGTGGCCGCCTGAGCGCGCATCTCCTCCACGGGGCGCAGCGCCCGACCGATCGTGAGCCAGAGCGCCACCGCGAGCAGGGCCAGCGCGATCGGAACCGCGACGACGAGCAACAGAGCGGTGGCGCCGGTGGCGTCACCCACCTGTTCCTGCGAGACCCCGACAAGGATCAGGGTGTGCGGATCGACGCTCCGCACGTGAACCACGAAGGGATCCTCCAGGCCCTCGATGTGGACCTCCGTCCACGTGCCGGGCGTGGTCCGAACCGGCTCACTCACCTGTGGCTTGTCGGTCGCCGAGAGCTGCCCGTCGCGGATGATCTGGACGATGATGTCCCTCACGCCCGATACGACGGCCTCGTCGTCGGTGGCTCCGTTGCGCAGTTGCGCCTCGACGGTGTCGAGCTGCGAGTCGGCGGCCGAGTCGAGAGACTGGACAAGTGTGATGCGCAGGAGCGTGACGAACAGGATGGCGCCGATCACCGCGACGACCAGGGCGGCGGCGAGTGCCGCGAGTGACACTCGGGCGCGGATCGACCTCACTCGGGAGCTCGCATGCGGTAGCCACTGCCGCGCAGCGTCTCGATGTAGTCCTGGCCGAAGGGCTTGTCGACCTTGCGGCGCAACCGGCCGATGTAGACCTCGACGATGTTGGGATCACCCTCGAAGTTGAAGTCCCAGACGTTGTTGAGGATCTCCTGCTTGGTCACGACCGATCCACTTCGGCGCATCAAGAACTCCAGCAGTGAGAGCTCACGCGCCGTGAGGCTCAGAGGCTCGCCGGCCCGCGTCACCGAGCGACCAGCCGGATCGAAGGACAGCTCGCCCACGGTCAACGTCGCCGGGCGGGGCGTCGCTCCTCGTCGTACGAGGGAACGGATTCGGGCCAGCACCACGTCGAAGCTGAACGGCTTCGTCACGTAATCATCTGCACCCGTGTCGAGCGCCTCGATCTGATCCCAGTCGCCGTCCTTCGCCGTCAGCATCAGGACGGGAGTCCAGATGGCGTCCTCGCGGAGGGCCTGACAGACCTTGTAGCCGTTGAGGACGGGCAGCATGATGTCGAGCAGGATGACGTCGTAAGAGTTCTCGCGGGCGTACCAGAGGCCCTCGCCGCCATCGGCGGCCGCGTCGACGGCATAGCCCTCGGCCTCCAGGCCCACGCGAAGCGACGCCCGCAGCCGTGGCTCGTCCTCGACCACCAGCACTCGCATCCCCGTCGCCTTCCTTCCGATGTCGGCCAAGCCCAGAGCCATCGCACCATAGTGTCGTCACCGTGCGCTGACTCCAGCCTGACAAGCCCAAACGGAGGGAACGGCGGCGTCAGAGAGCGTCACTGGCCTAAGGTCTCGCCGTGGTGTCCAAGCGAGCGTCGCGTGCAGTGGCGAAGGCTGCGGTCATCGTCCACTTGATGTTCTTGGGATTCGTCGTCCTGGGCGGATTCGTGGCGTGGCTCATGCCGTGGACGCTGGTGCCGCATGCTGCCTCCGCAGCCTGGGGCGCAAGCGTGATCCGCTGGCGCAAGGCTTGCCCGCTCTCACGCATGGAGAACTGGGCGCGGCGCGGAGCCGGCCGCCCGCCGTTGCCCGCCGACGGGTTCGTCGCCCACTACTTCGAAGACCGGGTCTACCCCCGGTCCTGGGCACGCCGGGTCGAGGTCGGCGTCTGCGGGATCGTCATCGCCTCGTGGATCGGCTTCTTCCTGCACTGAGGCGTTCAGCCGTCCGTCAGGTCACACGCCCAGCATGGGGTCGTGCAACTCTCCCGGCCCCACCTCGCCGCACTGGCACGGATCGGCTTCGGCATGCTCTGGGCCATCGATGCCTCCTTCAAATGGATGCCGGGGTTCATCGGCGGGCATACCCTCGCGGACCAGTTCGCCAAGGCCACGACGATCCACACGCCCGTGGTCCACCAGATGCTGGAGCTGAACAAGGCCTTCGCCGCCGCCGATGCCCAGGCGTTCGCCGTCACGATCGCCGTCGTCGAGACGATCGTCGCCATCATGCTGATCCTCGGAGTCGCCTCACGAGCGGCGTTCATCGGCAGCGCGCTCCTCTCCCTGGGCATCTGGATCGGGGCCGAAGGAATGCACCTGCCGTGGTACTCCCCCGGTCAGACGGACCTCGGCCCGTCCGCCGGATACGTCTTCGCCTCGCTCGCCCTTCTAGCCTCGGATGCCGGCTCACGGTGGAGCGTCGACGCTCTACGACGCCGTTGATTCTCCTTCCCACCAACCTCCCTTCCTGCGCCGTCGGCGACAAGGCGCCGCGTAGTGACGGTTGCTTGTACCGCCGCTCCGCGACGGACAAGCGCCTACCCTGGACTGTGATGCCACACGTACCCGAGGAGCGCGCTTTCGGAGAGGTACCTCCTCCCGTTCTCGATGGTCGTCACTCAAGCCGTGTCACTGCTCTTGCTCGGAAGTACGGAATCCCCAGCGGCGAGGCCATCGAGAAGCTCAATGCCATCGGCGAGTACGTTCGGCAAGCGGCTGACGACGCTGGCTCGGGACCGACGCAAGGAGCCAATGTGAGCAAGAGGGGACGCGAGCAGAACCGTGTTCGCCGTGCCGTGATCGGCGAAGGTCCGGGCGCGGGATGGACAGCTTCACGCGCGAGCGAGGATGTCGTGGCGCTGGCAAAGACAATCGGAGAGAAGTACGCCGACAATCCAATAGCCCTTTGGATGGGTGCGAACCTCAGCACCGCTGAGGTCAACGGGCTGGCGTCGGTGGGATTCAGCGCTGCGAATCTGGACGCAGCGATCGGTCGCACCGCGCTTCCGCAGGAGCTGAGGGGCAAAGTGTCCGCGCTCGCCCGCGACGCGTCGTTCGGCCCAGCCTTCTCGATCGCGGCCTATGAACGTGCTTACACGCACATGCGGCGGCGAGCGACGGCCGGCAAGACCGGTCAGGCCTACGTGCTCAGCCCCACGCTTCACACCGTCGTTTGCGCGGCCGCTCGGGACCTCACCCACGAGGATCTGCTGACGATCACCGACGATGACCTACTGGACGCGCACGGTGTGCTTCTCCTGCCATTCGAGCAGCCCGTCGCGAACCGCAGCGGTGAGGTTGCCTATTACGTGCGAGCCATGACCTGGAGCGTGGCGCACACGCCTGCGGCGGGGCGGTATGTCGAGATCAGTCAATGGACTGCGCAGCCGACCATCCATTCGAGTGTCGGCGCTCTGCGGGACGCGGCAAAGCGCATGGGCTACCCACTCCAACCGCTGATCCCGGAGTCGGCGAACAACCTGGTATTGACCGACGGTGAGGGTGTCGACGCAGCGACCACTACTTCCCTCGATCACGAGCGGGCGGCGCTGGCCCTCAAAGCCGACGACACGATCGCGCCCGCGGTAGATCCCGAGTCGTACGCCGTGATGGGCGAACCGGTGCCTGATGCTCTGGCGAACTTTACGCAGCGATATCTCTTCGCCTTTATGCGGTTGGCGGCGCAACGTACGACGGCCGTGTCCAAGCCGCCAGCCGTGCACGCGAATGGTGCGACAATCCGGGTTCCGAACCACGAGGCAGTGCGGGTAGTGACGTTGCGTAGTGCAACCACCATCCAGCCCGAAGGCGTGGGAGCGCCGCCCCGGAAGTATCACCACCGATTCGTCGTGAAGATGCATAAGGTGCGTCAGTGGTACCCCTCGGAGCAGCGTCACAAGGTGATCTGGCGTGGCCCATACGTCAAGGGCCCTCAAGACGCTGAGTGGCTCACAGGCGAGAAGGTCTACGCGCTCACACGTTGAGGACGTTCTCGAGTCGAACGGCGGCGGAGGATGAGGTCAGCGATCCGACCACATCTGACGGCTGAGGTCGAAGGCGATTTCGACGATCTGCTCCGCAACCTCTCTCAGTTCCTCGGCGGTCATGAGTTGCACGCTTGCGCGAACAGTTCCCGAACCGTCTCCCGGGTCTGGCCGTTGGGTCATTCGGCGCTGCACCTCCTCGACACCCGCTGCCAAGTCGGGGGCGACGTCACGACCAGGGGGAAGCGCCCATTGGATGTGCTCCAAGTACGCCTCAGCGAGTGCCGGGGCAAGATCGCCATTGCTGCGCGCAAGGGTGACGGTTGCTCGGTAGAACTTCTCCCACACGTAGTTCAGGTCGTGACTCACAGCGGCTCCCTCGCTAGTCATATTGCGCGCGGGCCAGAGTATCGAGTGAGAGCTCGAAGCATCCGAATGCAGCGTCGTCAACAGCCCATTCCAATGCCGCGGAGAACCAGTTGCGCGATTGCGGCGTGGCCCGTGGGCGTCGGATGCCACCCGTCAGGGCTCACGAGTCCGTGGGGGTCGCTGGCGGAGATCTTGGCTGCGTTGAACCATGGCGCGAGGTCGAGGAAAAGGCGGTGCGAGGGGTCCTTTGCCACGACCTTCCTCATCGCGTCGGCGTACGACGACCAGGGGAATCGCGCCCGGGTCACCCCCGGCGGCTGGTAGGCGCCGATGAAGAGATGGATGGTGTTGGAGGGGAACATGTCCGCGGCGAACTCGAGCCCGTCGGCGTACCAGCGAGGGTCGATGCCTCGGCCGTAGTCGTTGGCTCCCACCATGTGGAAGACGATCGTGGGCTGCTGGCCCATGACCTCCGCACTGATGAGTCCGACGAGATAGACGACCGCGTAGTTCTCGGTGAGCGATCTGCTGCCTGCCGGGTTGATCAGGGGGGATCCGGCCATCGTCCCGGGCAGCGCGCCGTCCACCAGAGTGACGCGGTCCTGCGGTGTCAGCGCTCGCACGTCGAGCGGTCCGGCAGCGGTGGGATCGACGGGCAGCCCCCGGGCGGCCAGACCGGCCATGAAGCGATCCACCCATCGCTCGGACGGCTTCGTCGTCCCGATGCCGTACGTCGTGGACGACCCGATCGCCGCGATGTGGCCCGAACCGCTCACCAACTCGTGCCGGAGTGCCGCGAGGGCGGGGGATGGCGGGAGCGGTGAAAGCGAGCAGGGCGTCGGCGCCGACTCCGACGCATAGGTCGGAGTCGGCGCGAGGACGGGCATGCTCAGCAGCGCGGCGCAGAGCGTGATGATGCGGAGGGCCGCGATGCAGCGCGCCCCGCGGGGCCGGAAAGCCTGGTGACGCCCGAGCACGTCGGCGGCTTCCTCAGCCGGCGAGCGACGTCGACAAGGTCGTCAGCGTCTTCTTCTCGGTCGCTGTGTCGGGCTTGGCGTCGCGGATCGCGTTGAGGACGTCGTCGATCTGGCCGTCGAGGTATGTCCACGCCTTGTCGTCCTTGGGCTGGAGCTTGGACTGATCGTCGTCCCAGGTGGTCTCCAGCTCCTTGGCGCCCTTGGTCGCGCCGGACTGGTCGCCGGCGTTCACCTTCGTCAGCGTGTCGTCCACGATCGCCTTGAGAGCGGCGATGTCCGAAGCCGGGAACTTCGCAACGGCTTGGGCCGGAGTGAGGTGGATGTTGTTCGCGGCGGAGCCGCCACCCTCTCCCTCGCTGGCAAGCGCAGCGTGGGGCTGCTGGGAGGCGTGGTAGAGCAGGACTGCGGTGACGATCGCGGCCACCGCGTAGATCGCGAGGGCGAGCCGCTCCCGGATCGGGTCGGCGCCGCGTACGCCAGCGGTCTCCGCCGTCTCGGCCTCGGAGATGACGTCGGCCTTGGAAAGCGACAGATAGAGCACGGTCGCGCCGATCGCGACGAGGAAGATCACGCTCGTGACGGCGGTCCCGAGGCCCAGGCCCTGCTCGGACTTCGGCACCCCGAGCCAGTCGCCGATGTTGGCACCGAGGGGGCGGGTGAGGATGTAGGCCAGCCAGAAGGCGAGCACCGGCTGCCCACCGAGACGCCAGGCGACGACGACGGTCGCGATGAGGGCGGCAGGCAGGAGGACGGACTTGCCGGGGCCCCAACCGGTCAGGTCGAGGGTCCAGTCGCCGGTGGCGGTTCCGAGGGCGAAGGTCACGAGGACGGCGAGCCAGTAGAACGCCTCGCGAGGCGTCGAGGTGATGCTGTGGATCGAGAGGGTGTGCTCGCGGGCGTACCAGATGGCGAAGACGATCGCGAGAAGCACCGAGAAGACGGTGGTGCTGATCCAGAGCGGGACACCCTGGCTGTCGGTGAGGATGTCTGTGTAGAGCGTGCCGGTGATGCTCACCACGACCACGGTCAGCCAGTAGACGAAGGGCACGTAGCGGTCCAGGCGCATCTGCGCGAACAGCACGGCCGCGAGCACGGCGGTGAAGATGAGCGCCGTGTTGGTCAGGCCGACGCCGAGGGTCATGTTGATCCAGTCGGCGAAGCTCTCCCCGACGGTGGTGCAGAGGATCTTGATCACCCAGAACCACAGCGTGATCTCGGGGACCTTGTTCAGCAGAGTCCGCGCTCGGGGCGCGGCAGTCAGGGACGATTCACTAGGCATGGCCGCAGCATCGCGGCGTGATCCTGCAAGCAACCTGTGCACGATCGTCGGGGAGCCTCATGCCCAGTCAGGCGAGTGTCAGGATCGGTCGCCGACGGTGACGATCGTGCGTTGGCTGCTGCGGTCCGTCGTGGGCCTCCTGCTCTCCGGTGGCGTGCTCGCGGTGTCACAGATCCCCGTGGCCGAGCATCCCGCCCCACGGCCCTCACCCACGCTGCACGCGAATCCCGCGTACGTCGCTCCCATGACCCGAGCAGCGTGGCTCGGCGCCGTGGACCGCGCCTATCGCGACGTCGGGGACGGCATCAGCGCGGAGCAATGGCTCCGGCGACGTGCGGATCATCGACGACCAGGCGAGCGACTGGCCGTGGTGATGGGGATCGACGACGTCATGCTGCAAACGCATTTCAGTGGTCTTCGCGATCTCGTGCCGCGCTCAGTGCGCTTCGTCAAGACCGCTCACACCTTGGGCTACGCAGTGTTCTACGTGACGGGCCGATCGGAGGCGAGCGGGTACCTCGCGGCCGAACAAGCGCTCAAGGACGCGGGCGTCCCAGCATCTGGCTTCTTCGGCCGGCCCGTCGGGGTCGACGACGTCGGGGCGGGAAAGGCGGAGGCACGGTCACTCATCGGCGAGAACTACTCTCTGGCCATGGTGGTCGCGGCCAACGGTGCGAGCTTCGGGCACGGCGCGTACGCCGAGAAGGAAGTGCGCCTGCCGGACCTCAGCCACCGAAGGTGATGCAGCCATGACGACGCGCGTGCTCACGGCCAATGTCCAGTCCTCACTCCCCGCTCCGTCCGCGGAAGCGTGCCTCTCGGCGATCCTCGAGACCGTGCCGGACGTGATCGGCCTTCAGGAGTGGACAGTGCTCCGCGCCCGCCTGCTCGCCACGACCGGACGCGTTCGGCTCGCCGGAGTGCCGCGCCTGACAGTTGGCAGCGGGCCGTTCACGTGGATCGCCTCGCTGCCGGGCGACTGCCTGGTGGGGCTGCGCACAGACAGGTACGCCCCCTTCCGCACTCGGATCGTGCGCCTCGCCGAGGTCGGTCGATCCGATCCGGGCACCCGGCCGCTCTCCCTCTTGCCGCCGCGATGGGCGACGGTCGTGGAGGCCTACGACCGGGAGGCGGCGAGGACCGTCGGGGTGGCCAGCTTCCACCTCGTGCCCGGATCCCAGGCGCGGGGCGCCTATCGCGCCGACCGGCCCCGGGTCTCCGCACGTCATCACTCCGAGCACGAGAGGTTGCAAGCCGTCGTTGACGACCTGCTCAAGCGATGCCCCGCGGTCTGGGTCATGGGTGACTCCAACTTCCACGGATTGGAGCTCGGCGGGGTCCACTCGGCGTGGCCGTCGTACGGCGGAAGCGAGGGCACCCTTGGGTCTCACCGCAGGATCGACGACGTGTTCTCCACCGAGCGCACGAGCCGGGTCGGCCTCCTGACCAGCGATTCGGACCACAAGTTCGTCTGCGCGGACTACGAGTTATAGCGTTCGTCGCGGACCAGCGAGGCGACCGACGCGGTGCCTGAACATCTCGACCCGCGTCTGGCGGCGTTCAGAGCGGCGGCGTCAGGATCGCGTCGAGCGATGGCCTCGGCGATCTCTGGGCAGCCAGAGACTTCACTCGAGTCGACGTCCGACGCGCTGCCACCGCCCAGGTTCTCGAGACTCGTCCGGGCACCACGGTGCCACTCGGCGAGCAGAGGGCTCCCGGCCGCAGCGAATACAAGGTCGAGGAAGCTCTGGTGAGCGTCCCGACGCAGGCGCGCTCCCGCTTCGGCGAGTCCCGCGATCTCGACGCCCGCTCGGATGATCCGGTCGGCATCCGCGTCGGAGCGACGCTCAGCCGCTCGTCGAGCAGCCTCGACCTCGAGGGCCCGAACGAACGCGTGCACCTCTTCGACACGCCCGGCGTCGACATACGCGCCGAACAGGAACCGCGCCGGAGACACCTCCCGTACGACGGTGCCGCGCCCACCCAGGGTCTCGAGCATGCCTAGGTTCACCATCGTTCCGACAGTCTCGCGGACGGTCTGGAGCCCCTGCCCGGTCTCACGCATCAGCTGATTGATGGTGGGGATGCGGCTTCCCACCGGCCACTCTCCGGACACCACACTGCGCCAGAGCATGTGAACGAGGGTCGACCGGTGAAGGCGGCCTGTCGCCATACCCGCGCTCCTCGCTCTGATTCCGGATAGGTTGCCACCTACGGACCTACTACGTCACTCGTAGTATTCACGACGCGTCGAATGGCCTCGTGAAATGGGAGGGCCCGGGTGAGCCGGCAGATCGAAAGCGCTGGGCCCAACCTGGCGCGCGCCGGCGTTATGGCTGCTGCAGGCGGTTGCCTCGGAACGTTCGTCCTCGCGTCGATCGTGCTCGCCCTCGGGGTGCCTTCAGGAGTTCAGCGCATGGACCGCACCTGGATGGACGCCATGTCTGCTCGTCGAGCCGAACCCCTGACCACAGCCGCGCGGACCCTCGATCAGCTTGGCGGCGGGCAGATCGCGACGATCGTGATCCCGGTCATCATCGTCGCGATCCTGCTCGCCTGCCGGCGCCCTTGGGCAGCAGGTGCGTTCGCAGTCGCTTCGGCGCTTTCCTCAGCCCTCGTCCAAGTCGTGAAGCACGCCATCGGGCGCCCCCGACCCGAAGAGGTCATCGTGCACGCCGACTTCGGCTCATTTCCCTCCGGCCACACCGCGAATGCCGCAACGATGACGATCATCCTGGCGATCATCATCGGCCACCGCATCGCATGGCTCATCGCCGCGATCTACACGCTAGGGATGATGCTCTCGCGCACCTACCTCGGCGCGCACTGGTTGACCGACACCGTCGGCGGCCTCCTTGCCGGGGCAGGCACAGCCCTCCTTGTCGCCGCGGTTGTCGCACCAGCCCTGACGCGCGAGCGCCGTTTGCACGGCCACTGACTCTTAGGTAAGACTTACCTTGCAACTACCGACGGCGTAGTTGTCGAGTGGAG
The DNA here is from genome assembly GCF_047607365.1 of Nocardioides sp. Lineage (GTDB taxonomy): Bacteria > Actinomycetota > Actinomycetes > Propionibacteriales > Nocardioidaceae > Nocardioides. The sequence goes on along the minus strand of NZ_JASGDD010000014.1, from coordinate 2,138 downwards.
AGTCACTGGTGTTTGCGAACTACCTGATCGGCCTGCGAGAAGGGCTCGAGGCGGCCCTGGTCGTCAGCATCCTCGTCGCCTACCTCGTGAAGGTCGACCGACGCGATCGCCTGGCGGTAGTCGCCGGAGGCGTAGCGGCTGCCATCGCGCTGAGCATCGCCTTCGGCGCACTCCTCACCTACACCTCCACCAGCCTCCTGTCGGACTTCAAGAGCCAGGAGATCTTCGGCGGCACGATGTCCGCCCTCGCGGTGGTCTTCGTGACCTGGATGGTGTTCTGGATGCGCCGCGCCGCGCGCGGCATGCGAGCCGAGCTCGACGGCCGCCTGTCGACCGCGCTGCAGATGGGCACCCTCGCCGTCCTCCTCACCGCCTTCATGTCCGTTGCCCGCGAGGGCCTCGAGACCGCACTGTTCTTCTGGTCAGCGGTCCAGGCCGCAGGGAGCACCGCAAGTCCTGTCGCGGGCTTCAGCCTCGGCATCGCGACCTCGGTCGTACTCGCGTGGCTGCTCTACCGCCGCTCGGTCACCCTGAACCTCGCGAAGTTCTTCACCTGGACCGGCGCAGGCCTGATCGTCGTCGCCGCCGGCGTCCTCGCCTACGCCGTGCACGACCTCCAGGAAGGCGGCGTCATCCCGGGGCTGAACACCCTCGCGTTCGACGTCAGCGCCCAGATCCCGCCGGGCTCGTGGTACGGCACGCTCCTACGCGGCATCTTCAACTTCACCCCGGCCACCACCGTCGCCCAAGCGATCGCGTGGTGCGCCTACCTCGTCCCGGTCATGACGGTCTTCTTCCTCGGAAGCCGGCGACCGACCTCAGCCCCTCCCTCCACCCGACCCCAGGAGACCCACGCATGAAGCCGCTCGACCTCACTGCCCTCGCGGGAAGCGCCGCGGCGCTCACCCTTCTGCTCGCCGGGTGCGGATCATCCGACACCAGCAGCACGGGAGCGAACGGAGACACGAAGGCCGATGGGCCGATCGCCGTGGATGCCGGCGACAAGAAATGTGGCGTGGCGACCACCGACCTGCCCGCTGGCCGACACACCTTCAAGGTCACCAGCAGCTCCTCGCAGGTCACCGAGGTCTATGTGTACGCCGACGGGGACCGCATCGTCGGAGAGGTCGAGAACATCGGACCCGCCACAAGCCGCGACCTCATCGTCGACCTGCCGGCCGGCACGTACGAGGTCACCTGCAAGCCCGGCATGGTCGGCAATGGCATCCGCACCAAGATCGCGGTGACCGGGGCGGAGGCACCCGCACAGACCCTCGACCAGAACCTCCAGGCCGCAGTCGATTCGTACCGCACGTACGTCGAGACCGAGACCCGGGCGCTGATCGACACCACGAAGACGTTCACCGACGCCATCGCGGCCGGTGATCTCGACGCCGCGAAGACGGCCTATCCGACCGCGCGTCTGCACTACGAGCGAATCGAGCCGATCGCGGAGTCCTTCGGCGATCTGGACCCCCTGATCGACATGCGGATCGACGACGCCACCGACGGCACCCCGTTCGTCGGCTTCCACGCGCTGGAGCAGCTGCTCTTCGAGAAGGGCACCTTGGACGGTGCCAAGCCACTCGCGTCGGCTCTGACCACCAACGTCGCCAAGCTCGCCGAGCTGGTCAAGACCGTCGAGTTCACTCCGCTCGTCATGGGCAACGGCGCGAAGTCCCTCCTCGACGAGGTCGCCAAGTCCAAGGTCACCGGCGAGGAGGAGCGCTACTCCCGCATCGACCTGGTCGACTTCGCCGGCAACGTCGACGGCGCCAAGTACGTCTACACGGCGCTGAGGCCCGCCCTCGAGGAGAAGAATCCGAAGCTGGTCGCGACGCTCGATCAGCGCTTCCCCGCCCTCATCAGCCTTCTGGATACCCACCTCGCGACCAAGGGCAGCGACGGCTTCATCCCAGGCAGCCCCTACGTCTCCTACGACGCACTGACCCCCGAGGACGTGAAGGCCCTCGCTGTCGAGGTCGACGCCATCTCCGAGCCGCTCGGGCAGATCAGCGGAGTCGTGGCCGCCCAGTGATCTCGAGCGACGAGACCTCTCCGGCTACCACCGACCATGAGCCGGCGGCGGTCAGCCGCCGCCGGCTCGTGGGCATGCTCAGCGGGGCAGCCGCCGCCGG
>NZ_JASGDD010000013.1:0-7073 GCF_047607365.1 Nocardioides sp. | reverse complement strand
GTCGTCCGCGCCACCGCCGTGCTCGGCGGCCTCGCCGCCGCGGCCACCGGCGCCGTCGTGGTCGGGGGCGTCGCGACCGGCGGCGAGAGCATCGTCCCGGCGGCCGCCTCGGCCGTGTCCCTCGGCACGGCCGACAGCGCGTCCACACGGTCGGCGGAGCTCTCCCGCTCCAGCGACCGGCGCCAGGCCGCGGACCCCGCCAAGGCGGCCTCGCTCGCCGCCGCGGCCGAGGGAGACGTCCAGGCCGTGACCGGCTCGGTCGACCTCGCCGACCAGGACCCGAAGGCCATCGCGTCGGCGCTGATGTCCGACTACGGCTGGAGCGGCTCGCAGTTCACCTGCCTGGACAAGCTGTGGACCCGCGAGTCCAACTGGAACGTCCACGCTCACAACGCGTCGTCGGGCGCCCACGGCATCCCGCAGGCCCTCCCCGGCTCGAAGATGGCCTCCGCCGGCCCGGACTGGGAGGACAACGCCCTCACCCAGATCACCTGGGGCCTCGGCTACATCAAGAGCCGCTACGGCACCCCGTGCAACGCGTGGGGTCACTCCGAGTCCCACAACTGGTACTGAGCCCGCCGACTCCGGGCTCTGGCCCGCGGCGGAGGTCGACGCCGACCCGTTCGTGAGGCCCGTCGGCGTGACACGCCGGGAGTGTCGGCGTGTCACGGTCAGACGGCGCACGTCCTGGCCGGGCTGTGGAGAGTCGCCGACGGCGTACGCGCATCGGGGTCATGCTGCCGGCATGGATCTCGGGAGCCTGCTCATCGTGCTCGGTGGTCTGAGCGACTACGCGACGCTGCGCGCGAACGCGAGTCGCCGCGCGATCCGCCGGGCCGTGCGCGAGGGGGCGATCGTGCACGTGGCACGCGACCGCTACGCGCTGCCGAGCGTCGACGAGGCGCTGGGTCTCGCGCGGCGCGTCAACGGCTACCTCGTCCACGAGAGCGCGGCGCTGCACTGGGGCTGGGAGGTGCGGATGCCACCGGAGGAGCCGAAAGTGGCGGTCCCGCGTGGCGTGCGGCGGTCGGCCGCCGGCGTACGCCGGATGGACCTGCGGCGCGAGGACCTCGATGGCTGGGCGACCAACAGGCTCCAGACGGCGTTGATGTGCGCCGCGGACCTGCCCCTCCCCGACGCGCTGGCGGTGACCGACTCGGCGCTGCGGCACGGCGACGTGAGCCGCGATCACCTCGAGCGAGGCGCGTCGGCCCTCCACGGAGAGCGAGGACGTCGCGCTCGCCGCGTCGTGGCGTACGCCGACGGGCTGGCCGCCAACCCCTTCGAGTCGGCGCTCCGGGCACTGGCCGTCGAGGCGGGCGTGGAGGTGGTGCCGCAGCTCCCGATGCGGCTCGGCGGGCACACGGTGCGGCCCGACCTGACGAATCCGATCCTCGGGATGGTGCTCGAGGCCGACTCGTGGGAGTTCCACGGCAGGGCGCAGCGCGACTTCAACCGCGACGTGGAGCGCTACACCGCGATGACGGCGGCCGGGTGGCGGGTGCTCCGCTTCACCTGGAAGCAGGTCATGTTCGACCCCGACCACGTGGTCGCGCTCATCCGCCAGACTGCCGCGCTGGCCCGTTCGTGCGTCTGCTGACCGCGACACGCCGTCGCCTCCGGCGTGGCGCGGCGAAACGGCTCACGTCGTGGCCAGCTGCGGTGAGGAGTCGCCGGTTAACCGGTGACTGCTCACCATGCGGCCGAGTCGAACCCTCAGGGGTGGGTCATGCTCATCACGTCCAGCGCAGCGTCGAGCTGCTCCTCGCTCAGCTTGTCGGGCACGTAGCCGCCGCGGATCACGGCCTCGCGGATCGTGATCCCCTCGGCCAGGGCGGACTTGGCGATCTTCGCGGCGGCCTCGTAGCCGACGTACTTGTTCAGCGGCGTGACGATCGAGGGGGAGGACTCGGCGTACGCGCGCATCCGGTCGGTGTTCGGCACGATCCCGTCGATGGTCCGCGACGCCAACACCGTCATCGAGGTGGAGAGCAGGCGGATCGACTCGAGCAGGTTGCGTGCGATGACGGGCATCGCGACGTTGAGCTCGAAGGCGCCGGACGCGCCGGCGACGGTCACCGCGGCGTCGTTGCCGATCACCTGGAAGGCGACCATCAGCGTCGCCTCCGGCAGCACCGGGTTGACCTTGCCGGGCATGATCGAGCTCCCGGGTTGGAGGTCGGGTAGTTGTATCTCGGCGAGACCGGCGGTCGGGCCCGACGACATCCAGCGCAGGTCGTTGTTGATCTTGATCAGCCCGACGGCGAGCGTCTTGAGCACGCCCGACAGCTCGACGAGCGAGTCCCGCGTGCCCTGCGCCTCGAAGTGGTCCCGCGCCTCCGTGAACGGCTCGCCGGTCGCCTCCGAGAGAGCCGCGATGACCTGCCGGGGGAAGCCGGCCGGGGTGTTGATCCCGGTGCCGACCGCCGTGCCCCCGAGGGGCAGCTCCCGCACTCGGGGAAGGACAGCCGAGAGCCGCTCCGACGCATAGCGGATCGTCGCCGCGTACCCGCCGAACTCCTGCCCCAGCGTCACCGGCGTCGCGTCCATCAGGTGTGTCCGACCGGACTTCACCAGCTCCGCGAACTCCGACGCCTTGCGCTCCAGCGACGACGCCAACGTGTCCAGCGCCGGCCGCAGCTGCTCGCGCACGGCGAGCGCGGCGGCGACGTGGATGGCGGTGGGGAAGGTGTCGTTGGAGGACTGCGAGGCGTTGACGTGGTCGTTGGGATGGACCTCGACGCCCTCGCGCGCGGCGAGGGAGGCGATCACCTCGTTGGCGTTCATGTTGGACGACGTCCCGGAGCCGGTCTGGAAGACGTCGATCGGGAACTCGTCGTCGTACTCCCCGGAGAAGACCATCGCCGCGGCGGCGTCGATCGCGTCGGCCTGCTCGCGCGTGATGACGCCCAGATCGCCGTTGACCCGGGCCGCCGCGGCCTTCACGTGGGCGATGGCGTGGATCAGCGCCGGCTCGAGCGCCGTGCCGGAGATGGGGAAGTTCTCCACGGCCCGCTGGGTCTGCGCCCGCCAGAGCGCGTCGGCGGGGACCTGCACGTCCCCCATGGAGTCGTGTTCGATGCGGAACTCAGGGTCGGAGTCAGTCACCCTTCCAGCCTACGTAGAGCCAGTAGGACTCCGGGCGGCCCTGCAGGTCGACCGGGAGCGCCACCACCTCGGTCCGCCACCGCCCGAACACCGTCTCCATCGTGCGCTGCAGCTCGGGCGCCTCGGCCGCGCTCCACACCACGACGACGCCGCCCGCCCGCGTCACCCGCTTGGCCTCGTGCAGCGTCGGCGAGCGATAGAGGTCGGCATTGGCGTCGTGCACCAGGTAGCCCGGCCCGTTGTCCACGTCCAGCAGCACCAGGTCGTACGCCGAGGGGCCGGCCACCCGCAGCAGGTGGGTGACGTCGGCGACCTGGACGAGAACGCGCGGGTCGGCCATGACCGGTGGCCCGAAGGGGATGGTGCCGTCGCGCATCCAGTCCACGAGCGCCGGCTCGATCTCGACGACCGTGACCCGCCCGACCCGGTCGTCGGCCAGGATCGCCTCGAGGGTGAAGCCCAGCCCGAGGCCGCCGACGAGCACCTCGCGCGGGTCGTGGTGCAGCGCCAGTGCCCGGGTCGCGAGCGCGCGCTCGGTCGAGGTCTCGACGGTGTCCATGACGAACACCCCGTTGGCGCGCAGCTCCAGGGATCCGTCGTCGCGCTGGCTCAGCACCAGCTCCCCGCGGGTGCTCGTCGCGCGGGCGATCTCCTCCACGGACCCCGAGACTAGGGGCTCAGTCGAAGAGCTCGCTGAGCCAGCTCTCGCGGCGCTTCTTCTTGTAGTAGCCCTGGTTGTCGTAGCGCCGGTCATAGCCCTCCTGGTACGCCGGCTGCTGCTGCACCGGCGCGGCCTGAGCCGGCTGCTGGCCGAGCGAGCGATCGATGATCTTGTCCAGCTCACCGCGGTCCAGCCACACGCCGCGGCAGGTCGGGCAGTAGTCGATCTCGATCCCGGCGCGCTCGCTCATCGTCAGAGGGGCGCCGTCCACAGGGCATTGCATGCTCATGCCCCGTCGAACGAACGACGCGGCCAGGCCGTTCCTCCGCGGCCCGGGTCGCGACGAGCGGATCCCGGCGCCGAATCGATCAACACACCCTAGCCGCGGCAGGAGCGGGCGCCGCCGGCGCGCTTGGCGCGGTAGAGCGCATCGTCGGCGCGGATCAGCGCGCCCGCGAGCGTACGCTCGGCGCTGGTCAGGTCGGCGAGCAGGAGATAGCCGATCGAGGCCGTCGGTGTCGGCTCCGCGGGCAGGGAGGCGATCGAGGCCTCGACCGATGCGACGCAGCGCTCGAGCTCGCCGGCGTCGGAGGTCGCCAGCAGCAGCGCGAACTCGTCGCCGCCGATCCGGGCCGCGAGATCGTCCGGCCCGACCGACCCGGCCAGGGCGTCGCCGACGCCGCTGAGCAGGAGGTCCCCGGCGTGATGGCCGAGGGTGTCGTTGACCTGCTTCAGCCCGTCGACGTCGAGGAGCACGAGGGCGCCGCCGGCTCGCTCCTCCAGCCCGACACGCAGCTCCTCGGTGAACCGGCGCCGATTCGAGAGGCCGGTCAGCGGATCCTGCTCGGAGAGCTGCCGGTAGCGTCGCTCGGCCTCGCGCAGGGCGGCCTCCACCTCACGCTTCTCGGTGACGTCCCGCGCAGCTGCCACCCGCATCGATCCCGCCGTGGTCTCGACGTGGGAGAGGGTGATCTCGAGGGGCAGGAGCCGCCCGTCACGATGTTGGCCCGTCACCTGGTTCTCGTGGTTGAGGGGCTGGTAGCCGTGCGGCACGTGGCCCGTCCGCAGCTCCGGGTGGAAGGGCCGCACCCGCTCGGGCACCAGCATCTCGATCGGGCTGCCGACCAGCTCGCTCACGGCGTACCCGAACAGGTCGCCCGCGTGGGCGTTGGCCAGCCGGATGACGCCCGCCCGGTCGACGACCACCATCGCGTCCGGCATGGCACTCAGCGCGTGGCCGAGGGCATCCAGGTCGTGTTGCGGCGGAGCGGACATCGCGACGGCTCGAGTGCTGGCTCGCTCAGCGCTGCGCGGAGCGCACCCGGATGCCGGTCAGCGGCACGGTGACCGACCCCGACGGATCGGTGAAGAAGTCGTTGCCCTTGTCGTCCACGACGATGAAGGCGGGGAAGTCCTCGACCTCGATCCTCCAGATCGCCTCCATGCCGAGCTCGGGATACTCCAGCACCTCCACCGACGTGATGCAGTCCTGCGCGAGTCGTGCGGCCGGGCCGCCGATCGAGCCGAGGTAGAAGCCGCCGTGGGCGTGGCACGCCTCGGTGACCGCCTTCGACCGGTTGCCCTTGGCGAGCATCACCATCGACCCGCCGGCGGCCTGGAACTGCTCGACGTAGGAGTCCATCCGACCCGCGGTCGTCGGCCCGAACGACCCCGACGCCATGCCGGCGGGGGTCTTCGCCGGCCCCGCGTAGTACACCGGGTGGTCGCGCAGGTACGCCGGCATCTCCTCGCCCGCGTCGAGCCGCTCCTTGATCTTGGCGTGCGCGATGTCGCGCGCGACGACGAGCGGCCCCGTGAGCGAGAGCCGGGTCTTCACCGGGTGCTTCGACAGCTCCTCCAGGATCGAGGACATCGGCTGCGACAGGTCGATGGAGACGACCTCGCCGCCCTCGATCAGGTGCTGCTCCTCGGGATCGGGGAGGTACTGCGCCGGGTCGGTCTCGAGCTGCTCGAGGAAGATCCCCTCGGCGGTGATCTTGCCCAGCGCCTGCCGGTCGGCCGAGCACGAGACGGCGATCGCGACGGGCAGGGACGCGCCGTGGCGGGGGAGCCGGACGACGCGGACGTCGTGGCAGAAGTACTTGCCGCCGAACTGCGCTCCGATCCCGAAGGTCTGGGTGAGCTTGAAGATCTCCTCCTCCAGCTCGGGGTCGCGGATCGCGTGACCGCTGACGTCCCCGGTCGTCGGGAGGTGGTCGAGGTAGTGCGTCGAGGCGAGCTTGGCGGTCTTGAGCGTGTGCTCGGCGGACGTGCCGCCGATCACCACGGCGAGGTGGTACGGCGGGCACGCCGCCGTCCCGAGGCTCTTGAGCTTCTCGTCGAGGAACGCCAGCATCCGCTCCGGGTTGAGGATCGCCTTCGTCTCCTGGAACAGGAACGACTTGTTGGCCGAGCCGCCGCCCTTGGCGATGAAGAGGAAGTGGTACTCCGGCGACTCCCCGTCACCCGGGGCGGGGGTGGAGTAGAGCTCGATCTGCGCGGGCAGGTTGGTGCCGGTCGGCTTCTCGTCGTACGTCGTGAGGGGGGCCATCTGCGAGTAGCGCAGGTTCAGCGAGGTGTAGGCGTCGTAGATGCCGCGCGCGATCGTCTCGCTGTCGTCGGCGCCGGTAAGGACGCCCTCGGACTTCTTGCCCATGACGATCGCGGTGCCGGTGTCCTGGCACATCGGCAGGATGCCGCCCGCGGAGATGTTGAGGTTCTTCAGCAGGTCGAGGGCGACGAAGCGGTCGTTGCCGGAGGACTCGGGGTCGTCGATGATCCTCCGGAGCTGGGTCAGGTGCGCCGGGCGCAGGTAGTGCTGGATGTCGTGGATCGCCTCGTAGGTGAGCCGCCGGATCGCCTCGGGGTCCACCTGGAGGAAGGTGCGCCCGCCGGCCTCGATCGTGGAGACGCCCTCGGTGGTGACGAGCCGGTACGGCGTGTCGTCGTGGTGGGCCGGGAGCAGATCGGAGTACGCGAACTCGGGGGAGGTTGCCACGAGCGTCAAGCCTAACGATCCCCGCGACCGGAGGGGCGTACCGGGATATGTCGTTACTATCGATCGACTTTGTCGTTTATCGAGCGTGCAACGTGCGTCTCGTCTCGCCGTCGGCCTGGTGCTGGTGGCGTCCTCCCTCATGATCATGGCGCCGGTCGCTCCGGCGTCGGCAGCCTCCGCGCCGGCGTACGACCTCGACGGGACGTGCCTCCGGCTCCGGGTCACCAACGACGGCGCCACCCCGAGCGAGAGCACGTACGTCGGTGTGAACGGCTCCACCTACACCGCGACGGCCACGGCGGCGAC
>NZ_JASGDD010000012.1:0-20943 GCF_047607365.1 Nocardioides sp. | reverse complement strand
GGGTGCGGCGGCGCGCGCCAGCCGGCGGCGACCACCTCGCCGAGCGCGTCGGGCGCGGGGCTGCCGGCGTACGACGTCGCGGAGTCGACGCCGCGGACGGACTCGGTCTATCCGCAGCACGGGCATGCGGAGGTCGACGCCCTCCACTACGAGCTCGACCTGACCTGGGACGGCAGCACGCTCAGCGGCTCGGAGACGCTGGAGCTGCGCGCGGCGATCGCCTCGGAGACCCTGACCCTCGATCTCGGATCGGCGCTGACGCCCGACGCGGTCACCCTCGACGGGGAGGCCGTCGAGGCGACTCACGACGGCGACGACCTGACGATCGCGGCGCCGGTGCAGGCGGACACCCGGCACGTGCTGACGCTGTCGTACGCCGGAAAGCCGACCCCCGTGCCGGACCCCTCGAACCGCGACGACGCCGAGCCGCTCGGCCTCACCGCCACGCCCGACGGCGGCCTGTGGACGATGCAGGAGCCGTACGGCGCCTTCACCTGGTACGCCGTGAACGACACCCCGTCGGACAAGGCGCTCTACGACATCCAGATCACCGCGCCGGACGGCATGGTCGGCGTCGCGAACGGCACGCAGGTGGACACCGAGCCCGACGCCGGGGCGGCGAGCACCACCCGCTGGCACACCGGGGTGCCGATGGCCTCCTACCTCGCGACGCTGGCGGTCGGCGCCTACACGCCGACGGAGGCGACATCCGCGTCGGGGGTGCCGATCACCTACTGGGTGCCGACCGGCGACTCGGTCATCCTGCCGCAGCTGCAGAAGACGCCCGACCTCCTGGCCTGGCTGGAGAAGCGGCTCGGCCCCTACCCCTACGACAGCCTCTCGCTCGTGATCGTGCCGACCGAGTCGGCGATGGAGACGCAGTCCACGCTCACGCTCGGCAACCTGCCCGACGACTACTCGAGCGAGACGATCCTGCACGAGCTCGCGCACCAGTGGTACGGCGATCTGGTCACGCCGGCGGACTGGAGCGACCTCTGGATGAACGAGGGGATGGCGACCTACCTCCAGCTGACCTGGCAGGACGAGGCCTGGAGCCGCAACGCCGGCGACTCGCTGATGGACTTCACCCTCTTCGAGGCCGACGCGCGGCGCGACGCGGGGCCGCCCGGGAACTACAAGCCGGACCACTTCGCCGAGGACAACGTGTACGCCGGCCCCGTGCTGATGTGGGACCGCGTGCGCCGCCGGGTCGGGGACGACACGTTCTGGCGGCTGGTGCGCGAGTGGCCCACCGCGCGCGCCGACCAGTCGGTCACCCGCGCGGACTACCTGGCGTGGCTCTCGGCGGAGTCGGGCGCCGACCTGACGAGGCTGATGACACGGTGGCTGATGGCCAAGAAGTCCCCCCGCTGACCCCCTCCGCCGAGTGGGGCCTCCGGGAGGCGCGAATGGGGGCTTGCGGTCGGGCGAATGGGGGCTCCGGCCAGGTGGATGGGGGCCATTTCGGCGGCTCAGAGGTAGCGGGCGGCGCGGGCCGCGGGCGTGCCGGCCCCCTGACGGCGTACGACGGCGAGCTCATCGGCCACCGTCGCGGCCACTCGCGCGAGGAAGTCGTCGGGGTCGTCGGCGGCGTCGGGGGTCTCCTCGACGATCCGGTCGACGACGCCGCGCTCGGCCAGGTCGAGCGCGAGCACCTGCTGGGCGTTGGCGATCTCGGCGGCGTGCTCGACGTCGCCGTGGACGATCGCGGAGGCGCCCTCGGGCGGCAGCGGCGTGAGCCAGGCATTGCCGGCCGCGAGGATGCGGTCGGCCGGCAGCAGGGCGAGCGCGCCGCCGCCGTTGCCCTGACCGAGCATGAGCGAGACCGTCGGCGTCCGGACGGCGACGAGCGCGGCGAGGGTACGGGCGATCTCACCGGCGATCGCGCCGTTCTCGGCCCGCGCCGAGAGCTCGGCGCCGGGGGTGTCGATGACGGTGAGGAGCGGCAGGCGCAGCGACTCCGCGAGTGCGATCCCACGCTGTGCGGCGCGGAGCCCCGACGGGCCGAAGGGTCGCTTGGCCTGCGCCGCCCGGTCCTGCGCGACCACCACGCAGGCCTGGTCGCCGAACCGCGCGAGCGCCAGCAGGATGCCGTTGTCCCGCTCCCCCCGCGTCGTGCCCTGGAGCGGCACGACACTGCTCGCCAGCGCCAACAGCTCCCGGATCCCCGGCCGCTCGGCACGCCGCGTCCGCTCGATCCGCGTCCAGGCGTCGACGGCCTCGGGGGTGGAGTCACCGGTTAACCGGTGACTCGGGAACTTCTCGGCCGGCGTGGTGGCCGAGAAGTTCCGCTCCTGGCCGGGTGGTGTGACGGGTGAGGGGGGTGGTGCGAGCAGGTCGAGGAGTGTGGCAGCGACGACGCGGAGCTCAGCGGGCAGGAGGACGCCGTCGATGATGCCTTGGGTGGAGAGCGTCTCGGCACGCTGTACGTCGTCGGGCAGGGCCTCGCCGGTGACGAGCTCGACCACCTTCGGGCCGAGGAAGCCGAGCAGGGCGCGCGGCTCGGCGACGGTGATGTGCCCGAGCGAGCCCCACGTCGCCATCACCCCGCCCGTGGTGGGGTGGCGGAGGTAGACGATGTAGGGCAGCCCTGCGGCCTTGTGCGCGAGCAGCGCCTCGCCGATCCGGACCATCTGGATGAAGGCCGGCGTGCCCTCCTGCATCCGGGTGCCGCCCGACGCGGGCGCGCCGAAGAGCGGCAGGCCCTCAGCCGTCGCCCGTGTGATCGCCGCGACCAGGCGATCGGCGGCGTCGCGGCCGATCGAGCCTGCCAGGAAGCCGAACTCGCTCACCAGCAGGGCGACCCGATGTCCCGCGATCGTGCCCGCTCCGGTGATGACCGACTCGTCGGCGCCCGACTTCTCCTGCGCGGCGGCCAGCGTGGCTGCGTACTCCTCGCTGACGCCGGTACGTGCCAGCGGGGTGTCCCACGGCTCCCACGACCCCGGATCGAGCACGAGGTCGAGGAGCTCGCGGGCGTTCAGTCGGGCCACGCGCCGACCCTATCCACCGGATGGGCCTCAGACGCGCCGAGACGCCCATCGCCTAGGCCCCACTCGACGGAACCGGAGGCCCCACTCGACGGAACCGGAGACCCCACTCGACACGACCGGAGGCCCCACTCGACGGAACTGGAGGCCCCACTCGGGGTTAGGTGCGCGGCAGGCCGGCGACGAAGTCGAGCTTGTCGAGGACGGGCGGGGGGATGACGAAGGGGTAGAGGTCGTCCTTGCCCATCGAGCGGTTGATCACGTTGAGCGCGGTCGAGAGGGGCACCCAGATCCCCGTGACCACGTCGCGGAAGCGGCTGAATGCGGAGATCGGCGCCACGGCGGTGAGGCCGTACTCCCCCGCCGACTCGATGGTGTCGGAGATGTGGAGGAAGTGGGCGAAGCTCTCGGCGAAGTCCTCGAAGGGATGCATGGTGGCGTACGTCGAGATGTAGCTCGCCTCCCAGCCGGCGGGCGCGCCCTCGGCGTAGTGGCGGTCGATGGCGTCGGCGTACGACGCGGACTCGTCGCCGAAGAGCTCGCGGCACCGCTCGAGCAGCTCGTCGCCCTGGACCAGCTGCCACTCGTAGTAGTGACCGACCTCATGCCGGAAGTGGCCGAGCATGGTGCGGTAGGGCTCGTCGAGCTTGGCGCGGACCTTCTCGCGATGGGCGTCGTCGGACTCGGCGAGATCGATGGTGATGATGCCCTCGTCGTGGCCGATGGTGACGTTCTCCGCGACCGAGGAGAGCAGGTCGAAGGCGAGGCCGTTGACCTCGTCCTCGGCCTTGGACACGATCCGGAAGCCCAGGCTGTCGAGCTCCTGGACGAGATAGCGCTTGGCGCGCTCGGCGTCCTGGTAGTTCTGCAGCCCGATGGCGTCCTCGTCGTTGGGACGAGTGCGGGTCAGCTCGCAGGCGTCGCACTGGCCGCCCTCGATGGCGGCCAGCCAGGTGCAGCCCGACAGGTTCAGGTTGGTGCAGACCCACCAGACGAGTCCGGCGGCGTCGACGTAGCGGCCGTCGGCGTCGACGGGCACCACAGCGCGCTCGGCTCGGGAGTAGCCGAGCGCGCTGCCACAGGAGACGCAGACGGAGTTCTCGAAGAAGAGGGGGTTGTCACAGACACGGCAATGGAACGACTTCACGTCCCGATGATGCCCCGTTCCGAGGGATTCGAATCATCCGCAGGCGAGGTAGCTCCGGCTGACGGTGACCTTCTTGCCCTTCTTGGGCGTGATCGTCGCGGTGAGGGTGGTCGCCGACGTCGAGGCGACGGGCAACGTCACGGTCGACGCCTTCGTCAGCTTCTTGCCCTTGAGGGTCACCTTGTGGCCACCGGCGGTGACGACGACCTTCGACGCCTTCTTCTTGGCCGCCTTGGTCAGCGAGGCCGAGACGGTGTTGGTCGTGCAGTTGCGCTCCCCGGGGGCGACGTACTTCTTGCCCTTGCCGCTCACCGCCGATCCGTAGCCGACGGGCTTGAGGTCGAGCGTCGCGGAGCCGGTGTAGCTCGACGACTTGATCGTGTCGTCGCTGTCCACCGAGCTCGCGGACAGGATGCCGTAGATGTAGGCCTTCCCGGCGGGCAGGAGGGAGGCACCCGAGCCGGTGCCCTTCTCTCCGAAGGCGTAGGCGATCGCCCCGGCGGCGTTGTCGTTGCTCGCGATGTAGGCCTGCAGCGATCCGCGGCCCTTGCCGGATCCGGAGATGCTGACCCACGTGGCCGTCGGCAGGTCGACGGTCGCGCTGAATCCGGCCGAGGAGTAGGCGTAGACGTCGCACGCGCTGGCGCTCAGCCGAGGCACGACGGACTGGGTCGAGCTCCCGCTGATGGTGAGCGCGGCCGGGCCGCCGTTGATCGGCGTCAGCTTCGCGCTGATGCTGGCGCTCTGGGCGAGGTCGGTGACGTCCGTCGTGGCGGAGGACTTCGTCACGGTGCCGGTGCGGCTGAAGGAGCTCGTCACGGTCGCGCCGTTGTCGGTGATGTCGACGCTCGAGGGGACCGGGCTCGACCAGACCGTGGCGCCGCAGTCGGTGCCGGTGACGCTGGAGTAGCCCGAGACGCCCACCGTGCCGCTGGTGACCGCGGCATGGGCGGGCGTCGGCACGAGCGCGACGCCGAGGGTGAGAAGGCCGACAGCGCCGGTCGTGAGAGCGAGCCGCCAAGGAGTGGTGTCCATCGTCCTGCTTTCCGAGTGGGTCGAGCGCCCACGCGCCCGAGTGCCTTCGCAAGGTAGACCCCGAGTGACAGGAGCCACAAGGGTGACTCTCAGGTTTCGCTCAGGACCTTCTCAGAGGGGCGCGACGTCGACGCTCACGGCGAGCGTCGACTTCTTGGCCTCGGTGAAGATGACGCCCTTGACCGGCGGCACGTCCACGTAGTCGCGGCCCCACGCGACGGTGACGTAGCGGTCGTCGACCCACTGGTCGTTCGTCGGGTCGAGCATCACCCACTCGCCGTCGGGGTCGCCGCCGGCGTACGACGGCAGCCAGACGGCCACCCAGGCGTGGCTCGCGTCGGCGCCGACCAGGCGGGGCTTGCCGGGGGGCGGCGTGGTCGCGAGATAGCCGGAGACGTAGCGCGCCGCCAGGCCGTGCGCCCGCAGGCAGGCGATCATCAGGTGGGCGAAGTCCTGGCAGACGCCGCCGCGCGCCTCGAAGATCTCGTCGACGGTGGAGGTGACGGTGGTCGCGGTCTTGTCGTAGGCGAAGTCGGCGTGGATGCGGTGCATCAGGTCGGTGGCGGCCTCGACGAGGGGGCGGCCCGGGGTGAGCGAGACGGCGGCGTAGGCGGCGGCCTCGGCGGTCTGCTCGACCAGTGGGGAGGTGACGGCCATGTCGGTCGCCCGCCACGCCCCCGGCAGGGCGGGGTCGAGCAGGGGTCGCGCGGACTCCCACGGCCGGTCGAAGGCCGACTCGTCGTAGCGCGGCGCGACCACGTCGACGCTCGAGACGGCGTCGACCTCGAGCGTCGTGTGCGGGGTGAGCACCTGGAAGTAGGTGACGACGTTGCCGTAGAAGTCGATGTCGGTCGACTGGTCCGCCGGCGCCGGCGCGACCGTGACGACGGGGTCGCCGACCTGCTGCCACGGCAGCGCCCGCGGCACGACGTGGGCGATGCCGAGGGAGTCGGTGACGTCCTCGTCGTAGGTGTAGACCGTGCGGTGGGTCACGACGTACATCATGTGGCGCTCCGGGCCATCGCGTTGAGCGGACGCGGGGCCGGGCCGGAGGCGAAGTGGACCTCGCCGATCGCCTCGGAGAGCCGGGTGAGGCCGTAGAAGAGGTGGTCCAGGAACGCCTCGAGGTGCGGTCGGCCGGAGCCGCCGATCGCGACGAGAGTGGCCAGCTCGGCGCCGTCGACGTCGGCGATGAGGTCGTCGAGCAGCCGCTCCGGGCGGGACGAGCCGGTGGACGCGGGCAGGGCGGTGAGATAGAGCCGCAGCTCGTGGAGGCTGAAGGCCAGCGAGCGCGGGTTGTCCCGGTCGAGCAGCAGCAGCTCGAGGACGCCACCGGGGCGCACGTAGCCGCGGTAGCGGCGACGGTGCGTCACGGCGGACTCGGCCGAGGAGAGCACCGCGTTGAGCACGTCGCGGTCGACGTCCATGCCGCGGCGGACGGTGGCCGTGCAGCGGAGCAGCTGGCACACCTGGAGGGCGCGCTCGAGGTAGCGCCCGGTGCGGATCGAGTGCCAGCCGGCGTCGCGGATCATGCTCGCGGTGATGCCCTGCATGGCGAGGATGCCGGTCAGGGTCCGGCCGGCGGACTCCGCGACCTGGTGGCTGTAGAGGTTGCGGCGCAGCTCGTCGGCGGCCCGGTCCGTGGAGCCGAAGATCCGCCAGATGTCGCCCGAGAGCTGGTCGCGCACGCCCGACAGCGCGTCGCGCATGCCCGCGATGGACTGCGCGACCGAGCCGGGCCGGAGCTCGTCGAGCAGCAGCGAGCGGAACTCGGCGTCGAGGTCGTCGGCCGGGCCGGGCGAGAGTCGCGACATCACGCCGAGCATGACGTCGAGGGTGGCGCCGCCGGAGCTGCGCGGGCGGGTGCGGAAGTCCTCGGCGATGACGTGCGTGGCGAGGATGAGGCGCAGCAGGTCCTCGGCCCGTTCGCTGTAGCGCCCGGACCAGTACATGTCCTCGAGGGCGCGCGGCACGAGCACGGTGACCGACCGCGCGTGGGTCATGGGGAGGACGTCGGCGAGACCCTGGTCCGGCTCGCCGGCGGTCTCCTTGAGGACCCAGACGTCCTTGCTGGAGGAGGTCCGCTCCCCGGGGTCGCCGAGGGCGCTGGTGCGGACGCTGGCGAGGCCGCCGACGAGCGGCCGGTAGGCCGAGCCGTAGCGCAGCGTGAAGGTCCGCAGCGTCACCGGCCGCGGCTCGGCGCCGCCGGTCGCCGACCACGTGGGCGCCTGGGAGAGGACGGGGAGCTCCTGGCCGACGTAGCGGTGCGGCTCGGCGAGCACGCGGGCGCGAAGCTCGTCGCGGTCGAGGTCGGCGAGCGCCTGGACGGGTCCGTCGAGGGTGCGGACGACCAGGTCCTCGCGCTCCAGGAGCGCCTCCAGGCCGAGCGGTGTCCCCGCCCAGTACGTCGGCACGCTGGGCAGCCGCAGCGGCTCCCCCAGCAGGGCCTCGCAGGCGGCGGGGAGATACGGCAGCAGCCCCGGATTCTCGAGTACGCCGGCCCCGAACCCGTTCACGACCCGGACCCGGCCGCGCCGGACCGCCTCGACCAGTCCGGCGACGCCGAGCTGGGAGTCGCCGCGCAGCTCCAGGGGGTCCGACCAGCTGGCGTCGACGCGGCGCAGGATCACGTCGACCCGCTCGAGCTGGCCGCCCGGCGCCCGGAGGTAGACCCAGCCGTCCTTGATGGTGAGGTCGCCGCCCTGGACGAGGGGGAAGCCGAGGGTGGAGGCGAGGAAGGCCTGGTCGTAGGCCGTCTCGGAGTGGGTTCCGGGGCTGAGCACGACGACGCGCGGGTCGCTGAGGTCGCCGGACGCGGACTGGATGAGCGCCGAGCGGAGCGCCCAGAAGTAGGGCTCCATGCGGTGCAGCCCGGCCTCGCGGTAGAGCTCGGGCAGCACCCGGGAGATGACCCTGCGGTTCTCCATCGCGTAGCCGATGCCCGACGGGGCCTGCGCGCGGTCGCCGAGGACCAGCCACTCGCCGTCCGCGTCGCGGCCGAGGTCGGTGGCGGCGAGGACCAGGGGACGCGGGTCGGCGGCGCCCGCGGGCCCGGCGACGACGCGGTTGAAGCCGGCGTGGCCGAAGATCACGGGCGCGGGGACGACCCGCTCGCTGAGCAGGCGCTGCTCGCCGTACAGGTCGACGAGGATGGCGTTGAGGAGCTCGGCGCGCTGGGCGAGGCCGACCTCGAGCGGCTGCCAGGACGCGGCGTCGATGACCAGCGGCATCGGGTCGAGGCGCCAGGGGCCGGCGCCCTCGCCGGGGCGGGCGTAGGTGACGCCGTCGTCGGCGAGGAAGCGGGCGATGTCGCCGCTGACGCGGCGCAGGTCCGTGGCCGTGAGCGAGACGGCGACCTCGGCCATCCCCTTCCAGGCCGGCCGCAGCGAGCCGTCGGGGGCGATCACCTCGTCGAACCTCTGCCGGTCGCCGGCGACGCCGCCCAGCATCGGCTGGGCGACGGCGGAGGCGTAGTCCTTGAGGATCGTCACGAAGCCGCCCCCGGAGGACACGAGCGCAGCGAGGCCCGGATGGGGGCGTGCGAGAGGCGGAGGAGGTTCGTCATCGAGGCGGGCGTCGCGGCGGTGCGGGTCAGGAGCGGCGCAGGTCGAGGATGTGCGGGTACTCGGCCGACGCGGCCCGGCGGCCACGCTCCCGCATCGCCGCCACGTCGAGGCGGCCGGCGGTGAAGCCGCGCGCCTCGAACCGGCCGGCGCGGCGCGCCTCGGCCTCGTTGGCGTTGACCGGCGGGGTGTCGTAGGAGCGGCCGCCCGGGTGCACGACGTGGTAGGTCGCACCACCGAGACTCACCTCCGACACGGCGTCCACGATATCCACATGGAGCGGTGAGTGGACGTCGATGGTCGGATGGAGGGCGCTCCAGGGCGCCCATGCCTTGTAGCGGACGCCGGCGTAAAACTCGCCGGGAGTCTCGGTGGCGGTCAGGGGCAGCGGCACGCCCTGGCAGGTGACGAGGTGGCGATGCGGGTCCAGCCCCGTGACCCGGACCTGGATCCGCTCGACCGAGCTGTCGACGTACCGCGCGGTCCCGGAGCCGGTGGCCTCCTCGCCGAGCACGTGCCACGGCTCGATCGCCTGGCGGAGCTCGAGCTCCACGCCCGCGACGCGGGTGAGGCCGATCCGGGGGAAGCGGAACTCGGTGAAGGGGTCGAGCCAGGACTCCTCGAAACCGATCCCGGCGGCGCGGAGATCGGCGACGACCTCGCCGATGTCGCGGATGGCGCCCTGCGGGAGCAGGAAGTCCTCGTGCAGGGTCGTGCCCCAGCGGACCAGCGGCGCGGAGAGCGGCTTCTCCCAGAACATCGCGACGAGGCTGCGGACCAGGAGCGACTGGAGGAGCGCCATCTGCGGGTGCGGCGGCATCTCGAAGCCGCGCAGCTCGAGCAGGCCGAGCCGGCCTCGGGAGCTGTCGGGCGAGTAGAGCTTGTCGATGCAGAACTCGCTGCGGTGGGTGTTGCCGGTGAGGTCGGTCAGCAGGTGACGGAAGAGCCGGTCGACGAGCCACGGCCGCGGCTCGAGGCCGAGCTCCTCCTGCTCGGCCGTGAGGCGGGCGAGCTCGCGTTGGGCGATCTCCATCTCGTAGACCGCCTCGGGACGGCCCTCGTCGAACCGCGGCGCCTGCGACGTCGGGCCGATGAAGCGGCCGGAGAAGAGGTAGGAGAGCGACGGGTGGCGCTGCCAGTAGGTGATCAGGCTGGCCAGCAGGTCCGGTCGCCGGAGGAGCGGGGAGTCGGCGGGGGTGGTGCCGCCGAGGGTGATGTGGTTACCGCCGCCGGTGCCGGTGTGGAGGCCGTCGAGGTCGAACTTCTCGGTCGACAGCCGGGCCTGGCGCGCCTCCTCGTAGAGCGTCGCGGTCAGCTCGCGCTGCTCCGCCCATGAGGACGTGGGCTGGACGTTGACCTCGATGACGCCGGGGTCGGGGGTGACCACGAGCTGGGTGAGGCGGGCGTCCGGGGGCGGCCCGTAGCCCTCGACGACCAGGGAGGTGCCCGCCTCGGTGGCGGCGCGCTCGATGGCGTGGAGGAGGGTGGCGTAGTCCTCGAGGCGGTCGGTCGGCGGCAGGAAGACGAAGACGTGGCCCTCGCGCGCCTCGATCGCCAGCGCGGTGGTCGGGGCGCCGTCGGCGGGCACCACGGCGACGGTCGGCAGCGCGTCGTCGCCGGCCGGCAGCGGCTCGCCCGCCTCGAGGTACGACGGCTCGCCGGCGTACTCGGGGTCGTGCCAGCTGATCGCGTCCAGGGGCAGTCGCAGGCCGACGGCGGAGGTGCCGGGCAGCAGCACGAGCCGGCCGCGGCGGAAGGACCAGGCCGGGGAGGCCCAGGTGGTGCCCACGACGATGGGCAGCACCCAGCCGGTGGGCGTGGCGACGTCGCCGTCGATCTCCTTGAGGGAGTCGGCGGTGATCTCGTCGAGCTCCTTGCCCGGCCGCTCGCCCCAGGGCTGGCGGACCTCCGCGGCGAGGAGGGCGAGCGGGTCCTCGTACGCCGGCAGGAGCTGGCCCTCGGGGAGCCCGAGGAGCGAGGTGAGCGCCCGGGCCAGCGCCTCGGCGCGGCCGGCGGCGGCGTCCGTGGAGTCCGCCTTCTCCCACGGGTCGTCGAGCAGGGTCGGGTCGTCCCACAGCGGCCGGCCGTCGGTGCGCCACTGGAGGGCGATGTTCCAGCGTGGGAGGGGCTCGCCGGGATACCACTTGCCCTGGCCGCGGTGGACCACGCCACCCTTGGCGTAGACGGCCTGGAGCCGGTCGGCGAGGTCGCCGGCGAGGCGGCGCTTGTCCGGGCCGTCGGCGGCGGTGTTCCACTGGGCGCTGACCTGGTCGTCGAGGCTGACGAAGGTGGGCTCGCCGCCCATGGTGAGCCGGACGTCGCTCTTCGCCAGCCGGGCGTCGACCGCCTCGCCGAGCGCGTCGATCCGGGCCCAGGCCTCGTCGGTGTAGGGCTTGGTGACCCGTGGGTCCTCGTGGATCCGGACGACCTCGTTGGAGAACGAGAAGGTCACCTCGACCGGCTCGGTGGCGCCCTCGATCGGCGCCGCGCTGCTGGGGTGCGGGGTCGCCGAGAGGGGGATGTGGCCCTCGCCGGTGAACATGCCGGAGGTGGCGTCCAGGCCGATCCAGCCGGCGCCGGGGATGAAGACCTCGCACCACGCGTGCAGGTCGGTGATGTCGCCCTCGCCGACGAAGCCGGGGCCCTCGAGCGGCTCGAGGTCGGGCTTGAGCTGGATCGAGTAGCCGGAGACGAAGCGGGCCGCGAGGCCGAACTGGCGCAGCAGCGAGACCAGCAGCCAGGCGAAGTCGCGGCAGGAGCCGACACCGCGGTCGAGGGTGGTGTCGGGCGACTGGAAGCCGGTCTCCATGCGCAGCGAGTAGGCGAGCCTGCCGTTGACGGCCTGGTTGAGCGCGACGAGGAAGTCGATGGTGGCGATGGGGTCGTCGCCCGCGCCGACCAGGTCCAGGCCGCGCCGCCAGGCGTCGGCCTTCGCGGCGTCGTCCACCGGGGCGAGGTAGGGCGTCAGATCCGCCTCGAGCTCGGGGGCGTAGGCGAACGGGAAGTGCTCGGCGTACTCCTCGATGAAGAAGTCGAAGGGGTTGATCACCATCATGTCGGCGACAAGGCCGACGGTGATGTCGAGGGTCTTCACCTTCTCGGGGAAGACGAGGCGCGCGAGCCAGTTGCCGAAGGGGTCCTGCTGCCAGTTGAGGAAGTGGTTCTCCGGCTTCACCGTGAGGCTGTAGGCCTCGATGGGGGTGCGGCTGTGCGGCGCCGGCCGGAGGCGTACGACGTGGGGCGCGACAGCCACCGGGTGCGCGAAGTCGTAGGTGGTCCGGTGCTCCAGAGCGACCTTGATCGACATGCCCCAACCTTGCCAGTTGGGAGGTTGCTGCCACGTAACAATCTCGCCGAGTGGCTCGTTGAGCGGGCATGCCCGACCGCCCGCTGCTGATCCCGCGCCCGAATTCCGTGCCCGACGCAGCCGACCGGGCGGAGGAGGAGGAGTTCCACGCGCTCGTCGAGTCGATCGAGACGCTGCTGTTCACGTCCTCCGAGGACCCCGACACGCTCGACCGGGCCGTGCTGGCTCAGTCGATGGCCGAGCTCGAGGCACGCTGGCCCGCCGCGGCCGCCGAGCTGGCGCCGCGGATCGCCGCGCGGGGGCAGCGGGCGAGCTGACATGCCCTAGGAGCCTGAGGCGAGGAGCTCGACCAGCCGGGCGGCGACGTAGGCCTGCTCGGCGGCGATCGGGTGCAGGATCTGGGCGCCCCTGCCGTTGACGTCGGCGATCCACGGCTCCGCTCCGCACAGGCCGTGGTCGGCGGTGGCGTCGAGGATGTCGAGGTAGCTCGCTCCGCTCAGCGTGGCGGCCTTCTCGACCGCGTCGTCGAGGCTCCGGTTGACCTCACGGGCCGGCTCGACGAAGTCCTCCGGCACGGGCGTCCCGTCACAGGGCGCGTCGGCGGAGACGATCGTCGGATAGCCGACGAGGACGACCGTCGCCGCGGGCGCGCGGACGCGGACCTGGCGCACCAGCTCGGCGATCCGGTCGGGGAGCTTGCCGGCCAGGCGCTCCACCCGGGTGAGCAGCTTCTGGCAGGACGGCTGCTGGGTGCCGCAGGCGAGGAAGACCTGGATGAGGGCGAGGTCGTTGCCGCCGATGCCGATGGTGACGAGGTCGGTGTCGGAGGTGACGGCGGCGATCTGGGGGGCGAGCGTGGCGTCGGAGACGGTCTGGCCGTGGAGCAGGTCGCTCACCGTGGCGCCGGAGCAGCTCACGTCGGTCAGGGTCACGCCGAGCTCGGCCGCCGCGAGGGTCGGGTAGTTGGACTGCGAGCGGCCGCAGCCGTCGGCGTCGGCGGCGGCCGGGGCGACGCCGAGCGCCGCGGTGTAGGAGTCGCCCAGCGCGACGTAGCGATGGAACGCCGGCGGGGTGGCGCTCGAGGTGGCCGTGGACGGCTGCTCGTCGGGCGTCGATCCACCGCAGCCGGCGAGCGTGGTGGCGAGCAGGGCGGCCAGCGCGACGGCGTACGGGCGTGGGGGGCGCATGCCGGCGATCATGCGCTACGACCCCTCATCGGCCGGGGGCGCGCTGGTCCAGCCGACCGGGGAGGCGCTCTCGGAGCTGGTCTCGGAGCTGGTCTCGGAGCTGGTCTCGGTGGGGGTGGCGGTGGCCGATGCGGTGGCCGTCGTCGTGGGCGTCGCGGACGGGGTTGCCGTGGTGGTGGCGGACGGGGTGGCGCTTCCGGTGTCGTCCTGCAGCGTCGCGACGACGCGCGCGAGGGCCGCGGCGACAGCGCGCTGCTCGGGGAGCTCGGGGTGGTAGCGCTTGCTGACGCTCGTGGTCCGGCTCGCGATCCACGGGTCGCTGGTGCACAGCCCGTGGCCGCGGGTGAAGGTCCTCGGGTCGAGGAAGGTGGCGCCGTTGGCGCGCGCGGCGCGGCTCTGCACTGCGGCGATCTGGGCGAGAGCGCGTACGGCGGGCTTGAGCGCGGCCGTCCGGGAGCCGTAGCAGCGCCCGCTCGCCGGGAGGATCTCCGGGTAGCCGACCACGATGACCCTCGCCCCGGGCGCCCGCGCCCTGACCTTGCGGATCGCGTTGGTCAGGTCCGCGCGCAGCTTCGGCAGCCCCTTGCGGAGCGCGCGGATCTGCTGGCGACAGGTCGCCGACGCGCGCAGGCAGGATGCGACGACCCGCATGATGCCGACGTCGTTCCCGCCGAGGGAGACGGTGACGACGTCGGCGTCGGCGCGGACCGCGCTGAGCTGAGCGGCGACGGTCGGCTTCTGGCGATGGGTGAGGTCGCGCACCCGCGCGCCGCCGCAGCTCACGTCGACGAGCGTCAGGTCGAGCGCGGCGGCGAGGAGGTGGGGGTAGTTCTTGTCGGTGCGGTTGCAGGCCGTGCTGAGCGTCCGGCCGATCCGGGGACCGCCCGTATAGGAGTCGCCGAGCGCGACGTAGATCAAGCGACTGCTCTCCGCCGCGACCCGGAGGGCCGGCACCGTCCGCTGCGGGGCCGCGGCGCCACAGGCCGCGAGCAGGGCGAGGGCCACGACGAGCGCCAGCGAGGGGATGAGAGCGCGGCGCACAGGGAGATCTTGCCTCACCCGCCCCACGAGTCACGCGTCGCCGGGCCGACCGGCGACCTCCGTCGGCGGGGATCCTTCGCAGGTGGGCAGGTAAGAATGAGCCGTGCGCTTCCTCGCCTGGCTCCTCACTACCGCCGTCGCGCTGGCGGTGGCCGCACAGCTGCTCGGCGGCATCGCGTTCGACGGCCCCTCGACGTGGCCGGACGAGCTGCGGCACAAGCTGCTCCCGCTGCTCGCCGTCGCCGTCGTGATGGGCGGGGTCAACGCCCTGGTCCGGCCCGTGGTGACGTTCCTCAGCCTGCCGTTCGTCATCCTCACGCTCGGCCTGTTCCTGCTGGTCGTCAACGCCCTGATGCTCAAGCTCACCGCATGGCTCGCCGGCGGTCTCGGCATCGGCTTCCACGTCGACGGCTTCGGCACCGCCGTCCTCGGCTCGATCATCATCACGATCGTCACCTGGATCGTCGACGGCCTCCTGTCCGGCGACCGTCGCTGACTGAGTCCCCACCCGCCGGCGCACCCGCGTCACCGCTGGATGGGGATCCCGTCCAGCAGCTCACCGGGCTGGAGCTCGAGCCCGGCCGCGATCTTGAGGATGTTGTCGAGGCGGATGCTCCGCTGACCGCGCTCGACCTGGCCGAGGAAGGTCCAGTGGATGTCGCAGCGAGCCGCGAGCGCCTCCTGGGACAGCCCCTGCTCCTCGCGGAACCTGCGCACGCGCTTGCCGAACTCCACCGCCGCCGGCGACGGCGGGGTCTTGGCGGAGGCAGCGGTCGGCATGGCACTCCAACCCCATCCGTCCCATGTGTACTGATCCAGAGTGCAATCGCCTCAAAGCGCCTCCGTCCCATGCCTGATCGTCCTATGCTCCAGGAGACGGAGGATCCCAACGCGAGGGGGCGAGAGGGCGATGGCCGGCTGGAGCGCGAAGCGTCGTGCGACGCTGCACCTGCGCGCCAGCACTCTCCTCGACGCCGACGCGGCGCTGCACCTCGTCAAGGAGACCGTCCCGCACGTCGTCGGCGCGGGCATGAGCCTGCTGACCTCGGGCATCGGCAGCGCCAACGCCCGGGTGAACGTCACGGGCGAGCAGCCGGGCCGGGTCGACCTGTCGATCTCCGCGGTCGCGGGCACCTTCTGCACCTTCGAGGCGGCAGCCGCCACGGAGGCGGGACGGACCCTGCTCACCGTCGGCCCGCTCAGCACCTACGCGACCTCGCAGGAGAAGCTCTACGGCATTCCCGCCACACCGAAGACCATCGCGGGAATGGACCTCTACCGGCGCTTCCTGGACGCCGTCCACGACGCCGTCGCCGCCGCGGACGGCACCGCCTCGATCCGCGTGACCCAGGCCTGACCCGTTGCCGAGCATCACGGGCGCGACGCGATCTCCGACGGACGGGAACGGCCCCGCCAGGCGAGCTGGCGGGGCCGCTTCACGCGGCCGAACTGACAGAAGGTTGGAAGGAATTCACTAACTGCTGGTGAAGGTCGTTCCGGGAGCGTCGCTGGGGAGTTTTACCAGCACTTAACCCAGCCGGCCGGGGCGGGCGGGATTCGCCTTGACCAGGCTTGGCGCATATTGTTTTGGGGAATATCGTTACCGTAAAACGATAAGAGGATCGGTGGCGATCAATGGCGCACAGGTTGTTCCGCGTAGCCGGTTGGGTTGTCCTTGTGGCCAGCGCCGTCTCCGCAGCATCCGCTGCCACTGTGCTGGCCATCGGGATCTCGGCGCTGGCAGGACGCACGACTTACCCGGTCAACGTGGACTTGGGACCGGTCCACCTCTACCAAGACATTTCGGCGGAAGTTTCGTTGCAGGAGAAGGTCTGCCAGTCGGCAAGCGTGGTCGAGCAAAATGGGTTGAACGACTGCGCACCGTTCTTCATACACGGGAGTTCCCGGTACCAGAACGATTCCGCAACTCGACTCCAGGATGGGAACATCAAGCCTCAGATGGCCACCCTGACAGGGACGGTCGCTCTGGCCACCACCGGCGGCTGGAGTGGGTTCGTCGCCGCGACAGTGGTCTCCGAAGTGATCAAACTCGTGTTGTTGAGCGTCTTCCTCTTGATGCTTTGGCGACTGCTCTCAGCCTCGGCAACCGGGATGGTATTCGACGAGCGCAGCGTGCGTTGGGTTCGCGCAATGGGCTGGATCCTGATTGCGGGTGCGGCCTTAGGAGCGATTCGGAGCGTGTTCATCGGTCCCCTGAAGTGGGGCTACTCGATCGAGGTATTCGGCCCAGGACCGCATCTGACCCCGGCAGCCGATGGTGCCATTGACATCATGCAGATCGCGCTCGGCGTGCTGGTCCTGCTGTTGGCAGAGGTGTTCCGTCGGGGCACCGCGGTCGAGACCGAGAACAGGCTGACCGTGTAGTGGCTATCGTGATTCGGCTCGACCGCGTCTTGGTCGAGCGCAAGATGACCTTGACCGAACTCGCCGGCCACGTCGGGATCACCGTGGCCAACCTGTCCATCCTGAAGAGCGGAAAAGCCAAAGCGGTCAGGCTGTCCACACTCGACGCGATCTGCCGTGTGCTCGAGTGTCAGCCAGGCGACGTGCTCGAACATGCGAACGACGGCGAGACCCACACAGGCACTCACCGCACTGATTAGGCACGCCTGCCAAGCCGTCAGGGCACCTTGCGCAGGAAGGCGTTGATCTGCGGCGGGAAGCCGAGGACGTCGGCGGCCGGGGAATCGTGCGGGAGGCGCGGAACACCTCATCGGGGCCGTCCTGGCCGCAGGCGCGACCACGACCGCCCCCACCAGGGCGGCGGCCCTCACGGCCCCAACCGCGGGAAGCGAAAGAACCCCCGGCGAGCGTCCGCTCACCGAGGGTTCCATCCTGAATCAACTGGCGGTGTCGGAGGGATTTGAACCCTCGGTGGGCTCACACCCACAAACGCTTTCGAGGCGTTCTCCTTAGGCCGCTCGGACACGACACCGGAGGGAACGTTACCGGAGGGGTGAGGGCGGCATGAAATCGATCAGGACGACCGTCAGGCGGCGGGGACCGTGGACGCCCTCGACGCGGCTCAGCTCGATGTCGCTCGTGGCCGAGGGGCCGCTGATCCACGTCAGGGGGCGGCCGGCGCGGACCGACGGCGCGAGCAGCGTGACGGCGTCGGGGACGTCGGTGACGACCTGGTCGGCACGCACCAGGCAGACGTGTACGTCGGGGACGAGCGTGATCGCACGCCGCCCCTGGCCCGCGCCGTGGTCCAGCACGATGGTGCCGGTCTCGGCGATGCCGACGGCGGCGTCGGTGACCACAGCCTCGATCCGGTCGAGCTCGGCCGCGGTGAGGGCACCGTCGTCGACGATCCCGCCGGGGACGTCCACCGACAGGCCCTCGGGTACGACGACGCCGGCCGTCCCGGCCAGCGCCTCGGCCACCGCCGGGCCGACGTCGGCGGGGGCGACCCGGACCACCGTCGCGCGGTAGTCGGCGACCCGCTCCGCGAAGAGAGCCACGACGTCGGCGGGCGATGCCCGGCGGGGAGCGGGTGGCGGTGCCGCCGTCTCCCGCGGCACCCCGGCGAGCGCAGCGTCGACCCGGCCGAGGACCTCCGCCCGCGCGTCGCGGGCGGGCTCACTCATGACGTCCTCCCTCGGTCCGCTTCCACCACGCCCGGAACGACTCGGGGGGCGCGGGAGGAAGGTCGCGAACCGAGCCCCACTTGGAGAGCCCGGGGATGCCGGCGAGACCGGCGAAGCGCCGCGCGACGCCCAGCCCCACCCGCGTGAACCGCTCCCCGAACGCGAGCCTGCGAGCGTCGCCGAGACCCACGGCGGCGCCCTTCATCGCGAGCACCTCGGCACGATGGCCCGCCTTCGGCAGCGACCCGCGGTGGGCGTCGACGACCTGGGCCCGCAGGTCGACGAGCACCGACGGGATGTCGATCCGGACCGGGCAGACCTCGAAGCAGGCGCCGCACAGCGAGGACGCGTAGGGCAGCGAGTCGACCTGCTCCCCCGCCGCGCCCGGCTCCCCCACGCCGCGCAGCAGCGGATTGAGGATGGCGCCGATCGGGCCTGGATAGACCGAGCCGTAGGCGTGGCCGCCGGTGCGCTCGTAGACCGGGCAGACGTTGAGGCAGGCCGAGCAGCGGATGCAGCGCAGCGCCTGGCGGCCGACCTCGCCCGCGAGTGCCCGGGTGCGGCCGTTGTCGAGCAGGACGACATGCACCTCCTGCGGCCCGTCGCCCGGCGTCACCCCGGTCCACATCGATGTATAGGGGTTCATCCGCTCCCCGGTGGAGGACCGGGGCAGCAGGCGCAGCAGCGGGTCGAGCTCGTCCCAGGTCGAGACGACCTTCTCGATCCCGACGACCGAGACCAGCACCTCGGGCAGGGTCAGGCACATCCGGCCGTTGCCCTCGGACTCGACCACGACGAGTGTGCCGGTCTCGGCGACCGCGAAGTTGGCGCCGGACACCCCGACGCGAGCGCGCAGGAACTTCTCCCGCAGGTGGGCACGGGCCGCCGCGGCGAGAACCGCGGGCTCGTCGGTGAGGTCGTCGGGAGCCGGCCGGCCGACCTCCTTCATCGCGCGCAGGAAGATCTCGCGGATCTCGGCGCGGTTGCGGTGGATGGCGGGCACCAGGATGTGCGAGGGCAGGTCGTCGCCGAGCTGCACGATGAGCTCGGCGAGGTCGGTCTCCCAGGCGGCGATGCCCGCCTCGGCGAGCGCCTCGTTGAGCCCGATCTCCTGGGTCACCATCGACTTGACCTTGACCACCTCGTCGACCCCGTGACCGGCGGCGATCGAGGTGACGATCCGGTTGGCCTCCGCGGCGTCGCGGGCCCAGTGCACGGTCGCGCCCTTGGCGGCGAGCGTCTCCTCGAGGCGCCGCAGCTGCGTGCCGAGGGTGAGCAGCGCGGACTCCTTGACGCCGGCGCCGGCGAGCCGCAGCGCCTCCCAGTCACCCGTCTCGTCGATCTCCTCGACGAGCCGCGCCCGCTTGTCCCGGATGGTGCCGGTGGCGTGGGCGAGGTTGTGCCGCAGCTGGGCGTCGGCCAGCGCCTCCCGCGCGGCGACGGGGAAGGCCGGCATGCCGACGAAGGTGCCGCTCATTCCGTTGCCGCCAGGATCTCGGCGAGATGCACAGGACGTACGCCGGCACGCTGGCGCGACAGCAGGCCCCCGATGTGGGTGAGGCAGGAGTTGTCGCCCGCCACCAGCACCTCGGCACCGGCGTCGCGGACGTGGCGCACCTTGTCGGCGCCCATGGCGATCGAGGTGTCGGCGTTCTTGACCGCGAAGGTGCCGCCGAAGCCGCAGCACTGGTCCGCCGCCGGGAGGTCCACGAGAGTGAGTCCGCGCACGTGCTCGAGCAGCCGGCGCGGCCGGTCACCCACCCCGAGCATCCGCAGCGAGTGGCAGGTCGGGTGGTAGGTCACGGTGTGCGGGTAGTAGGCGCCCACGTCGGTCACCCCCAGCACGTCGACGAGGAACTCCGACAGCTCGTGGACCCGCGGCGACACCTCGTCCACGGCGGCGACGAGACCGGCGTCCCCGGACCGCCGCGCCACCAGGGAGTGCTGGTGCCGCGCGGAGCCCGCGCACGACCCCGACGGGGTCACCACCGCGTCGTACCCCTCGAAGGCGGAGACGAAGGCGCGCACCACCGGCACCGCCTCGTCGAGGTAGCCGGTGTTGACCATCGGCTGCGCGCAGCAGGTCTGCGCCGCGGGGAAGTCGACGTCCACGCCGAGCCGGCGCAGCAGCGTCACGACGGCCTTGCCGGTCTCCGGGTAGAGCGCATCGTTGATGCACGTGACCATGAGCGCGACCCGCACAGCGCCTCCTCCTTCTGGACGACCTCACTGTGGTCTGACCACAGAACGAAACTGTAGGGTAGCGCCCGTGAGCGAGGCAAGCGCGGGCTGGCGTCCGGTCCCCCGCGCCCGCACCTACCAGCTGGTCGTCGACCAGGTCGAGGAGCAGATCCTGGCGGGGACCCTCCGCGTCGGCGACCGGCTGCCCGGCGAGCGCGAGCTGGCGTCCCGGCTCCAGGTCTCCCGGCCCGCCGTCCGCGAGGCGATCCGGACCCTCGAGGCCCAGGGCGTCGTCCGGGCCGGGGTGGGGTCGGGACCCGAGGCTGGCACGGTGGTCTCGGCGCTGCCGTCCGAGGCGCTCACCCGGCTGCTGCGCGTCCACGTCGCACTGGCGAACTTCCCGCTCGACGACGTCGTCGAGGCGCGGGTCATCCTCGAGCGGGCGAGCGCCGCGCTGGCGGCGAGCGAGGGTACGCCGGCGAGGCTGGGCGCCCTCGCCGCGCCGCTCGGCACGATGGCGACCGACGAGGCCGCCGACCGGCACCGCTACAACGACCTCGACACCGACTTCCACATCGCGGTCGCGGAGGCCGGCGGCAACCGGCTCTTCGCCGACATGACGATCGCCATCCGGGAGGCGATGCGGCTGCCCATCCTCCGCGACCTCGAGCAGCTCGACGACAGCGTCTGGACGGCGGCGCGCGAGGAGCTGACCGGGCAGCACCGCGCCATCCACGACGCGATCACCGCCGGCGACGGCGACCGTGCCGCGGAGCTGATGGAGGAGCACATCCGCTCCTCCCGCAGGCTGCTGTCCCCCGAGAGCGCGTAGGAGCGGCGGAGCCGGGTCGCGCGACCCGGCCCCGCCGCATCCGGCGCCT
>NZ_JASGDD010000011.1:0-4444 GCF_047607365.1 Nocardioides sp. | reverse complement strand
CGTGGCCGGCACGCAGGCGCCCGACGCGGTCTTCGTCGGCGGCGGCGCGACCGCGCCCGGCGTGATCGACGCGTGCCTCGCCGCGCTGCGGCCCGGCGGTCGGCTCGTCGTCCACGGCGTGACGCTCGAGACCGAGCAGCTCCTCGCCTCCCTCTACCGCGAGCACGGCGGCGAGCTCACCCGCCACTCGGTCGAGACCGCCGCCCCGATCGGCTCCTTCACCGGCTGGAGCCCCGCCCGTGCCGTCACCCAGTGGGCCTACGCAGCACCCCGGTGAACAGTCGTTCCCGGCAGCCATACGTCATCCCGCCATCTCATCCCGCCACGTCAACGCCTGTTGCGCCGCTCGGCATCGATCCAGGCGCGTTCAACAGTCGTTTCCGCGTGGCGTCTGCTCACGGGTCGAGTCAACAGTCGTTGCCGCATGGCGGGCCCGCACAGATCGACTCAACAGTCGTTGCGGCTCCGCCGATGCGCGCGGCCGATCAGGCGGCTGAGGGCCGCGGCGACGTCGCCACCGGCGCGGCAAACGATCGTTCATCCGCGCGCGACGCCCCCTGCCCGGCGCGAACGAACGTTGAAACAGGCGGGGGATCACCGTCGCAGCGGCAACGGTCGTTCAGTCCGGCCGGGGCGCGTACCGCTCGTGATGCACCACCCCGGCCAGGGGCGAGCGGTGGCGCCAGCCGTAGTGCTCCAGGTCGGGGACGACGGGCAGCTCGGCGATCGGCCCGACGCAGAGCCAGGCCACCGGCCGCACCCGCTCGGGGAAGCCCACCAGCTCGCGCAGGAACTCCTCGCGGTAGAAGCTCACCCAGCCCACGCCGAGCCCCTCGGCCGTGGCGGCGAGCCAGAGGTTCTGGATGGCGCAGACGACCGAGTAGAGCCCGGCGTCGGCGATCGCATGCCGGCCGAGCACGTTCGGCCCGCCCCGCGAGGGGTCGTAGCCGACCACGATCCCCAGCCCCGACTCGCGGATGCCCTCGACCTTGATCCGGCTGAACGTCTCGGCCCGCTCCCCGCGGAGGCCGGCGGCGAACGTGTCGCGCTCGCCGGCCACGTGCCGGCCGAAGGCGTCGAGCGTGACCGGGTCGCGGACCAGCACGAAGTCCCAGGGCTGGCTCATCCCGACGCTCGGCGCGGCGTGGGCCGCCGCGAGCAGGCGCTCCAGCACGTCGGGCGCGACCGGGTCGCCGGTGAACTCGCGGCGGGTGTCCCGGCGGCGGTTGACGACGTCGTACAGGCCCGCGTCCCAGGCCCTCACCGCGTGCGGCTCCGGTCCCGGCCGGCGTCGTAGAGGAACGACTCGCCGCCGCCGGCCCCGAGAGCGCGGCCGACGAGGACGACCGCGGCCTGACGCAGCGCGGCCCGCTCGACCGCGTCGGCGATCCCGCCGACGGTGCCGTGGAGGACGAGCTCACCCGGCTGGCTGGCGCGATGGACCACGATCACCGGGCAGTCCGGCCCGGAGATCGGCTCGATCTCGGCCATGAGCTCGCGCACGCGGGTGATCGCGAGGTGCAGCACGAGGGTCGCGCCGGTCGCGGCGAAGGCGGCGAGCGACTCGCCCTCCGGCATCGCGGTCGATCGCGCCTGCGTCCGGGTGAGGACCACCGACTGCGCGACCAGCGGCACGGTCAGCTCCCGCCCCACGAGCGCCGCGGCGGCGGCGTACGCCGGCACGCCGGGCGTCACGTCCCAGGGCACCCCCGCCGCGTCGAGCCGCCGGCTCTGCTCGGCGAGGGCCGAGTAGAGCGACAGGTCGCCCGAGGCGAGGCGGACGACGACGCGGCCCGAGCGGTGGGCACGCACGAGGTGCTCGGTGATCGCGTCGAGGTCGAGGTCCTGGGTGTCGACCAGCTCGGCGACCGGGCTGACGTGCGCGAGCACGTCGGGGTCGAGGTAGGTCCCGGGATAGAGCACCACGCCGGCGGCCGCCAGCAGCCGGGTCGCGCGCACCGTGAGCAGGTCCGCCGCGCCGGGCCCGGCGCCGACGAAGTGGACCGTCATCGGAGATGCTCCTCGACGTGTCGCGGCGTCCACACGCCGGCGGCGCTCACCCGCGTCGACGAGGCGCCGACGATCAGCAGGCATCGCATGTCGATGGTCGCCGGGTCGAGCTCGGCCAGGGTGGTGACCGTCAGGCTCTCCCCCGCCCGCCCGACGTCGCGCCCCACGACCACGACCGTGTCCGGCTTGCGGTGCTCCAGCAGCACGTCGCGCGCGACGCGGATCTGCTCGGTGCGCGAGCGCGACGCCGGGTTGTAGATCGCCAGCACGAGGTCGGCCTCCGCAATCGCCCGCAGGCGCCGCTCGACGACCTGCCACGGCTTGAGCCGGTCCGAGAGGGACACGACCGCGAAGTCGGCCCCGATCGGCGCCCCCGCACGCGCCGCGACGGCCTGCACCGCGCTCACCCCCGGGACGACGCGGATCCCGATCCCGGCGTACGACGGGTCCTCGGCCGCCTCGAAGACGGCGGCTGCCATGCCGAAGACCCCGGCGTCCCCGCCCGAGACGACGGCGACCCGCTCCCCCGCCCTCGCCAGTGCGAGCGCGTCGCGGGCGCGGTCGATCTCGACGGTGTTGCCCGACGGGTGCCGGGTCAGCCCGGCCCGCTGCGGGACGCGGGCGACGTAGGGGGCGTAGCCGACCACGTGGTCGACCTCGGCCAGCACCGCGGACGCCTCGGGGGTCAGCCACGCCTCGGGACCGGGGCCGAGCCCCACGACGACCAGCTCCGCCGCCGGGCCCGCGGACGGCGGCATGGTCGCCTGCTCGGCGGCCCCGCTCCGCAAGCGGTCGGCCGACGGCGTGCCCGTGCTGTCGCCCGGCACCACGATGAGGGAGAAGTAGGGCACCGACTCCGGGTCGACGTCGGCCACGGGCAGCCACCGCTCCTCGGCCTGGGAGGCGCGCTCGACGTACCACGCTCCCTCCAGTCGGCCGGCCTGCGCGAGCGCGGAGCGGACCGCGGGAAAGGTGCGCCCGAGCTTCATGACGACGGCGCCGTCGGTGTCGGCGAGGCGCCGGGCGAGCTCGGGCTCGGGCAGCGTCCCGGGCAGCACGGTCAGCACGTCGGCCTGGCGGACCAGAGGCCCTGACGAGCCCGCGATCGCGGCCGTGGCCGCGGCGAAGGCGGGGATGCCGGGGACGACGGTGGTCTCGTAGGTCTCCTTGAACCGGTCGTGGAGGTACATCGACGACCCGTAGAAGAGCGGGTCGCCCTCGGCGAGGAGCACCACGTCGCGACCCGCGTCGAGGTGGGCCGCCAGCCGGACGGCGCACGACTCGTAGAAGTCCGCCATCGCGCCGACGTAGCCGCCCGGGTGGTCGGTGGCGCCAGTCGTCACGGGGTAGCGCAGCTCCTCCTCGAGGACGCCGTCGGCGATGGCCGCGGCGGCGATCCGGCGGGCGTGCGACTGCTTCCGCACACCGGCGTGATAGGCGACGACCCCGGCCGAGCCGATCACTCGGGCGGCCTTGAGGGTGAGCAGCTCCGGGTCGCCGGGCCCGACGCCGACGACGGTGAACCGGCCGCGGCCGGACGCGCCCGCCGCGCTCACTCGCGCTCCTGGGCCAGGGCGTTGAGCGCCGAGGAGGTCATCGCGGAGCCCCCGCGACGGCCGCGGACCGTGACGTAGGGCAGGTCGATGCCGTGTTCGTCGCGCAGGTCGATCAGCGCCTGCTTCGACTCCGCGGCGCCGATGAAGCCGACCGGGCAGCCGACGATCGCGGCCGGCTGGGGAGCGCCGTCGAGGAGCATCTCCAGCAGGTGGAAGAGCGCCGTCGGGGCATTGCCGATCGCGACGACGGCGCCCGCGAGGTGCGGCTCCCAGAGCGAGACGGCGGCCGCGGTCCGGGTCGTCGACCAGGCCCGCGCGAGCCCCGGCACGCGCTCGTCGTTGAGCAGGCAGACGACGTCGTTGTCGCGGGGCAGCCGCGCGCGGGTCACTCCGGTGGCGACCATCGTGGCGTCGCAGAGGATCGGCGCGCCCGCCTCCAGCGCGGAGCGTGCCGCCGCGACCATCCGGGGGTGCACCACGAGATCGTCGGTGAGGTCGACCTGCCCGCTGCCGTGGATCATCCGGACCGCGAGCCTCTCCGCGTCGGCGGGAACGCCGCTGAGGTCGGCCTCGCGCCGGATCGTGGCGAAGGAGTTCACGTAGATGTCCGGGCCGGCATCGGCGTAGGGGTAGCGGCGGGTCGGCCGTGCGGGCGACGGCGCGCGGGGCGAGAGGGTCATCGCTGCTCCTCGGAGGCCGAGGCGGAGGGGGAGGCGGAGGGGACGAGTACGCCGTGCCACGGCGTCACGATCAGGCTGTCGCTCCGCGCGGCCAGGCCGGCGATCGCCGACGCGTCGAGGCCCGGCGCGGGCACCCGGAGGTGGAGCCCGCCGGGCACCTCGCCGAAGGCCAGCGGGCCCCGTGGCGCCGGGACGCGG
>NZ_JASGDD010000010.1:0-128888 GCF_047607365.1 Nocardioides sp. | reverse complement strand
CGGCGGCCGCCGTGCGGCCGCCCATCGAGTGGCCCAGGAGCGCGACCGGGACGCCGAGCTCCGCGCGGATCCGGTCGAGTGCCCAGCGCGCGTCGGGCACCGGTGAGGGCAGCGCCTCGACGCCGACGTTCCAACCGCGCACGCGGTAGCGCAGCAGGACGATCCCGATGTCGCGGTCCAGGAGGTCCCCGGCGATCTCGTGGGTCATCCGCCGCATCCGCCGCCACGGCAGGCTCCGCCCGTCGAGCGCGCGCGTCCCCGTCTGGGCTCCGCCGTGCAGCGCCAGCACGACGCCGCGGAGGCCGCCGTCGGGCAGGAGGACGTCGGTGATCGCAGGAGCTGGAGCCATGGCCACGTCCTCATTCGTAGTCGCACCGTTCGCGGATGGGTCATGCCGATTGGGAACCTCAGCGAGGAGTCGGCTACAGTTCCATCGCTCTCGCAGACATGTCCCTGACACGTCGGGGAGGAGCAAACCTGGCCCCGTAGCGCAGTTGGTTAGCGCGCCGCCCTGTCACGGCGGAGGCCGCGGGTTCGAGTCCCGTCGGGGTCGCCCTACGCTGAGGGCTCAAACCCTGGGCAGACGTAGAGTCTGTCCGGGTTTGAGCCCTCAGGCCTTTTTTCGCCCAGGTCAGTGCGCTGGCGTGGACCTCCGCGTCCAGGAGTAGGCCAAACGGTCGAGCTAGTTCCGGCTGGAGTGTGCCCGCCTTGTCGAGATAGATCTTGGTGAAGAACGCTTGGTTACAGAGCCGCCGAGTCACGTCGTCGCAACGGCGATACAACCCGGCGACGTCGTCCAAGAGCTCTAGCGACTTCTCCAGCGTCTCGTTCACGGTCGCATACTCACCGTGTTGCTGGTCCAACCTGTGATTGATCTGGTCGAGCTCGGCCAGGATGCGCCCCTGCTCGCGCTTGAGGAGAGTGAGCGGGATGGCATCGGCGTAGTGCGCTTGGAGTAGGCGGAGCTGCTCGTCCTCAAGTCGATTCCGCTTGCTCGTGAGGGCCGAGAGTTCCTCCGCCTCGGCGGCCATCATCCGGTCGAACTCGAAGCGGAGCATTCCAGCCATCGCCTGCCTGTGCTCCGGTGTCAGCGTGACTTGTTCGTAGTAGTCCTCGATTAGGCGCTCGACGCTTTCGATCATCACCGCACGTCGGGTACAGGTCGTGCGCTTGGAGTGCCGGCCAGCGCAGACGAAGTACGGGTAGACACTCCCATGCCGGTTCTTGGCGTTCGTGATGAGAAGCCGAGACCCGCACTCGCCGCAGAACACCGAGCCCTTGAGGTAGTGGTGGTGGACCTTGGTTGCATCGGCAGCTGTCTTGTGGGCGGAGAGGACCGACTGAACTTGATACCAGACCTCCGGCGGGATTAGTCCGGGGTGGTTGCCTCGGTGGATCACGCCCTTAAAGACGATGTCGCCCTTGTAGTACGGGTTGGTGAGCATTCGATGGATGGATGAGACTGCTAATGCCTTCGCGGGGCGGCGCGGCGTGGGCACGGAAGACAGTCCGCGGTCGGATAACTCGTCGGCCAGTTGGCTGACGGTCCAGTCACCCGAGGCGTACGCCTGGAACGCCCATTCCACGAGGGGTGCGCGCTCGCGGTCCCGCTCGACACCTCGGACCTCGCGTCCTACCGCATCGCGGCTGACCGTGTTCAGGTATCCAATGGGCGCCTTGCCGATCGTCCCGCCGCTGGCGGCCTTCTGGCTCATGCCCTTGATGACCTCGGTGGCGAGGTTGCGCGAGTAGAACTCCGCGATGGACGACATGATCCCGTGCAGCAGCATCCCCGAAGGGGTCTCGTCGATGTTCTCCGTCGCCGAGACCAGCATGACCCCGGCGTCGCGGAGTGCGAGGTGGATGGTTACGTCGTCGGCGCGGTTGCGGGCAAGCCGGTCGACCTTGTGGACGATGCAGTAGGCGACCTTGTGGGTCTGGACGTACTGGATCATCCGCATCAGGTCGGGCCGGTCGGCGGTGCGCGCCGACTCGCCAGCGTCGACGAACTCCTCCACGATCGTGGCGCCGAGGGACTCGGCCTTGCGGCGGTTGGCGTCGCGCTGGGCGGGGATGGAGAACCCCTCGTCTGTGCCGCCCTTCTCGGCCTGCTCCTTGGTCGAGACTCTGAGGTAGGTGACAGCGAGCGCGGTGCCGGGAGCGGCTGCGCCTTGGCTCGTCCTCAGGCACTGGTCGGTGGGCTGGTGGTGCATGAGCGTGTCCTCACCAATGAGTCGAGCCTCGCGATGGTCAGTGTCGACCACGGGCGTCGTGTGTGAGGAGAGCCCAAGCGGGCTGTAGGGCGCCGACTCGTCGTGAGTCGGGATCACTTGGCCTTGCCGAAAGGCGAGGCTTCTAGAGCCACGACGCCCCACGCGGGGCGAGTTCGGTTCTTGTGGCGTTGATCCTACCGTCGCCATCCGACATCGGTTCAGGAAGCGGCCCGCGTCGGCTGAAAGGTCTGCGGTGGTGTGGCCGCGCGCAACTCGACCCGTGTGCGTCCCGAGTCCTCCAGCGCCAGGCGGATCATCGCCTCGGCAAGCCGGCGAAGGTCCGGTTCGTCGCGGTGGACAGCCCTGACCACCAGCTCGCGGTCCTTGCGATCGGGCATTCGCTCAGCTCCATCCGACATGTCAGTGCTCCTTTCAGATCGACAGGTCCATGAAGGAGGTGCGCGCCAGGAACCGGCTCACAGGCCGGGCGGGTCATACACCGGCCCGGTCTGTGCCGGCCCCGGTCGGATGTGACTGCCTGCGTCGCGCCCGCCGTCGCCTCTCGAGGCGATGCGACGGGTCACGGGCACGTAGTCGCGCAAGGTCTGGACAGTGACGGGCGCCGGTGCTGGCGGCGAGACGGGCGCGGGAGCAGTCGGCCCCTCGTGGTTCTCCTCCTGCATCGCGGCCAGGGCGGTCTCGACGGAAGCGAGTTGCTTCTCTGCCTGGTCGAGCGTCTGGCTGTGCTTGAAGGGCTGGCCGATGCGTTCGGCCGCCTCTGTCTTGGACCGCTCAGCCTTGTCGAGGTCTTCTTTGACGTAGGTGAGCAGCGTGGGGATGGCGGAGACGCGGTTCTCGATGCGCTGGACGAGGCCGACCCCGCCGGCGAGGAACTCGCGCTGGGTGAGGGTGAAGAAGGAGCGTGGAACTCCGACGAGGCTGGTGGTGACGTTGAGGACGCCCATGCCGGGGCTCGTCTTGACTTCGATGTCGAACCCGCTGATGTTGCCGATGACGCCGTACTCCTGGCCTCGGTAGGTGGGCATCCACTGGAGTCGGCTGGCCTGCATCCAGCGTTCGAGCGCCCCAGCGGCGTCGGCGCGCGAGCTGTAGTTGCGGCCGTCGAGGGTGATGCGGAAGTGGTCCCCGCTGGTGTCGGTGACCAGTGAAACGGCTGCATCGAGGGCGGCGATGTGCGCGGTGAACCGGGCGATCTCCTCGTCGGCGCGGCGTTCGGTGTGGGCGAGCATGTTCTGGTTGCGTTCGTGGGCTCGCTGCAGGCGGCGGAGCTTGGCGACCTCGCTGGTAAGGGTGGAGTGCTCCAGCAGCAGCGGGTTGCCGGAGCTGAGTGCCTTGGCTTCGGCGGCGGAGAGGGCGCCGGGGTCGATCTCGTCGATCTCACGGGAGTCGATCCGACCACGCATGACCTGGGCGATGAAGGTGGACTTGCGTTCGATGGTCTGCCACATGAAGGCGTCGAAGGAACGCTCAGTGACGAACCGGACGATCGCGATCTCCTGGTTCTGGTTGCCCTGACGCAGGATGCGCCCGTCCCGTTGGGCCAGGTCCGCCGGCCGCCATGGGCAGTCCATGTGCCACAGCGCGACCGCGCGGGCTTGGACGTTGGTTCCGACTCCCATCTTCTCGGTCGAGCCGATGAGCACTGAGATGTGCCCGGCGCGGGCTTGGGCAAACAGTCGTGCCTTCTCGGCGTCGTTGCTGGCCTCGTGCATGAACCGGATGCGCTCGCCGGGCACGCCTCGTTCGTCGAGCTGCAGGGCGAGCTCGTCGTAGGCGTTCCATCGGTCGGGGTTGGGGGTTCCGATGTCGCAGAACACCAGCTGGAGCGCGCCCTTGACCGACGAGGGCTGACCGGTGAGCGGGTCGAGGTACTCGTTGTCGCGGGTGCGCTCCCACACGGCGGCGATGGCGTCGGCCGCGACGTCGACCTTGGTGGGGCCGGAGGGCCGTTTGGGCACCACCATGCGAATGTCGAGCGCAGCCTTGCGGCCGTCGGTGGAGATGGTGAGCATGTTGTCTTCCTCGGGACGGACCGCCTTGTTCGCCACGGCCTCGGCCCGTTCCCCGAGCAGTTCCACGAACCGTTCGAGTTCGACGGTCGGCTCGACCGGGACCGTCGCGGCAGCGCGTTGGCCGTCCCCTCGTTCGGCGAGGGCGGGGATAGGTAGATTCAGGTCGGCGGCGGTCTTCACGTCGGCGAACACCGACCACATCCGCAGCATCTCGGGGACGTTCTGGAACTTGGCGAACCGCGTCTTGAGGCGGAACGCGCCAGTGGGTGACATCTCCATCTGGGTGACGGTCTGGCCGAACGTCGCGGCCCAGGCGTCGAACGATCCGATGCTGGCGGCATCGAGGAGGTCGGGGCGCAGGTAGCGCTGCATCACGAACGCCTCGGTGACGCTGTTGGCGATGGGGGTGGCCGTCGCGCCGGTGACCACGCGGCCGCGACCGGTGGAGCGCAGGTACTCCAGCTTCATGTGCAGGTCGGCGGCACGGGCCGAGCCGTCGATGGCGGCGTCGCGGATGTTGGAGTCGGTGGCGAGGTTCTTGTAGAGGTGCAGCTCGTCGATGCAGAGGTAGTCGATGCCGGTGTCCTCGAAGCACACGCCGTCGTCCCGGCTTGTGTCGAGGCGCTCCGCGATCTTGCTCTCGGTCTGAAGAAGCTTGCGCTGGATGCGCTTGACCGTCATCGCCTGCCCGGCCTCCGCGTTGTCCAGCACCTCCCGGAGTTGGTCGATCTGGGCACGTACGTAGTCGTCTTGCGTGGCTTGGCGTAGCGGGATCTTGGCGAACGCGGTCTGGGTCAAGATGATGCCGTCCCATTCGTTCGCGGCTGCCTTGGCGACGAACTCGCGGCGCTTCTCCGCCGAGACGTCCGACGAGGAGGCGGCGAGCACTCGGGCTTGGGGGTAGATCTGTAGCCACTCGCGGGAGAACTGCTCCAGCATGTGGTTGGGGACGACGATGACCGGCTTGTTCACTAGCCCTATGCGCCGCATCTCCGAGACGCCGATGATCATCTCGGCGGTCTTGCCCGCGCCGACCTCGTGGAACAGGCCGGCCGAGGGTTCGGCGATCATCCGCGCGACCGCTGCCCGCTGGTGCTGGCGTGGGGTGAACCCCTCAGCCACGCCGGGCAGCGTCAGGTAGTTCCCTGCGTCGGTGTAGTCGCGCAGCACGATGGAGTTGAAGCGTCGGTTGTATTCATCGACCAGGCCGCGTGCGCGTTCGGGCTCCTCCCATACCCACTCGGCGAAACGTTCGGAGAGCGCGTCCGCCTTCTCCTGTGCGGCGGTCGTCTCGACGGGGTTGAGGACGCGGCGCTTGCGGCCGTCGGCATCCTCGAACTCGTCGCGGACCAGCACGGCTCGCTGTTCCATGACCGCTTGGGCGATGTCAGGTGCGGGACGCCGGACGGTGCCCCATTCGCTTGTCAACAGCAGGCCGCCTCGTCCGCCGCGGACCTCCCACATGCCTGGCAGCGGGTTCTCGACCTTCACGTCCTCGACGCGGAGCAGCTCGTTGAGGAACGCCTGATGGACCTCGGCGCTGATCCACACCGCGCCGAGCTTCGCCGTGATCTCGTCCGCACCCAGGGTCGGCGGCATCACCGCCTCAAGCGCCTGCACGTTGACCTCGAACTCCGGCTCCTCCTTCGCCACGAGACGGGCTTGGTCGAGTTTGGTCCGCACGTCACCCGACAGGTACTCCGGTGCGTGGACGAGCGTCTTGGTGTCGGGCTCGGTATAGACCAGACCGGCCAGTGCCTCTCGGGCGTCGTCCTCGCCCAGGCCGAGGAGGTCGGCGATCATCGGCAAGGCGACGCCGCCGGTCTTGTCGAGGCTGACCGCGATGGCATCGGCTGGGGTGTCGACTCCTTGGACCTCGGGACGTGGTGCGACGACACGGCGGCTCATGATCGCTGCCGGGGTGGCGACCTGTTCCACGTCGTCGAACTGCTCCAGCGCGAGCACGAGAGCGCCGAACGGGTCGGTCCGTAGCAGCCGGATCGCCGGAGGGACGATGCGGGCGTGGGTGTCCTCGCCGTTCTCGTCCATCCGGCCAGTCCGTCGCAGGGTGAACCTGTTGATAGGCCCCCAGTGGCCCACGTACTTCCGGTAGTCGCGACTCAGCGTTGCTCGTGCGGCGGCGATCTCCTCCGTGTCCTCAGCGGAGGCGCCTTCCAGCGTCAGCAGGTGGGATGCCTGGTCCCGCAGCCCCAGCAGGGCGCGCATCTCACTGGCGGCGTTCTTGGGCACCTTGACAGGCTCCAACAGCCCATCGGTCACGGTGGCGAAGGTGCCGTCGGGTTGGGCGACGAGGCTGCCCGCCCACAGGTCTTCGGCCGCGACAGCGCCGGTCACCGGATGTCCCGGCCCCTTCACCCCGGGCGCAGGCTCGGCCTCGGTCAAGGTCAGGTCGTTGCGGCGGGCTGTGAACGTGATCTGGTCGAGGGCTTGGGCGAGGTCGTCCTCCAGGCTGTCGAGATTCCCGGTGAGGCGCAGCATCGGGATGCCGTAGGTGCCGGTCCCGGTACTCACCTCGCCGAGCATGTGGTCGGGACGGGTGTCGAAGTAGGTGTTGATCTTGATCTCCGCATGACCATCAGGGCCGTCGATCTCGACCGGGACCACGTTCTCCCACTCCGGCGCTCGGGACGGCTCGCCGGGCAGGCGGCGGCGGAACAGCAGCAGGTCAGTCAGCACCGTTGTCCCGGCGGCACGCTGGAACGTGCCGTTGGGCAGCCTGACCGCGCCGAGCAGGTCGGCCATCTCGGCCATCGCACGGCGGGCGCCTGGATTCTGGGAGTCCATCGTGTAGTGGCTCGTCAGAACCGCCACCAGGCCACCCGGACGAGTCAGGGCCAGCGACTTGATGATGAAGTGGTTGTGCATGGAGTGCCGGCCGGCACCGTGGCCCGGGTTGTGAATCGGGTCGTGAAGCTTCACGTCTGAGAACGGGACGTTGCCGATAGCGGCATCGAACGTGGCGGTGCGGATGCGAGTGTCGGCGAACGACTCGGTGCGCACGTCAGCGTGCGGGTACAACGACCGACTGATCGCAGCGGTCAGCGGGTCAAGCTCGACACCGGTCACCCGGGCTCCGGCGGGGGCCATGCCGATGAAGGTGCCCGCGCCGCTGCCGGGCTCCAGCACGGTACCGGTGGTGAACCCGAGCGAGCCGAGTGCCCGCCACATCTGCCGAACCACCAGCGGGTCGGTGTAGTGCGCGTTCAGGGTGGTGCGCTCAGCCGCGGACCACTCGTCGCCGTTGAGCAGGGCACGGAGCTCGGCGCGTTCGGCGGACCACCTGTCCTTGCTCGGATCGAACACGTCGGCCACGGCACCCCAACTCGACCAGCGGGCAAGGGTCTGCTGTTCCTCGGCGCTCGCCGGGCGCTGCTCGTCGGTAAGTGTCCGTAGGACGCCGATGGCCTCGATGTTCGCGGCGTAGCGGGCCTTGGCGCCCGACGGGGCGAGGTCGTCCTGACTGGTCGGGACGAAACTCGGTGCTGGGGTGGCGTCTAGCGGACTTCGCGGAGGAACCGGAGCGTGGCTGCCTCGGCCATCGTCGCCTGGTTCTCGGCGAGGAATCTCCGGGGAATCGGCGCCGCCGCCAAAGAGGTCAAGAACTCCGGCGTCACCGCCCAGGTCTTCGCCTTGTCCTCCAGTTCCGCCGTCGAGGGCATCAGGTCCGGACAGTCCTGAATCCGCTCCGCCCAGGAGATCAGCGCCTCGTCGGAGGGACGAGTCTGCTCCCATTCCTCCCGGGCCTCGGCCAAGGTCAACTCCGGTGCCGGTGTCCACACCAGTTGCGCCATCACGACCTCCTCCGCTGTCCGGGTCGCCCCCTGGAGTCGGGCGGCCTTCTGCTTGTAAGTCTCCCTCTCCGGGTCCGGCCCAGCCAACAGACGCGCCAGATCGCTCACCTGCGCCTGCACCTGCTCGCCCAGATCCGTGAAGAACGCCACCGGGTCCTCCAGAGCCCTCACCCGGCTCGGCATCCAGCGGTGCCAATGAGTCATCGCCAGTCGTGCGTACCGGTTCATCGGCCACCACCTCCCTCTCGGCCTGCTCGGTTGATGTCTCCTCGCCCCAGAGGTCGAGCGTGAGCTGACCCTCGGCCTCATATCGCGTCCTTGCGCGCCCCATCTACCGGCACCTACCTGCTGGCTGCCCGGGTCTCGGCAGCGCCCAGAACCCGGTCCTCGATGCGTCGGCGTGCTTCGAGGTCGTCGTTGACGAACTGCACGAAGTCCTCGGCTCGGTTCTCGATGACCCGCTCCTCGGCCGCGGAAGGCAGGGGCTCACCGGGCCATGTCGCCTGCCGTGTGGGCCGGTCGTGATCGAGCCGTGTCCCCGAGGTGGCGACCCACTCCCGCAGGCGGTTGCGGGCCTCGGCGAAGTCGCGGTGCCACGTCAGCGGCATCGAGGCCGAGGCTTCGGCATCGAAGCAGGCTAGCCAATGGAGGTGCAGGGCGGAGAGTTCCCAGATCAGCTCGTCGTGGCGGTGCCAGAACGGCGGCACCACCGTCGGCGGCAGCCCGTAGGTGCGACGTAGCCAGTCGACCCAGTCGTTGAGGTCCAACCACTCGGGCTGGGCCTCCTCGGCGGTGAGAAGGTTCCAGTTGATCGGCTGCACCTGCACGCGCGGGTCGGCCTCTTCGCCCGGCTCAGGCTCATCGCGCGGCGGAGCGGCGTCGTAGGGGGTCATCGGTGATCTCGGCTCAGAGCCCGACAGGCTGGCCGGTCGGCTGAGTGTTCAGACGCGGTTCCTCGACCTCGGCCTGCCGGGTCGGCTGCCGGTCGACGCGGTAGCGGGTCCGGGCGGCGTCGTGACCGATGCGACGAGCAACGAACTCCTCACGCGGAACGGCCTTGCCGTCGCGCACGACCTCGTACTCGTGGACGTAGCCCGAGGCGACGAAGTTGTCGCCCTTGCGGAACTGTGCGTTGGCACGCTCGGCGCTGGCGCCGTAGATCACCAGGTCGTGGTAGCTGGGCTCCAACGGGGTGAAGGTTCCGTCGGTCTCCTTGCGCGAGTGCTCGACCCCGATGAGGAGGTAGCACCGGGCGACGTTGTCGCGGGTGTGCGTGAGCTGGGGATTCCTTGCGACGAAACCCGCGGTGCTCATCTGCGTGGGGATGCTCACGGTTGCAGCTCCCTGCTGTTTCGCGCGGTCCGCCGGCTGCCGACCGCTCTTGGCATGGAGGTGCGCCCGAGCAACCGTGCGGAGAGCGCTTGGTCAGCGGCGGCGCAGCGATTCCTCGACACTGGTGCGCGCGCCGCGTAGCTCCGCAGCATCGGCCCGGCTCGTCCAGGCGCGAAGGTCGGTGACCAACGGTGGAGCCGAGCGCAGCAGCACGAGTCCCGTCCCGAACGGCAGCGTGCGAATGGTCTCGGGCGGCATGACCGGCACTCGGCGGGTGGAGCGTTGAAGGGAACGGGAGCCGTAGTCGCCGATTGAGATGGTGTCGGTGTGCTCGTCTCGTTCTCCGATGAGAGCAGAGAGGTCTTGCAGGTCGCGTGCAGCGGCGGTGCCGCCGAGGATGACCTTGACGATGGAGGCGTCCCAGATCGCCCCGGCAGCGTGGTCGCCCCACTTGTCGCGCGCCTGAGAGAGCGACTGGAGAACTGGCATGGTGGTGATACCGGTCCCGCCGCCCTCGGCCATCAACGTGGGAAGTGATGGCAGCGGCGAGAGGTTGCCGATCTCGTCGAGAGCCAGCAGCAGCGGAGGGTCGAGCCGCGCCCCTGGCGAGCCAGCCGCCAGGTGCCGCGCGGTCTCCACGAGGTCTTCGATGAACGCAGCGACCAGTGACCACGACGCACCTGCCCCCGCCCCGGTGGCGAGAAGGTAGAGCGTTCCGTTGGAGGTCAGGAACTCCGCAGGGTCGAAGTCCTCACCCGGTGCCGGCGTCACCGCATCGAGGACACGCGGGTCAGCAAGGCACGACAGAGCGAGCGAGACACCCATCCAGATCGAGTCCCGCGTCCGCGGGTCAGCATGGATCATCGACTCCAACGAGTCCGCCCATCCAGGCGCCGCATCCGGGTGGCTCGACAACACTGCGACGGCATCGGCCGCCGCCGATGGCGAGAGCGTCCAACCGAACAGCTCCCGAGGGCTGCGCTGGTCCAACGCGGCAGCGTGGAGCAATG
The DNA here is from genome assembly GCF_047607365.1 of Nocardioides sp. Lineage (GTDB taxonomy): Bacteria > Actinomycetota > Actinomycetes > Propionibacteriales > Nocardioidaceae > Nocardioides. Next base: position 118,488 of record NZ_JASGDD010000010.1, on the reverse strand, counting down.
CCTGGAGCGCGGTACGGGTCTTGCCCTCCCAGAATCCACCGGACTCCACCCCGCCTGTTGACAGTCCGGTCGCCGAGGCCAGTCCGGTAGCGCGGATCATCGCCGTCAGCGGGTCTTGGCATCCCCGTACCGGGGACCAGCGCAGCCCAGCGGGGAGGCCGTCCGCGAGCCGCTGCGGGTCGAACACCGCCACCGGCCCCCGGTCCTTGCGGGCAGTGATGGTGGCGGCGATGTTGTCCGGTCGCGTCGCAGTCGTTACCACCGCTCCGGGAGCGTCGAGGATCGCATTGATGACAACGTGCAGGCCCTTCCCAGAACGCGGCGGACCCAGCAGCAAGACTGAGTCCTCTACCGACGCCCACACGCCTCTGCCCCGTGCGCGCCCCAACAGGTAACCGACATCGGGAGCCGAAGGCTTCGCCAGCGAGGGACGCAGAGTGTGGGCGCGCTTGAGCAGAGCCTTCTCTGAGGCCGTGGCCAAGACGTCGCGGCCTGCGGCGACGCCCGCGAGACGGTGCGGGTCACGCGATGATGTGTGACGTGCCCCCGAAACCAACCGCCAGCACCCGAAGGCGACACCCCCCACGCAGGCCAGGAGCGCAACAACGGTCGGCCAGTAAGCCCACGCCGACAGTCCCGGTGCGGCCAGCGCTTCGCCCGGTGCGCCCGCATGGGTCAGGACGCCGAGCCCCGCGGCGATCCCGCCGGCCGGCATAGGGTTGCCCGTGACAAGAGCGGCGACAAGGCCAGCCAGCCACAGGACGGCGGCGACGCCAGCCGCTGCACCGACAAGTATCAGACCAAGGTTGACCAGCTCGTCATCGACGCCGCGGCCGCGCGGGTTCACGCGCGATTCCCGCTGACGGCGACAAACCCGGACGAGCGGCCCAGCAGCACTACCGTTCCCGGCCTGGACGCCAACAGTGCAGCAGGTAGGCGTAGCCGTGCGCTGCCGTCGGGGCCAGCAGTCTGGCGGGCGACCACCACGGCGACCGCGACCTCCTCCTCGGGGTCAAAGCCGCTGCCTCCGACTTCGAGTCGGCCATCGACCGCCGCGGTCGTTGTGGCACGCTCAGTCACCGAGGTGGCCGCGTCCGCCGGCGGCGGCGTCACGATCTCGGTGAACACGGTGCCGTCGGCCTCGCGGACCTCGACGCGCACCGGCTGCGCCGCATCGCTGGCGACCCTCTCGACCAAGCCGCCAACAGCCGTGCGCCCCGAGCTCAGGTCGCTGGGAAACGGGTAGGGCTCATCGTTGAGGGTTGCAGTGAGCCGGGCCTCGTCGGCACCGCTGATGGTGATGGTCAGGTGAGGGAGGACGACCGGGACCCGATCGACGACTCGGCCATGACTCTCGTTGTGTGTATGCCGGGTCATCGCAGCGCCACTGCCTCGACGCTGGGTGTGCTGCCGGCGTGCGTGGCCTCAGCAGGCGGTCCTGCCTTGACGCCCGTAGGCTTCCGGCCGCTTGCGTGCTCGCGTGCCAGCGCATCGCGGTCCAACCCGGGCGGCGTGCCGTCGCCGACCATCGTGGTGTCGAGTTGGTCGAGAATCTTCACCGCCGTGCCGCGAACCCGCTCCGCCGTGGACTGCACAACCTCGGTGGGAGTCTTGCCCGGCACGCTGGCCGCCCACGACGTCACGTACGGGATCGTGTAGTCGTCGGTCGCCAACCCGTGAGCAGCGCCGACCATCAAGGCGATCGACTCGGCCTCGACCTCCGCGACGCCCCGGTGCATCACCGCGTCTTCGTTGCCCGGCCCATGAAGCATCACATGGCCTAGCTCGTGCGCCAGTGTCTTGACCTGCGCCGCGTCGTCCATATCGACTCGCACCGACACCTCGTGCGTCAGGTAGTTGGTCAGCCCGTTGGCCCCGCCGATCTCGCCCGCACTGGCGACGAGCCGCAGATCGAACCCCTGTGCCTGGACCTGGGCAGCGAGGCCGTCCCACAGCCCTTCCGGTGCCTGACCGTGGAGCAGGACCGGGCGCGGAGTCTCGGGGATCGGGTCGCCGTCGGTCTGAGACACGTCGAAGACGTAGGCGGGCCGGAGACCGACGAGTTTGGATCGCACGACCTCGCCCCAAGACGGCTTCTCGCCGCGTCCGAGCCGCCTCCACGAATCGTCGATCTCGGGGGTCGGGGATGCGAACCGGGCCGTGACCGGGGCGAGAATCTGGTAGCCAGACTGACCTCGCATCACATTGCGGGCCGTGCTGAGCCACTGCTTGAACCCGGCGACGTAGGTCGGCATCGGGTCGGGCACGAGGCCCTTCTGGAACGCGGCGTAGTGCTGGACGTAGATCAACAGCGTGTTGTTGAACGACCGAGAGCGGAACCGCGCCGCGAACTCGAGCGCCCGCTTCCAGTCCTCGCCCGACACCAGGCCGTTGACCGCCTCGGTCAACCGCTGATGCAGGGCCTCCAGCTTCGCGTCATGCTCCTCGCGGCTCAGCCGTGCCCTCGTCGCCATCATGTCCTCCTGCTCTCGGTGCGTTCCAACGAAAGGTGCGCGGCAAGATCCGCCCCTGCGAGGTGTGGCTGTGGCTAGGTGAAGCAGGCGCCGCTGATGCAGTCGATCGAGAGGGCTGCTTCGTCGAAGAGGACGCCTTGCCCGGCGTCGACCTGACGCTCAGCTTCGGAACGAAGGTCGACGTCGCGGAGCGGAACACGGTCAGAGTGCAGGAACATCTGGCCGGCGAACGCCGTGCCGCCGCGAGCGTTGAAGGCTCCGCCGTTGCGGATGTGTTCGTCCAGCACGCACGCGCGCTCCCACAGGTCCGGGTGTTCCGTCTTCAGCGCCGCCCACCGGGCGTTCCGTGAGTTCGGGCAGAACCAGCACGTACTCCTGGGCGGTGTCGGGTGCCCGTTCTGTGCGAACCACCCGATGGTGTCGCTGCGGCGGAACGAGAGCCCGAAGTCCTTGATGAGCGGCCACACGTTGACCTGCCAAGCATCAAACCCCGCGCAGTCACACCGATCACACCCTGGCCTGTGCCCGCCTACGCCGTCGGTGTTGCTCGTGCCGCGCAAGACCCGGAGCCGGGGGTGCCCGCATCGACACTCGGTGCTCTCCTTGCAGCGGGCCATCTCGTCGACGGAGAACCCGAGCCATTGCTCGACCCGCGACCGCTTCCATGCTCCTGGACCCCCGCCCCGTTCGTTGGCCAGGCGCTTGACCTTCCGCGTCACCACCCGACGTTTGTAGTCGTAGGAGCACCGATAGCCGAGTACCTTCCCGCGGCTTCCGTCCGGGTTGAGCACATGGGCCGGTGGCGTCGGATTGCTGGAAGTGCGTACGGGCGATAGCAACGCCGCCTCCAGCGATCCTGTCGAGACACGAACGAACGGAATGCCTGCACGGACGAGATGGGTCTTGACGTACTCGGCGTACTCGTAGGTCTCCGGCAGCTCACCGTGCGTGTCAGCAAAGATGACCGCATCCAGGCGCGGAAGGACCCCGGTCGCCGACATGAGCGCCAACGCAGCGGATTGCGTGCCGCCCCCGTAGGACAGCACACGCAGACTCGGTTGCCGGGTGCTCATCGCATCCGAGCCGTGGTGTCGAACAACTCCAGCTCGGCGGGATGGAGCTGGTGCTGGCAGACGAACGAGCGATCTTTGATCCGCCACAAGCCCTGCCCGGTTCCCAACGTCGGAAGCAGTCGCCGCTCGGTGCCGGTGAGGCCAAGAGCGTCGGCGGTAGCGCCCAACTGGTCCGATTCCTGGCGGTAGATGATGCGCGTTTCGGCGTTGGCCAGCAGCGAGGACGCAAGAGCCCGCATCGCCGAGCCCTGATCGCCCACGGTTTCGAGGTCGCTGAGCTTGTGGAAGATCAACAGGTTGGCGATGCCGTAGTGCCTCGCCAACCTCCAGTGGGCGTCCATTCGTCGCAGCAGGGCGGGGTGGGACATGAGCCTCCAGGCTTCGTCGTAAACGACCCAGCGTTGTCCGCCGTCGGGGTCGGCCAGGGCGGACTCCATCCACGCCGATGCGCAGGTCATCAGCACCGAGATCAGGGTCGCGTTCTCGGTGACCCGCGAGAGGTCGAGCGAGACCATTGGCAGCGTTGGGTCGAATCGCACGGTCGATGGCCCGTCGAACAGGCCGGCCAGGTCGCCACCTACGAGACGCCGCAGCGCGTGCCCGACGAGCCGGCCGTCCTCGGCCAGGCGGCCTTCGCTGTCATCGCGGGCGTCGGGGGTCAGGAGCCGGTCGACCACCATCGGCAGCAACGGGACCTCGGTCGCGCGCACAGTGCTGGCCAAGGCGACGTCGATGGCGGTGTGCTCCAAGGGAGTCAGCCGTCGGTCCAGGACGGTTTCGGTCAAGGCCCCGATGAGGTCGCGTCGACGAGCCGTGACCTGCGCCGCCCATTCAACGTCGTCGAGCCCACTGGGCCGGTAGCCCTCATCGAGCGGGTTGAGTCGTGCGGGCATTCCGTGCCCCAGTTCGATGGCCATGCCACCCACGGCCCGCGCGACCGCCGTGTGCTCGCCCTTCGGATCGCCAGGCACGTAGACCCGTCGTCCGAACGGGAGGGAACGTGTATAGAGACTCTTGGCCAGCGCTGACTTGCCAGAGCCCACGATCCCGGCGACCACGACGTTGGGAGCGGTGATGAGTCCGTTGCGATACAGCACCCACGGGTCGTAGACGAACGATGCACCGCTGTAGAGGTCTTGTCCGACGAACACCCCATCAGAGCCGAGTCCGCCCTCGGCAACGAACGGATAGGCCCCGCCCCAGGTGGCGGAGGTGTCCTGGTGGCGAGGCAGCCGCAAGCGACCGGAGGTGCGGAGAGCGGCCGGTCCAGGTTCCCCGGAGCGCGGCAGGACCGCCATCGACCGACGCTCGGCCGTCAGCCTCTCGACCTTCTGCTTCGCGTCCGCTTTGCGAGCGTCGCGGTCGGCGGCCATCAGCGACTTGGCTGACGCCTGTCGAGTTCGCCGGTCACGGCGTCGCTCCCGTCGTGGGGCGACCAGGACTGCGCTGTGCAGCCGCTCGTCGTCCGTTCTGCTCACAGCGACAGGCCCTGGTCGACGGCGGCGGTGCGGTGGGCACCGTGCTCGGGAAACTCCCGGTGGTAGCGAAGGACCGCCTCGGCTTCGTGAGCATTGCTGATCGACTCGGAGGCCTGGTGCAAGACCTCACCCGCCCGGTGGAGCTCCCACGACACCCGGTAGGACGTCGACCTAGCCTGAGCCGAATCGGCAGCCACCCAGCCGCCACTCTTCGCCGGACCGTCGTGGAACGCCGCGATCTGATGGAGGGACTGGCTCAGTGAGGCAACGGCCGACGTCAGCGATCCGAGCACGGAATAGACCTGGCGCGGGTCGTCGATGGAGCGGGTCGCGTGCGCCAGCGCCCTCAGCGCAGTCTCGACCTCGGCAGCGTCGGCCGCCGGGTTCTCGGATGTCGGCATCTCGGTCTCCTTCGTGATGTGGTCGAGAAGGAGGTGTGCTGGGACTCCCGGCACACTCAGCGGGTCACACGCCTCGACACAGCGGGAGAGCGGCCGTGGCGAAGGCTTGCGCCTGTTGGCCCCAGAGGCGCCGGGTCTCGCAGGAGGCTTGGATGGCTGCCTGCTCGATAGCGGCGACTGCCTGCTCCAGCTCCTCGGTGGTGGTGGCGCTGACGGTGATGAATCCGGTGGCGCGCAGAACGCCGTGGCCGGCGGTGAGGTCAGCCTCCTGACGCAGCACGTCGTGGTACTCGGCGTCCTGCTGGGCGTCCTCTATCTGACCCATTCGCTGTCGCTGGGCAGCATCGGAGACGTGCTCGGTCTTCCGCTTGCGAATGTCGCGGGCCGCGTGGTCTGCCCGCATCGGGGTGTAGAGCAGCGTAAACGTGCGGCGTACGCCCGAGGAGAGCAGCACTGAGGACAGGAAGCCTGGGTGGACCAGCGAGCGCGGCCATTCGCTGATCCACAGCACACAGTGGTGGGCCGAGTCGCTGCGCAGATGACTCCACGACTCGGTGACGGCGACAGGTCCGGCGGTGGCCAGGTCGCGGCCGAGCTCACCGTGCCGCTCCAGAGCGGCAGCGATCTCAGGGTCGTAGGCGGATCGCAGAATGACGGCGAGGTCGCCGGGCTCCAGCCACGTCGAAGGCGCGAGATCGGCGGCGCGAAGTGCGGCGGTGACGGTGGTCATCTCCTGCCGTAGGACAGCGGCGGCTCCGCGCATCCCGCCACCGGCTGCGCGGATGGCGCGTGTGGCGTTCTTCATGTCCAGGGCGATGGAGACGGTGCTGGCGTGACGTTCACCGGCCGGCCCGGCACGCTCGATGAGCTCGCCGTAGGTAGTGGAGGCCCAGGAGCCGTCGTGCTGACCATGACGTTGCCACCACTCCGCGAGCCCCTTTCCGGAGTCGGGCAGCGTTCGCTCCATCATCTGCATTGAGGCGATCCGTCCTGAGCGACAGGCGGTGGCCAGCACTCGTGACCAGCTCGTGACCCGGCGTTCCTGCTCGATGGGGTCGAGAAGGACGAACGCCGGGTGGGTGACCGACACCAAGGCCGTGAGCGTTGCGGTGTGGGCGTCGTGGACCATCACCGCTCCTGTCTCGACGTCGAGCCACTGACGTAGCCGAGCCGCGTCACCAGGCAAGGCAAGCACCCCGGCCGGCCGAGGTTTGAGGATGCGGCGGCGGTAGATGAGTTGGCCCCCGGATGATCGCCACATCCAGCGGATGAAGATCGGAAGCCATTCGACCAGCTTGCGTCCACCGACGCCGACCCACGCCAGCGCTGCGCACAGGATCAGGAGCGGGGCCACGTAGGCGAGGACGATGCCGCCACCGAGGTAGAGCGAGAGGACCAGCACGGCAGCACCGATGCCAACAACGACGAGTTGCGGTCCCGACAGCCCGAGCAGCACGCCGCGCTTGGAGAGCCGAGAGAACTTCACCGGCGTCAGCTCGGCTTCACGTCCGACGCTCTGGGAAGCGGGCGCGCTCACTTCTTCTCACTCCGAGACTTCACCGAAGGGGTCGGATCGGCAACGTGCGGCACCATCGGTGCCGGTGGTGGTGGACTCCCCGCTGCTTGGCTGGCACCGTCAGCATGGCCCTCGGCGCTCGCCTTCACCTGCGAGCCGATGCGAGGGCCAGCGGTCGCCGCCTCCTTTGCTACGACCGCGCCGGCAAGGACGCCGCCCCCCGCGCCGGCAGCGGCCCCTCCTGCTGCCGAGGAAGTTCCGCCCGAGGCCGCAGCGCCTGTGCCGGGGCCTGACGACCCAGGTGACGGTGAAGCGGGCGAAGGGGATGGAGTCGGCGAAGAGCCGGACCCGCCGTTGCCGCTTGTTCCGTCGAGCACCTTCTTCGGCTCTTCGCCGTTCCGCCGGGTGGTCGGGACCGGGAGCGGTCGGTTGAGTGCGGCCTTGGTCTCCTGCTCCATGCTCATCGAGTGGTACATGTCGAAGCCCATGAACGAGATCGCCTTGTAGGCCATGTAAGGGGCGAAGGCTGCGATCAACATGAGTACGACTCCGGCGATGGGCTCGCTGACTGACTGCAGGTCGGCGTCGATGGGAGCTGAGACCTGGGCAGTGGCGAGCAGGAAGATCACCACCACGACGACCTTCGACAGGATCAGCGCGAGGACGAAGGAGATCCATTTACTGATCCAGCCGCGGGTGTGGTCCCACGTCGCTCCCGCAAGTGCCACGGGTGCGAAGACGATGGCGATGAGAATCAGCGCCTTGCGGACGAGCAAACTGATCCACACCATGACCGCACCGCCGATGGCTAGGCCGGCGATGAAGATGGTGATGACGGCGCCGACGCCGGGCGCTGCGATGTTGAGGGTGGCGAGTCCGCTGGCCAGCAGGGCGATGCGTCCGCCCATGTCCGTCATGTTGGTGCCGGCGGCTTGGACGATGCCGATGCAGATCTGGTCGGTGATCTCCAGTGCGGCGGCGAGCAGGGTGAGTGCCACGAACGAGCCGAGGATCGACTTCGCCAGCCCGAGAAGCGCGCGAGACAGCGCGGCAGGTTCGCGGCGGACCATTCCGCCGATGACTTGGAGCAAAAAGAAACCGACCATGACGAACGCGGCGATCCCGAACAGGATGTCGTACACACGCACGAACTGCGGGCTGGTGATGTCGACCATCGTGGTGGAGTCGAAGACCTTCCACATCGCCTCGAACATCCATCCGGCGGCACCGCCCATCGCGTGCGCCAGCCAGTCAAACGGTGCCGTTACCAGGCTCGCCGCGGCATCGCCGGCTGTATGGCAGACCCCGGAGATGACAGGTACTTTGCATACGTCGACCATTGTCGTGTCCTCGTTCCTGGCAGCCCGAGCTCAGACGGACTGGCCGACGTTCCAGAAGAAGTTCACCAGCGCCACGGCAGCACCCGTGATGATCGCGGCGCCCAGGGCGATGAGGACGCCGGTCTTGCCACGCCCGGCCAGGTGCGGGTTGCTGCTGTTGGCTCCGAGCGCCCAGACGATCGCGGAGACGATGAGCGCGAGCACGGCGAGGACGAGTCCGACGGTCATGGAGGCACCGACGATGGTGCGGAGCTGACTGATGCCGGGAAGTCCGTTGGAGTTCGGGGAGATGTTGATGTCGGCCGGGAGCACGGCGACGACGCCAGTCGAGAGAGTTGAGAGCGGGTGAGCGAGCGTGAGCATGGTGGTCTCCTGATCCAGCGCGGATGGGCGGTTGCATTGGTCAGGTGCTCGCGCTTGCCCGACCGGCTCAGTCGCCGATTCCCGGACCCGCCGGTGGAGCGGGGGTGCGTCTCACCTCGGGGGTCGGTCGCGCGCGCCGCGCCCGAGTCGTCGGCTTGGCCGCCGGGACCAGCCGGTCGGGGTCGACGGCTGTGTGGGAGAGGTCGTAGCCGGCCCACGGTGATCGTCCGGGGACATGCCGGTGTCCCATCGTGGGTCGCTCGGTGATGATCGGAGCCCCTGGAAACCGCATGTGGTCGGGGTAGTGCTCCTCGACCCATTCCCGGGCTCGTTGGGTTGGCCTCATGCTGTTGTCGACGATCCTGATGTGGGCTGGGACGATCGGCAGGTCCCGCCAGCCGGGAATGGCGTGGTCGTGCCACGCTTCGACTGCGACGTTCTCGCCGGTGGTGATGGTGTGCCACTCGCAGGGTTCGCAGACCGGGTGGTAGAGGTGGTCGCCGATGCACTCGCAGTTGACGTGCCGGTGGGAGTCGGTGAGGCAGCGCAAATCGGCGTTGAACATGTCGAAGCCGTGGGCACCGACTTGGACCCCTCCGGGCACCGCGGCGGCACGGTGCCACATGTGACTCAGGCTGTAGGCGCCGAGCACTCCGCTGTTGAGGAACTGCCAGTGGGCGAATGCGACGTCGAGCTCGGCCGGCGAGTAGTAGTCGGTCGTGAAGTGCAGCGGTGCGCCGGTCCAGGGTAGGGCGGCCTCGATCTCAGCCTCGCGGAGCATGCCTTCGATGTCGAAGGCAAACTGCCCATCGACTTCGGTGGCAGCTCGGCCCCCTCGACTCATAGTGTCGCGCCCAGGTGTAGGAGCCAGTTGGCCCAGGCCAGCGCACCGCCGGTCAAGACTGCGCCGCCAAGGGCGACGAACAGGCCGGCCTTCGCCTTCGCGGTGGCTTGCCAGCTACCGGAGGAGGACGCGATGGCCCAGGTGGCGGCGCACACGACGATCATCAGCACCGAGACCAGCAAGCCGTAGGTCAGCAGTGCGCCGATGATTGAGCGGAGTTGGCTCGAGCCGCTAACGGCACCGAAGTCGGGACCCACCGACGTGGCGAGAACGGGGGCAGTGAGCAAGCCGGTCATGTGGAGCAGGTGCCCATCACTGACCGAGGCGGCGCACGGTCATGATCTGGCCTGCGAACTCGGAGATGGTGCCGTAGCGGACGTTCTCACCGGTGCGTGGGGCTTGGAGGATCTTGCCGTCGCCGGTGTAGATGGCGACGTGGTGAGGCGCCGATGCACCGGGCTCGGTGAAGAAGATCAGGTCGCCAGGCTGCTTGTCGTCCCACGCGACCGCCTGACCGTAGGTCATCTGTGCGCCGGAGTAATGCGGGAGCCGCAGCTTGCCGCCGGAGGCTTGGTAGGCGGCGTAGAGCACCAGGCCGGAGCAGTCGAAGCCCGGCCCGCGGCCGTCGGAGCCGACGCCAGATGGGCCGGTGTAGGTGCCGCCGCCCCAGACGTAGGGCTTACCGATCTGCGTCTGCGCAGCCGCGATCAGTGCGCCCGCGAAGCCAGGCGGCAACTGGACGCCCGAGCCCGGGTTCTGGTCGCCGCAGGAGCCCGACGAGCTGCTGGTGGCGAGTGCGTTGAGGATGGCCTCGGCGACTGGCTCGTAGGCCGCGTACCTGTCGGGGTAGGCCGAGACCTCGACTGCTTGGGCTGCGGCGCCCTTGGGCAGAAGCTTCCAGTCGGTGATGTCGAGCAGGCCACGAGGCGAGCCGTGGTTGGGTCCGGTCGGCCCACCGTAGAACGCTTCGGCGTCGTACTCGGCATCCATGAGGTTCGCCACCGAGCCCCAGGCGGTGCTGGGTCGCATCTGGAACAGTCCGAGCGAGTCATGGTCAGAGCCGTCGCCGTCGTTGGGGTAGTTCGCCGAGTCGGGGTAGGCGGCTTCGTTCGACAGCAGGTGAAGGCTCGACTCGGTGAGCGCGGCCATCAGTGCGATCACGATGCCGTCGCGGCCGACGCCGTTGGTCCCTGCGCCGACACTGACCACCGTGGCCGCGCGGGTCAGCTGGGCCCGGTCGAGCGTGACGCTCTGCCCGTCGGCGATCCTCGCGGTCAGCGTCGTAGGGGTCACGCCCACGACCGGACTCGAAGGCAGACACTCAGCCTGGGCAGCAGGATTCATCAGCACACCGAGAGCGAGCAACACGCACGCTGGCCCGGCGAAAGTCGCTAGCAGTGCGGAGCCGACAGCAACCTTGAACATCGCTCAGTCCAGTGGGTCGTCGAGGACCGAGAGCCGCAGCAGATGGCACTCGGGGTAGGACGGGCCGCAGACGATGAACATGGTGAACGCGACATCGTGTTCGCTTGCGACCGGCGCCCCTTCCCACGTGCCAGAGCGGTGGCGCACGCCGTGGATCGTGAAGGCGGTCGTGCCGGGCAGGAGCGCGCTCCCGGCCTGGGCTTCGGCCTCGGCCCACTTCGAGGGCGTGGCGATCGAGTTGATGGTGAGCCACTGCTTCGTCTCGTACTGCGCCAGATCGAGCCAGGCGTCGTCAGTCGGGAGGTAGCCCTCCAGATCGGACAGCAGGCCGGCGGTCGACTCCCCGGTCGGATCACCGACCTTGACGAGCTGCTCGATGTGGTCGTCGCGTCCGACCATCGTCGTGGTGTCCCACGAGAAGAGAGCCTGCGCGACGTCGCGGGAGAACGCCTCGGGGTCGTCGGTCTTGCGCAATGGCGCCAGCGTGAGAGCGACAGCGGTGGAATCAGTCGTAGCCCGCGGATCGGAGGCCGCTGATGGTTCGCCCGGCGCGGTGTCCGTCGCGTGATTCCGATGCACCAACACGACGTAGGTGACGGAGGCGATCAGAAGCAAGACAGTTGCGACTCCCGCGACGATGAAGCGGCGTCGGCGAAGATCATCGGTAGTGGGCAAGAGCATGAAGACCCCTCGGCGCAGGAAGTGCGGACAGCAGGCAGGTACGCGGGAGGCTCCGGTCAGGCCGAGGCTGGCATCTGTCGCAGCTCACGAACGGAGGCCGCGAAGTCCGTGGTCTCGGCCAGCACCCGTTCGAACATCTCCCAATCGCTGTCCTTGACTTGGGCTGCGACCTCTGATGCCTCGTAGTGGCGCGACCAGCCGTCGAGGTCGCTCCAGGTCAAGAGGAAGGCGCGCAGCGACCGTGAGGTCGTGGTGCTCTTCTGCTTGGCGCGAGGTCGGCCACCGCCCCGGGCGCGGTCCTGCTGGGCGCGCTCGTCTGCCTCCTCCAGGAGTTGTTCGAGATCTTCGGCCGTTGGCGAGGATCCCGCAGGGAAGTCAGTCCCAGCCAGTTCGACCGCTGCCTTGACACGGTGGAAAGCCGGCGACACGTCCGCGCCGTTCTCAATCTTCTTCAACTCGGTGGCTGCCAGCTCGCGGACAAGCAGCGGTAGGTCAGGATCTTCACTGGCGCGCTTGACGGCGTTGGTCTGCTCCAGCCGCTGGAACGACAGCTTCCCGGTCAGAATCTTCGATGCTTGTTCGCGGGTCTTACCCTTTCGGCGCACTGGTGGTGAGGAGTCCTCACCACTAGTGACTTCCCCCGCGGGACCCGGTGGTGAGGAGTCCTCACCACCGTTCACCTCTCCCGAAGCGCATGCCCCGCCGAAGCGCGATTCCTCCTGGCGTCGCGTGGCGTCCTCAGTCAGCACCCGGGACAGTTCCTCGAAGAGGGCTGCCTCCTCCAACGGCGTCAGTGGTTTGTGCTGTTCGTTCTCGTCCTGCTGCGCAAGGATGCGCGACAGCTCGTCGGAGAGCCCAGAGCGGACCCATACCTTCAAGGTGCGCCAGCCCAACCGCTTGACCGCTTCTAGCCGACGGCGGCCACAGACGAGCACACCGTCCGGGGTGATCGTGATGGGCTGCAGAAGCCCGTGCTCGTCGATGGAGCGCATCAGCGCGTCGATGTCGCCGAGGTCATGGCGGTGCCGGAATCCGATCACGATCGAATCGAGGGTGCGCGCCAGCTCGATGTGCCCGCTCTGCTCAGACATGCGCGCCTCCGGCGACCACAGCATCAGCGACCGAGACGATGCCTCGGGTGATCTCCGGCATGTCGAGGACGTCCTCGACGTCATAGCCGATGAGCAGAAGCAACAGGACGCCCCGTCCCGCGTTCGTCTTAGCGCGATCGGGGTTCTGGTTGCCGAGAACCGTGCGAAGGATCACCAGCCATATGCGCTGGTCGATATCGAGCAGCGCCAGGGGGTGGCGGTCTCGTCGTAGGGCTTCGAACGCTCCCTGCCGGTCCTCGGAGCGAGCGAGGCGGTTGCAGATGTATTCCACACCGCTGCGCGCGATCTCCTGCGGCCAGCCGAGCTCGACGAATACCTCCACGGTGCCGTCAAGGGCGAAGAAGGCGTTCGTCGGCTCGTCGTCATCGTCGTGTCCGTCTTCGAGCGCTGCGCCGAGGCCGGTCTGGAACGCAGGGTGGTAGTCGATGAGGGCAACGTCGCGTTCGCTGAACCGCTCAGCGTCGTGGCGGACCGAGACCTGCGCGCGGCGTGCTTGATGGGTGGAGCAGAGGAGGCCGTTGGCTCGTTCCTCCGCGACCAAGGTGACGTGGACCGCGCGGGTGACCACGGCCCACGGGTCGTGGGCGTTGCGGGCCGACTGGGTTCGCATGACCTCGAACGCTGCGACCGCAGCGTCCTCGGGGTCCAGGTGGTGCTTGCGCGCCAGTGCGCCGTACTTGTCCATCGCGTAGCGCATCAACTCGGCCGCCTCGGGGTCTTGGCGCCAGCTCTGAGGACCGGCGTGGTCGAGTCGCTGCAGGATTGCGCGCAGTCCTTCGGGCTCGGCGAACGGTGGCCGAGCCATCCCGCCGCGCTTCACAGTCGCATCCCTTGGTCGCTGATCGTGGGTGCGGCATGCTCAGGGCGGCCGATCGCATTGCGCGTGATCCGGCGACGGACCTGCCATGCGGCCTGGGCAGGAGTTCGCCGCGCTCGGCGAGCGAGCTCGGCTTCGAGGTCGATGCCGCGTCGCAACATCGGCGAGCCGAGTGCCGTGGGCAACTCGGACGGGCGAATCCACGCGATGCTCCGTTGACCCTTCTGGGCGGCCTCACCTCGACTCAGGTCGGCTCGCTCGGCTGCACGCGAGGGGTCGCGGTGAGTGGCGAGCGCTGAGTGCTCGGGTGCCGTTGTCTCGGGCGGTTTCTGCTCGTCGAGCGTTCGATCGGTCCGACGCTCGTAGGCGCGGTGCTGGTTCATCTCTGCTCCTTGCTTGGGATGGCTGCGGTTGCCGTGGTGCTCGCGTCGATGGGTGCCAGCCAGCGGCCGACAGTCGAGGGGTGGACGCCCAGGTGGCGGGCGATGGCGCGGTTGCTCATCCCGTCAAGTCGCAGTTGCTCCGCTTCGGCGCGTTGGTCGACTGGACCTGTGTCGACTGAGATGGCATCCGACGGGGCAGGCGAACCGCTCACGTCTGGCTCGCGCGCAACATCAGCGTTGCGCGTCAGATGCACCGTCAGATGGGTGATGGCCAGGAGCACCACGGGCGGCACCGACGCAACAGAGGCGGCAACAAGCGCGGGCACGTCTGCGTCGGCGGCGATCACCGCGTGCAATGCGTTTGCCGCGACCGAGACGGCCGCGCCAGACGCGAGCAGGGACCACGGGTACCACGTCGCGTGCGGGTCTGACGACGAGGACAGCGCCACGACGGCAACAGTGGCGACCACGATGATGCCGTCCACGATGAGGGGCCATACCCATGCCCGACTCGGTGCGATGCCGGATCGTCGAGCGAGATCGGTCAGCGATGTGAAAGACAACCAGAACGCGCCTGCTGCGATCACGACGGTGCCGGCGATAGCGGTCGCAACGACCGGACTCATCGACCTCGTTCTCACGGCCCCTCCACCTCCATCGGCGCGAGCCCAGAAGCCGGGCCTCGCTGGAGGCGCGGAGCGGTGGTGCGGTACGCCGACCGGATCGTGGTCTCTGCTTCACGGTCGGAGAGTCCGGCAGCCCGAGCGGCGTCGCCGAGCACAGCTAGTGAGGCGCCGAGGTCGTGGCCGTCCTCGACCATGCGGCACGCGGCCCAGAAGAGGCCCTGATTGCGGGCTCCCTCGGGGCGAGTCGACACCCAGGTGGCCAGCCGGTCCGGCGTGGAGCGAGCCGCGGTCGAGGGCAGCAGCCGGAGCGATGGAGCGGGGCGTGCGGGGTCGAGGAACTGACGCAGCGCCGCCGTGTCGATGGAAGTGGGCCGGTGGTCGGAGATCGACACGACTCGGTACTCGCCGACAGCTCCGCCTGGCTGCGTCACCCGCGACGGCGGCAGTACGACATAGCCGCCGTCGGCGCGGCAGTCGACGTGTCGACGGGGAACCTGCCAGCAGCGTTGCGAGACCCCAGGCTTCGAGGGATAGCAGGCATGTAGGCCACCCGACGGCGTACGGACCATCGACGCCCAGCCGTCCACGAGTCCGGCCGAGCGGGCGCTCTCGAAGGCATCGAATCCACTGCCCGAGGCGTGAACATCCACGTCCACGACGACGATGCCGGACGGTGCGCCAGTGGGCATCGCCAGGTTGGCCTGCGGCCAGCGCCGCCACCAGTTCCTCACGCGGCTGGCGTCAGTCGAAGCATCTAGGAAGCCCCGTCGAGTCAGGGGCTCCTTGCCCAGCGAAACGCACGGAAAGACCGGCACCCCAGCCCGCGCAAGGCGCAGCGCGGCGGTGCCCGCATCGGGTGCCGCGGTGAGATCAGCGAGCAGGGTCGCCGACCACGCCGGAAGGTCTCGCGTCGAGCTGTTCATGTGCCCGACGCTGGCCTCAGAGGGTTACCGGATGGGTTCCCCCAAAGGGTGTTCCCCCTGGGTTCCCTCGCGGGGGAACCACCTACCGGAGTCGGCGTTTCCGCAGGTCAGCAGGGGGTTCCCTAAGAAGTCGTAGGAAGTTTTCGGGCTATCCCTTGCGGGGTGTCGGAGCGGGGCGGTTTCCGCTCGGCTGGGAGTCGGGCCGCGAGCGCTTGCTCGTCATGTCTTGGGTCCGTGGCGACAGTTCGACGGGTCCGAGGTCGTCGTCGCTGCGGTTGTAGATCTGGTCATTGAGGAGCTTCTCGGCCAATTCCTCGTGCCCCTCGGCGGAGGCTACGGCCACGAGGTCGAGGTTGGTGATCTCGTCGTATGGCGCAGCGTGGTGGGCGACCTCTGCTGCTTCGCGCGCCATCGCCAGCTCTCCCTCGGCGAGTGCATGGGTGGTCACGATGTGGGCGACGTCCACGATGGCGCAGGTGAAGATGTGGTCGATCCGGTCGCCCTCCAGGACCCAGGCCCAGCCGTTGTTTCGCAGCTGTCCGAATGGCTGGCCTGTGACCAATCTCAGGGCGGTCACGAGGTCGTTGATGCCGGCTGCGCCGCGCGCCTGTCCTCGAGCCCGGAGACGCCGGAACAGGTCAGCGTCGAGCAGTACGTCGTCGACTTGATAGAAGTACCCGCCCCGCTGCCTCGCGGCCCGGGACTCGTCCGCTTTCGGGAGATGCGGCCCGCTGGTGTGAGGGTTCGTGCCGAGCCAGGAGCGCAGCGCGTTCATGTCGACTCGGGCTCGCTTGGGCGTGATGACGAAGGCGTCGGCGACCTGGCCGGAGGTCACCCCGTCGGGATGGAGGGCAAGAAACGCCAGCATCTCGGTGTAGAAGGGCTTGCGGCCGGCAATGTCCGTCGCATCCCCGTACGCACGCCCACGCACCGGACCCAAGACGCTGATGCGTGGGAGTCGGCAGTCGGGGTCGAACCACCACGCGACTTCCTGATCCAAGGTCGGGTCAGCGTCCTCGACAGCAGCGCGAGTTGTCTCGGGCACGACAGGTGCGAGCGTCTCGACATCTTCGGACGTGGTCGCCGCGACATCGGCGTACTCGCTGGTCGGCCGAGGGAGCAACGCTGTGCCGCCTGCCGGTCCCGTTGGCCGAGACTCGACGAGCTCGTCACGCAGCGCGCCAGCCTTGTCGACCAGCTTGTCTCGGCCAGTAGCCGCCTCATCCACAGGAACCGGGGCGAGAGTGGAGTCGCGGGTGACGTCGAGGATCGCTGCGCACGTTGACGCTTCCTCGTCGCTCAGGCCCGCTGCCGCCACTGTGATGCCGAGAATGGGGATAGTGAGCCGGGCGGACACGTCCACATTCAGTGCCAGAGACTTCTCGGTGAGATGGTCACCGACGGTGACCACAGTGATGCCGCGAGCGGCGTGGGCGGCGTTGGCCGAGGTGACGGCGTGCGCAGCATCGGTGTCTGCGTAGGTGTGCTCAAGCAGGAGGGCGCGGCGTCGCTCTGGGGCAAGGCCGGGGATGCCGGATTGGGCAAGGTCTGCCGTGATCTTGTCGAGGAGGCGCGTGTCGACGTGATGGTGGAGCCGGTGCGGGTCAATGTCCACGAGCGTGGGTGAGAATCCAAACGTGTCGATGTCGACCTCGGCAGACCACGGGTTGAGTGCCAGTTCGGCCGCCAGGTAGCGGAGGAAGTCTTCGCCGCCAATGACATCACCCGTGACGACGACATGCGCTGCGTGACCCAGGTTCAGGAACCAGATCCTTCCACCGTCGTCCTGTCCGACGGCGACCAGCAGCGGGTACGGCGGGGGGCTCTGCTCGCTTGGCTCGCCGCTGCTGCTTTGGAGCGAAGCGATGCGAGTTCGGCCAGTTCCGGTCCACGGCTCCGGCAGGATCGCATCTGCATTGGCCTCGGCCAGATGGAGCGTTGCCTCGGTAGCGGAGAGAGCGACGGCGACCACCTGGGGCAGGGCGTGAGGGCTGTCGCTCATCTGGCGCAGAGCGTGGTCCAGCATCTCGATGCGCGTGGCCATCGAGGACCCTTCGACGTGGAGGGTCTTCTCCAGGTTGTTGAGTGGCGCGGGTGGCGGTACGACGATGTGGCCGGGCTTCCGGTAGCGCAGTTGGGTGCGTTGACGCCGACGCAGTGCGGTGAGGAGTCCGGCGGCAAGGACTGCGCCAGCACCGGTCAGACCCGGGATGAGCCAGCCGGGAGTGGCGGACCCTTTGTCGTGGGTGGCCTCGTGCGTGGTTGAGGGGACGGGGTCGGCTGAGCTGCTCGCGCTCGATGTCGGCTCGGTCGTGGGCGTTCGTGTCTCGGTTGGTGTCTGCGTGGGCGGAGTCACGGATACGGGCGGTGTCACCTCGTGTGGCGGCTTCTGCGGAGTGTCTGCCTTGTGCTTTGCGCCGGGGATCGTGATGTCCCAGCCGGGCCGAATCAGGTTCGGATCGTTCAGGTGCTCGCCGTCGGGCTGCACGGTGTGGCGCGAGGCCGCGAACAGTTCCGGGTAGAGGCCCGGGTTGCCGAGCTTGGCCCCGGCGATCTCGGAGAGAGTGTCGCCAGGCTCGACGATGTAGTCCTCGGCCGTCCGGTCGGACTCGTGCTCAGTCGCCTCGTACGGGACCTTGAGGACCGTGCCGGAGACAATGAAGTCGGGCCGGCCGTCGAGGACGTTCTGATTCAGATCCACGATCTCGGGGAATCGCGCCCCATCGCCGAGCAGTCGGTCGGCGATCTTCCACAGGCTGTCCCCGTGCTTCACGGTGTAGTCGATCGTCGCCTTGTGGTTCGTCGGGGCGTCGGCCGCTGCTGGGACGGGCGCAGAGGACGAGGGGACGGGAGCAGGGTGAGCCTGCGGGGCGCTGAGGACAGGGGCAACCACCGAGCCCTCGGCGGGCGGAGTCGGGAAGGCAACCATCACGGTGGGGGCCGCGACGAAGAGCAGGGCCGCGACGGTCACGAGCTGACCTACGGCGCGTTGAGGCATGCCGAGTCCGGGAAGAGTCGGCGCCGGCAGCCCGCGGACACGCGAGACCGCCTCGACGAGGACCGAGACGACGATGACGGCCCAGGCGATCCACGCTGCGGCGGCGATGACGACCATCGCAAGGGTGCCGTCGTCGGGGCTGGTGAGCAGTGCGCGGGTGTGGTCGAGCTGGGCGTCCCACGGGGCGGCGCCGATGGCGACGAGCACGACCGGGATGCCGCCCACCAGGAGCACGAGCGTGAGTGCTGCCCCGAGTCCTTGGAGTCGTTGCGCGAGGGTGGGCTGGGTCATTGTTCGCTCCCTCCGAGGGTGCGGATCAGTCGTGCCGAGGCGCTACTGGTGACGGTCAGGTTGCCGACGCCGATGATGCTGAGGAACTTCGGTTCGTAGACGTCGGTGACGTCGACCGTGATCGTGTTGCCGCCGGTGACGGTCACGGTGCCGGTGACGCCCGAGGCTGCGAGGTAGTCCTCGGCTGCCTTCTTGGCGGCGGTGGTGTCGACAGCGAGGTACTGGCCCTCGATAGCTGGCGCGGCCTGTACTTGCTCGCCGCCGGTGCGGGCGGCTTCGGCGGCGATGTCGTGGGCGCGCTCCTTGGCCTGGACCTGTCCGCCGAGGTCGACGGCCAGTCCGACGAGGACGATCATCACGAAGCTCGCGGTGACCATCCAGATGCTGATGGAGCCGCGCTCGTCCCGTGTGCGGCGCGTGCTCACCGTTCCCTCCAGGTGTCCAGCGGCGAGCTGACGGTGGCTTTGATGAGGCGGCTGCCTGAAACGCCCGGCACAGACAGGTCCGAGAGGTCGAGGAGGCACTCGACGGTGGCTGTCACCGCGCCCGGCGTGCCGACGGGCAGGGAGAAGGCGGAGTCGTCGATGTCGACGGTGACGGTCAGGCAGTGGATGTGCTGGTTGGCGAGGCTGGCCTCGGCCGCGGTCTTCGCGTCGCTCGATGCCTCGGCGGCGTCACGGGCGATCGAGGCGGAGCGGGCAGCGTCGGCTGCGGCTGACTCGACGGCTCCGTGGGTCATCGCCGTTCGTCCGCCGAAGATGATGAGCCCGACGAACAGGATGAAGGCGGGTACGCCAACGACGGCTTCGACAGCCGCCGAGCCCCGCTCGTCCCTCCGCTGGCCGGTCATGGTGCGGTGAGTCTCTCGACGGGCAACGTTGCCGACTGGACGATCGTCGGGCTCCAGCCGGGGATCACGCTGAGGCTGTGGCCGGTCACCGTGACGGTGACCGTGGTCGCGGTGCGGTCCGCGGTCGCGCTGGCGCCGGCCAGCACGTCGTCGCCGCCGGCATCGGCGACGAACGACGACGCGGCCGTGGCACCGTCGGAGTCCTTGCCGTTCTCGCCTCCGGCGACCTTCGCCCCCTCCTGTGCGGCGGCGATCGCCACTGTGCGGGCGTGGTAGAACAGCGCCGCCTGCATGCCGAGGAACATCACGGCGAACAAGGCGGGCAGCAGAATGACCATCTCGATCGAGACCGCGCCGCGCTCACCACGTCGGCGGCAGTGCAGCTGTCTCGGTCGACGATGGCTACTTGATGTTGCCGGCCTGCGAGGTGACATACGCCTTGATCGCCGCGACGACGATCCCCACGAAGACAATGACGGCCACAGCCCACAAGACGTTCTCGATCGTGACGGAGCCGCGCTCTGAGCGCGCGCGGCGGAGCCTGCTATCGAGGCTCAGATGGACGGTGATTAGGAGTGCGAGCAGTCGAGTCATTCTGGTGTTTCCTCTCCTGGACGGGTGTCCCTTCCTCGGGTCTGAGTGGGGTGTCTGGTTGTTAGGTGTTGCTGAACATCCGCAGCAACGACGGGGCGACGAGCAGCGCCAAGAAGATGACGCCGAGCAGGGAACCGGGGATGGTCATGCGCTCGCCAACCGCGTTTGCTTCGGCGATCTCGTCGTTCAGCATCGCCGTACGCATCGCAGCTGAGCGGGCGCGAAGGTTTGCGTACACGGAGGCGCCCTCCTCGCCCGAGAGCCGCATGATGTCGGCGAAGTCGTCCAGTTCAGGCAGGCCGAGTTCCTCGGCAAGCGCGTGGAGGGCGTCCCACGGTGGTTGGCCCGACCAGCGTGATCGGGTCAGCTCTTCGGAGAGCCGGGTGAAGACCCAGGAGTCGCCGACCTCAGCGGCCGCCTCCATCGCCTGGCGTACGCCGGAGCCGTTGAGGCGTTCGGTGGCGACGAATTCGAGATAGGCCACGAGTGCGCGGGCGAACTCCAGCCTGCCCCTCTTGGCGTCGTCGACGGCGTTGTAGTTGGGCAGGAAGAACATCACCACGGCCAGTCCGATGGAGGCGAAGGCTGGAATGGCGATGGGGAACCCGAGGCCGATCTGGTTGAAGAAGAACGCCAGCAGCGGCGGGATTACCAGGCCGAGGCCGGCCATGACGATCTTGTCGCCGTAGAACTTCGCCTGCGGAATGCGCAGCAGCGCCAGCTCGCGGGTCGGGGTCCTGATCCAGATGGCTGGCGGTAGGGCCTCGATCGCCCAGACCCCGATGCGTTCCTTGCCCTTCGCCGTCGTGACCGGACCAACAGCGTCGGCTCGCCCCCGGGTTGGGGTGAGTCGTGAGAGTGCTTCGGCCAGGTCCGGTTCGGCGGGCATGAGTCGGGCGATGAGCAGCACGATCCCCAAGCCCAGAAGGCCCCCGCCGAGCAGCGCGAGTTGGAGTCCGGTCGTCATGCCGCACCGCCTTCACTCGGTGATCCGGGGACGGACGCGAGGAACCGCGGCATCGGCCGCCCAATCGCCATGCGCTTCATCCAGACCAGCGTGGCGACGTAGGCCGCCAGCAGCCCGACGAGGACGACCTGACCGAGCGGGCTCTGATAGGGCTTCACGTACGTCCCCGAGATGGCGAGGATCACGAGCACTCCGACGCTGATGAGCGTCACCCACCGTGCTGTGGACCGGGGCTTGGCGCGGTCAGCTTCAACCTGACGCCGGGAGCGCACGTCGGCGGCAACGGACTCGGCCAGTCCCTCGAGGACGCTCGACAGTCCTGCGCCCCTCCTGCGGGCGCCGAGGATCAGGTTCGCGGCCACGAGGTCGCCGGTGGCGTCGTTCAGCTCGTCGGCGAACGCCCGCAACGCGTCCTCGGTGACCCACCGTGCCCGCAACCGCGCGACCAGTCGGGTCACCTCGGGAGCAATGGCGGCAGGGGTGGAACGGAGCGTGGCGACCAGTGCCTGCTCCAGGCCGACGCCGACGGTCAGCACGCCGGACAGCGAGCGGGTCCATTCCTCCATCGCTTCTAGACGCGCGATGCGCTGGGCGGCCGAGGAGGAGGAGAGTAGGACGGGCAGACCGACGAACGCGGTAGGGACGACGAGAAGGGCGAGCACCCACCCGGTGATCAGGAACGCGACCACGCCAACAGCGAAACCGGCGAACAGCAGTCGCCGAGCTTGCGTCGAGAGCTTCGGCAACCGTCGTGGCCGAGAGGGACGCTCGATGACCGGGGAAGGGCGGAGCCCGAGCCCGAGCGCGATCACGCCGCCGACAACGAGAGCGCCCGCGATAGCGGGGACCAGGAGGATCACGCCCGCACCTCCTTCTGCGCCAGGTAGCCGTTGAGGTCGAACCCGTGCCGTGCCAGCGCACGATACGAGTCGGGCAATACGGCGGGCACGGCGGTGCCGGCTAGGTCGTGGGGGTCGGGGGCGAAGACGTGCGTGGTGGCGTAGCCGGTCTCGCGCTCACCGGGGTCGAGGGCGATGATCTCGGCCACCCGACGTTGCCGGACGCTCCTCCCGCTCTGGCTCGTGGTCTTCAGGTCCAGGTGAACGATCACGTCGATCGTCGCCGCGAGCTTGGAGGTCGCGAGCGCGTGGGTAACGTGAGGGCCGGCTTCCATCGCACAGGTCACGAGCTTGCGGATCGCGGCGACAGCGTCGGAGGCGTGGGTGGTGGAGATGGAGCCTGTCCCACTCTCCATCGCTTTGATCATCGCCCAGATCTCCTTCCCTCGGACTTCGCCGACGATCTGACGGGAGAGGTTGAACCGGAAGGAGTCGACCAGCGCCTCATCGAGCGTGAACTCGCCCGCGGCTTTGCCGTCGGGTCCGCGTTCGCCGGAGCCGGGTCGGGCTTCCCAGGGGTGGACGATCCGGTGCCGGTCTCGCAGCTCGTGCAGGTGCAGCTCGTACTCGCTCTCGAAGGTCCCGATTGCTTCCAGCGGGTCGATCTCGGCACACAGCGCCCGGACCAGGGTCGTCTTGCCAGCGCCTTGTGACCCGGAGACCACGATGGATTTGCGCGACCGCACCGCCGCTCGCAGGAACGACGCGGCCACGGGAGTGAGCATCTGGCGTTCGACGAGGTCATCGAGGGTGACCTCCATCAGCCGGTGACGCCGGATCACCACCGACGGTCGCGGGGTCACCCACGCGGCAGCAGCCAGACGCGAGCCGCCGCCGAGGCGCAGATGCAGACGCGGTTGGGCTTCGGAGAACCCGCGGGCGTTGACCTCGGACCTGGAGGCGAGGAAGACCAGGAAGTCGATCAGCTCCTCATCGGAGTCGGCGACTGGCGGCCCGTCGGTGAGGGAGCCGTCGGTCAGCTCCAACAGCACGTTGTCGTGTCCGGTGATGATGATGTTCTCTAGCCGGTCGTCATCCACGAGAGGCTGAAGTCGCCCGAGCCGGAACAGCGAGTCGAAGACCGCCCGGGCGAGCGCGTCCTGGTCGGCTGGCGACATCGCGGTCGAGCCCGCGTTCACGCGGTCGGCGACGGTGGACTCGATGAGGTCGAGCACGATCGTCCTGCCGAGCTCCTCTTGGGAGATCTTGTCGAGCCGGCCTCGGTCGGCGGCGACAGCTTGGCTGAGTTGCTCGGACGCTTGCGCCCGCAGGGCAGAGACCAGCGACCAGTCCACGTTGCTGCCGATAGGTCCGCTGCTCACGGTCGTCAGTTGCAGCGTGGCCATCGGATGGGGACTGCTCCGCTGGTCGGTGGGCGTTGGAGGCGACTTGCTGAACAGCGGCAACCCCGCGAGCGGTGCCTTGCGCTCCTCGGAGCGCTCGGTCGTCATGACCGGGCTCCTTCGAGCAGCTCGGTACGGCGCCGGCTGATGGTCGAGTGGATCGACGCAACCGCTGCGTTCAGGCTGCGCACCAGCGGCCCGGACTCGAACCGCTTCGGCTTGTCGGAGCCCCGGTAGAAGACCTCGGCCGATGCTGGATCGGCGGCTAGCGTGGCGACCACTGGCAGTCCGGCTACGCCGGCGACATCGCTTGCCTCATAAGGCTGCCCGGGGCCGACAAGCAGAAGTCCTGACTGGTGCCAGTCGAGAGCGGGGCGCTGGAAGGCGTCGGCCCACGACCGCATCGCGGAGATCGCCGGAAGCGACGTACGGCTGACGAGCAGGGCCAGGTCGGCCGCATCGAGCAGAGGGGTCGGTGATCCGTTCAGTCCGAGCCGACCGGCGTCGACGATGACGTCCTGCCCGGTCGCCTCAAGCTCGCCGAGGGTCTCGGCCAGCGGTGCCCATAGATCGCGCAGTGCGCTGGCCTGGGTGTGGGAGCGGGTGCCGGGGACGAAGGAGACCGTCGTGCCGTCGATCTTCTGAACCACGTCGGTGAGCGCGTCGCTGCGGTTGCTCGTGGTCAGCGCCAGCTCGATCAGGCCGGGGTCGTCGCGCGTCCCGCGGAAGTAGCCCGCGAGCAGCCCTGAGCCACCCGTCGGGTCGGCTTCGACAAGTAGGACCGGTCTTGGCCACAACAGCGCCAGCCCAAGGGTCGACGTTGTCACGCCCGGCGACCCGGACGCGGAGGCGAGGGCGATGATCGCCATGTCAGTTCTCCCGCGAGTCCAAGACGATGGCGACGTTCCCGGTTGCCACCCGCTCGGCCAGCACAGCCGCATCGGCATGATCGACGAGCAGATCCACCACGGTGTTGCCCGAGGTCTCGTCGGTGTGGACTCCGACCACGGTCGCATCGTTGAACAGCGGCGCGCCCGCTGGGATGTCCGCGCCCTGCCCGGGCGTGACAACGACACGGACGTGGTCACCGCTGTTCAGTGCCAGCCCCGGTGACTGTGCCGGCGTGAGCGAGACCCCGACGACCGACTGGCCGTCACCGGGAACGATGGTCGAGGTGAAGGACTCCGGGGTCAGCATCCCGCCGGCCGCGATGTCCAGGGAGGCATGCTTGCCGACGACCTCGTCGAACTCCGAGCCCAGCACCGGGTGGAGAGCGGGATCGGCGCTGAGGCGTATCCGCTCCAGGTCGGAAGCCTTGATCACCGAGCCACGAGAGATGGTGTCGCGCGCCACCAGCACCTCCTGGGTGTCGGTCGTGGCCTTCCACGCCCATCCGGCGAGCAGCGCGCCGAGGCAGATCGCCGCGACCGCTGCCGCGATGAGCGCAGGCCGCCGGCGCAGCTTCGGTGGAGGCACGAGGGCGGTCGGCGTTGGACCCTCCTGATGAAGAGTCCTCTCGTCTCGGGTGGCTGTACTCATACCTATGCCTCTCGCCCTCGTCCCAGGTGCCCGTTACCGCACGAGCACCTGCGCTTCCCCGACCGCGATCTGCACTGATCGCGACAGTCCGTTGAGCCGGATGACTCCGTTCTGCCCGGCCCCCTCCCAGGTGATCACCCAGTCCGATGTGGCGGTGACCGTGTACTTCCCGCCCGGCTCGTGCGAGCTGGACTTCATGTAGACGTAGCCGCAGTCCGGGGACTTCTTGTTGCCGTACGACGCCTTGTACGGCGTGCCTGCGGTCGTGCAGTTCACGGTCGAGCCGTCGCCCATGTCCCAGGTGATCTTGTTGACCTTTGCCGTTGCGGTGATCGTGATGCCACCTGCCGTGGCGGAAGCCGTTGCGGGTCCGAAGGTGTGTGCGTCGGGACCCACGTCCCACAGCCAGATCGGCATCCCGACCAGTCCGATGCTGTTGGTGCTCGGCTCGGGCGTGATGCCGATGTCGATGGCGCGTAGGTCCATCTGCTTGATCGCCAACTCGGCCACGTCGCGCGGTGTCGGCCCTGCTCCCGAGTTCGCCGGTGGGTCCTGCCCCCAGAGCATGACCAGAGACCCGGTCTGAGGTTGGTAGCAGTTGTAGACCGCCCCGTCCCCCGGCTGATGGCCCTTCCAGCTCGGGTCGCCGGCGGGCGGTTGAGGATCGACCGGGGCGATATAGCACTCGTAGTCGTTCGACCAGTAGCCCGCGTCGCTGGTGCACGGAACAGGCCCCGGAGCGGGCTTGCTGATTGCCTGCGCCGTCCCGTCCCAGTAACAGGATGCGCCGCTTCCGGTGTCGGTCGGCTTGTCGCCGTTCGCTTCTCCCGGACTCGTAGGGGCGTCCGGCGTTTCAACCGAGATCTGGCAGGCACCCGTCGCGGGGTCCGTCTTCTGGCACGTGGTTGTCGCGTGAGCGGGCTGGTCCCCAACCGCCAGCAGGCAGGAGGCGACTACGAGCGCTGACGCGATCGGCGTCATGATTCGGCGCACGGGGATCTCTTCAGGTCTTCGCTAGTGGCTACGCGCCACCCGCTGGCCGGGTCCGCTTCATAGTGGTAGTTCGCGACGGTCAGTCGCGTCCAGCCGACGTCCGGCCGGCTGGAGGCCACTACCGACTTGCCGTTGGCATCAATGACGTCGACGTTAGAGACGTCCCAGCAAACGTCGATCTGCACCGTGGGCACATTGCCTGCGCCGGGGTCAGCGTTGTCGAGATCAACCGACTGGACCTGAAGATGAGCAATCTTGGTCTCGCCTGTCTGTGTTTCCCTCTTCTCGCGCGCCTCGCGCACGAGCGACTTCAGCGAAGACAGCTCGACACTCGTGGCCACCGGCGCTAGTTCGTCCAGGGAGACGTTCGGGTCTTGGCGAGTTAGGTCGATCGCCTTGTAGTACCTCTCGACGAGTTCGGACGCTGCCTGTGAAGCAGCCTCGCTATCGGAGGAGGGCGTGGGCGCGCTGGTCAATGCGGTGGGAGTCGACGAACTCGTCCCTGAGTCCGGACTCGTCGTCGGACGACCTTCGTCGGAGGCGCAGGCAGCCATGGCGACCGCCACCAGTGCAGCGGACGCTAGCGCAAGGAATCGTGGTGCGTACGTCATGGCCGAGATCCATTCCGCCCTTGCGACGCGGTGTCGCGAGGATCGCATGCAACGTCCCGCCGGCGGGCCGACGAGGTCGTCGCACTTGAATCGTACGACTGATTTCGGTTGATGAACCGAGCAATTTCCATGAGCTTCTCCGATCGCTTCGATCGCACTCGTCGTTTCGGTCACCAGGTATGCCTCGCTGACCGTCGCCGCAGCGGCGCCCCTCCATCTGTGGGCCGACCCCCGATCCCGACTTACACGTCATGCAGAACGAGATGGGCTCCGTGGCCGGGGCTTATGGACAACTCGGCCGGACCTGGGGCTCTTGCCCGGCACGGACACCTTCAAGCCAAGGAAGTCTGCGGCGATGACCGTTTCGCCCGGCGCCGAATCGCATCGCGTGCGCCGAGAATCTACGAGGTGGTCTCCACGCTCCATTCCGTCAGCGACTGGAAGGTCTCGCCGGGGCGCAGCACGGTCGAGGGGAAGTCGGGCCGGTTGGGCGAGTCGGGGAAGTGCTGGGTCTCCAGGCACAGGCCAGACCGGCGCTCCAGCGGGACGCCGCCCTTGCCGACGACCGAGCCGTCGAGGAAGTCGCCGGAGTAGAACTGGACGCCAGGCTCGGTCGTCCGGATCCTCAGGCGGCGCCCGGTGCAGGGGTCGTCCAGCACGGCCGCGGTCCGCACCGGGCCGGCGCCGCTCAGCATCCAGGTGTGGTCGTAGCGCACCTCGGAGCCGATCGCGACCGGTTCGCGCAGGTCGTACGGCGCAGCGACGGGCGCCGGTGCGCCGGCGAGCGGGATCGCGGAGGGGTCGACCGGGAGCCAGGAGTCCGCGTCGATCCGGATTCGGTGGTCGGCGATCGAGCGGGTCGGCCTCCCGTGGAGGTTGAAGTAGGCGTGATTCGTCAGATTCACCACCGTGGCGGCATCGGTCGTCGCACCGAGCTCCTGGCGTACGACGGCGCCCTCGACGCTGAACCTCGCCGTGACGCTCAACCGGCCCGGGAACCCCATGTCGCCCGCCGGCGACTCGAGGTGGAAGGTCACCGAGCAGTCGTCGCGCTCGCCGACCGACCACTCGCGCCGGAAGAACCCCTCGGGGCCGCCGTGCAGGGCGGTCGAGCCGTCGTTGAGCGGGATCCGGTGTGTGACGCCGTCGAGCTCGAACCGCCCGCCCGCGATCCGGTTGGCGAAGCGGCCGACGGTCGCGCCCAGGAAGGGATGCTCGCCGCGGTAGTCCGCGTCGTCGTCGAAGCCGAGCACGATGTCGTCCCAGTGGCCGTCGCGATCGGGCACCTCGAGCCCGCGCATCGTGGCCGCCCAGGGCAGCAGGGTGAGACGGAGCTGGGGAGTGGTGAGCGCGATCGCTTCGCGCACGCAGGGCATGCCCGGATCCAAGCAAGCACCGCTCGGCTTGGCAAGCGCTCACATTCGAGAGGAGAACTCTGCACGGGGGAGTCCCGCGGAGTGGATCCGATCTCTACGATCACCGGTATGGCGCAGCAGGTGAACGGTGCGGTCGAGCTCGCCGGCCGAGCTCCGAGCATGGCCGACGTGGCCGCGGCCGCCGGTGTCTCCCACCAGACGGTCTCGCGGGTCCTCAACGACGTCGGCGGGGTGCGCCCGGGCACGCGCGACCGCGTCCTCGCGGCGATCAAGGAGCTCGGCTACCGCCGCAACAACGCGGCCCGCATGCTGGCCACCAACAAGTCCGGCCGGATCGGCATGATCTCCGCCCACCTCGCCCTCCACGGGCCGAGCCGGATCGCGGTCTCCGTCCAGGCGGCCGGCCATCGCGAGGGGTACGACGTCTCGCTGGTCGACGTCGAGGACTACTCGGCCGCGGCGCTGGGGGGAGCGGTGAACCGTCTCCTGGACGAGGCGGTCGAGGCGATCGTGATCGGGGTGGCGCACCGCCAGGCGCTCACGCAGGTCGTGGCCCTCGACCTGCCGGTGCCGATCGTCGTGGTGCAGGGCGTCACCGAGGGTCAGACGATGGCCGCGGGCATCGACCAGGAGGCCGGCGCGCGCCT
Source organism: Nocardioides sp. (assembly GCF_047607365.1). Classification (GTDB taxonomy): domain Bacteria; phylum Actinomycetota; class Actinomycetes; order Propionibacteriales; family Nocardioidaceae; genus Nocardioides. The sequence goes on along the minus strand of NZ_JASGDD010000010.1, from coordinate 89,924 downwards.
GGCGGTGGACCACCTGCTCGACCTGGGCCACCGCCGGGTCGCGCATCTCGGCGGACCGCTCGACTGGATCGAGGCGGGACTGCGCCGGGCCGGCTGGCGCCAGGCCCACGAGCAGCGCCGGATGCTGCCGGGGCCCGAGCTGACGGGGGACTGGTCGGCGAGGAGCGGCTACGAGGCCGGACGGCTGATCGCCGACGACCCCGACGTCACGGCCGTCTTCGCGGCGAACGACTCGATGGCGCTCGGCCTGCTGCACGCGCTGCACGAGAGCGGTCGCCGCGTGCCGGAGGACGTCAGCGTGGTGGGCTTCGACGACGAGCCCGAGTCGGCCTACTTCTGGCCGGGGCTCACGACGGTCAGCCAGGAGTTCTCGCTCCTGGGCCAGCGGGCGATCGAGCTCACGATGCGGGCCCTGGACGGCGAGCCCGAGCCGTCCATCGGGCTGATCCGCCCCGAGCTGGTGGTCCGCGACTCCACCTCGTCGCCGTCCGCGTGACACACGCCCGCAGCGCCGGGTAGAGCGCTCACATCTTCGCCTCCCATGTCGGAGGTGCTGGTTGACACCACTGGATGTTAGCGTTCACACTCGTTCCGTATGACGCCGGTCACACCCGGTGCTGATCGGAGAGGGCGACAGATGGGCTGGAACGAGCGTGCCGCGGCGGACCTGGCGGCAGGGCGGACCGCCCTGGGAATCGAGCTGGGATCGACCCGGATCAAGGCCTGCCTGATCGGCTCCGACCACGCGGTCCTCGCGACGGGGACCTCGACGTGGGAGAGCGAGCAGGTCGACGGTCACTGGAGCTACTCCCTCGACGCGGTCTGGTCCGGCCTGCAGGAGTCGGTGGCCACGCTGCTCGACCAGGTCGACACGGCGTACGGGGTGCGGCCGGAGGTGGGCGCCCTCGGGATCTCGGCGATGATGCACGGCTATCTCGCCCTCGACGCCGCCGACGAGCTGCTCGTCCCCTTCCGCACCTGGCGCGACACCACCACCGGCCCTGCCGCGGCCGAGCTCACCGAGCTCTTCGGCGAGAACATCCCGCTGCGCTGGTCGATCGCCCACCACCGGCAGGCGACGCTGGACCGCGAGCCACACGTCGCGCGCGTCGCGCACCTCACCACACTGGCCGGCTACGTCCACTGGCGGCTGACCGGCGAGCGGGTCCTCGGCGTCGGCGACGCCTCGGGGATGTTCCCCATCGACCCGGCCACGGGCGACTACGACGCCGAGCTGGTCAAGGCCTACGACGCACTCGACCACGCGGGAGCCCCTTCGATCGCCGACCTGCTGCCGCAGGTGCGGACGGCGGGCGCGCCCGCAGGCACCCTGACCGGGGCCGGCGCGGCGCTGCTCGACCCCAGCGGCACGCTCCGCGCGGGCATCCCGCTGTGCCCGCCCGAGGGCGACGCCGGCACCGGCATGGTCGCGACCAACGCCGTCGCCCCGCGCACCGGCAATGTCAGCGTCGGGACGAGCGTCTTCGCGATGGTCGTCCTCGAGCGTCCCCTCGATCGCGTGCACGAGGAGATCGACGTCGTCACCACCCCGACCGGCGAGCAGGTCGCGATGGTGCACTGCAACAACGGCGCCGGCGAGCTGGCGTCGTGGGGCGCGGTCTTCGGCCAGTTCGCCAGCGCGATCGGCGCCGGCGCCGACACCGACACGGTCCTCGGCGCGCTGCTCCACGCCGCCGCGGACGGCGACCTCGACGCCGGCGGCGTCCTCGCCTACAACTTCCTCGCCGGCGAGCCCGTCGCCGGCGTCTCCGAGGGCAGGCCCCTCCTCGTCCGTACGCCGTCCAGTCGTCTGACGCTCGCGAACTTCGCCAGGGCCCAGCTCTACGGCGTCTTCGCCGCGCTGGTGCTCGGCATGGAGGTGCTCTCCGGGGAGTCCGTCGCCATCGACCGGATGGTCGCTCACGGCGGCCTGTTCCGCACCGAGGGGATCGCGCAGCGGGCGCTGGCCGCCGCGCTCGGCGTGCCGGTCGCGGTCGGGGAGACCGCCGCCGAGGGCGGAGCGTGGGGCATCGCCGTCCTGGCCTCCTACCTCCGGTCGGGCGCGACCCGGCCCCTCGCCGACCACCTCGCCGAGGTCGTCTTCGGCGGCGCGGCGCTCTCGGTGATCGACCCCGATCCGACCGAGGTCGCCGCGTTCTCGGACTACCTCGAGCGGTTCGCCGCCGGCGTCGCGGTCCAGCCCGCCGCCGTCGCCGCCATCCGCTGAGCCGCCCCGGCGCCATGCAGACCACGACCACTCCCGAGGAGATCCCGATGACCGTCCCGACCCCCATGCGTGCCGCGGTCGACAGCGCTCGGCGCCGCGTCGCCGCGCTGCACGCGGAGCTGCCGCGCTGGGAGCTCGTGGTGTGGAGCGCCGGCAACGTCTCCGAGCGCGTCCCCGGCGTGGACGGCCACCCCGACCTGCTCGTGATCAAGCCCTCCGGCGTCTCCTACGACGACCTCGACGCCGACGCGATGGTCGTCTGCGACCTCGACGGCGCCCTCGTCGAGGGCCTGCGCACCCCGTCCTCGGACACCGCCGCCCACGCGTACGTCTATCGCCACCTGCCCGAGGTCCACGGCGTCGTGCACACCCACTCGACCTACGCCGCCGCCTGGGCCGCGCGAGGCGAGGAGATCCCGTGCGTGCTGACCATGATGGCCGACGAGTTCGGCGGCCCGGTCCCGGTCGGCCCCTTCGCGATCATCGGCGACGACTCGATCGGCCGCGGCATCGTCGAGACCCTGCGTGGCCACCGCAGCCCGGCGGTCCTGATGCGCAACCACGGCCCCTTCACCATCGGCGCCTCGGCGGCCGCCGCGGTCAAGGCCGCCGTGCTGCTCGAGGAGGTCGCCCGCGCGGTGCACGTCTCCCGCCAGCTCGGCGACCCGACGCCCATCCCGCAGGAGGCGATCGACGCCCTCTACGACCGCTACCAGAACGTCTACGGCCAGCGCTGACAGCGCCGACCCACGCCACCACTGCCGACCAGCGCTTCCAGCAGCACACGAGAACAGCGAGGAACACCCATGTCCAAGGCGTATCCCGACCGCGAGGTCTGGTTCTTCACCGGAAGTCAGGACCTGTACGGCGAGGAGACGCTGCGCCAGGTCGCCGAGCAGTCCCAGGCCGTCGCGCGTGCCCTCGACGAGTCGGCGGACGTCCCGGCGCGGATCGTGTGGAAGCCCGTGCTCAAGGACGCCGACGCGATCCGCCGGGCGATGCTGGAGGCCAACAGCGCCGACCACGTGCTCGGCGTGATCACCTGGATGCACACCTTCAGCCCGGCGAAGATGTGGATCGCCGGCCTCGACGCGCTGCGCAAGCCGCTGCTCCACCTGCACACGCAGGCCAACGTCGAGCTGCCCTGGGACAGCATCGACTTCGACTTCATGAACCTCAACCAGGCGGCGCACGGCGACCGGGAGTACGCCTATCTGGCCGCACGGCTCGGGGTCGTCCGCACGACCGTCGTCGGCCATGTCAGCAACCCCGCGGTGACCCGCCGGGTCGGCACCTGGATCCGCGGCGCCGCAGGCTGGGCCGCGACCCACGAGCTGCGGCTGGTGCGCTTCGGGGACAACATGCGCAACGTCGCGGTCACCGAGGGCGACAAGACCGAGGCCCAGCTCCGCTTCGGCGTATCGGTCAACACCTGGGGGGTCAACGATCTGGTCGCGGCGGTGGCCGAGGTCGCGGACAGCGCGGTCGATGCGCTCGTCGCCGACTACGAGGACCTGTACGACGTCGAGCCGGCGCTCCGCCGCGGCGGCGAGCGCCACGAGTCGCTCTGCTACGCCGCACGCCAGGAGCTCGCTCTCGAGAGCCTTCTCGGCCAGACCGGCGCCAAGGCGTTCACCACCAACTTCGAGGACCTCGGCGATCTCCGGCAGCTGCCGGGACTCGCCGTGCAGCGGCTGATGGCGAAGGGCTACGGCTTCGGCGCCGAGGGCGACTGGAAGACCGCCGTCCTGGTCCGGGCCGCGAAGGTGATGGGCGAGGGGCTGCCCGGTGGGGCGTCCCTCATGGAGGACTACACCTACGACCTGACGCCCGGTGCCGAGCTGATCCTCGGCGCTCACATGCTCGAGATCTGCCCGTCCCTCACGACCGCGCGGCCGCGGGTGGAGGTCCATCCGCTCGGGATCGGCGGCAAGGAGGACCCGGTCCGCCTGGTCTTCGACGCCGACCCGTGCGAGGCAGCGGTCGTCGTGTCGCTGGCCGACATGCGCGACCGCTTCCGGCTGACCGCCAACGTGGTCGACGTCGTCGCTCCGCCGGCCCCGCTGCCGCACCTGCCGGTAGCCCGTGCCGTCTGGCGTCCGCGACCGGACTTCCCGACCTCGGCCGAGGCCTGGCTGACCGCCGGCGGCGCCCATCACACGGTGCTCTCGACGGCCGCGGGGGTGGAGGCGTTCGAGGTCTTCGCCGAGCTCGCGCGCACCGAGCTCCTGGTCATCGACGAGAGCACGACCCGCCGGGCCTTCGCCGACCAGGTGCGCTGGAACGCGGCCTACCACCGCCTCGCCCAGGTTCTTTAGCCGCTGGTGAGCGCCTCCGCGTCAACACCGATCGACTCATGAGTCGGGGTAACCGACGCGACAAGCGCCATGACCTTCAACCGTCGCGAGACGCCACGGTTCGCCGACGCTTGCGGCTCGACCTCTTGTTAGCCAGAGATCGGCGCTGACGTCAACCCGCCACGCCGAGCTGCGGTGTGGCGAGTTGATCCCGGCGAGCATGTGGCGCGGCTGCGGGGCCGGCGGAGCCCCTCGATCTGGACCGGCGCGTGGTCTGGACGCGCGCGGGCCTTGATTCACAGCTGCCTTGCCGAGTCGTTCTCGGTGCAGCCCATGAGGTGAAGAGCGACACACCGAATATGCCGCACCAAGGAGTACGTCGGGGTCGAGTGCTTTGCGCCAGGTCACGCCTTCGTAGACGACCTGCGAGACGTCGTACGACTCCTCGGTATCGAGCTGCAGTGTGAAACCTACGCCCAGCATGCCGAGCCCGATCACAGCGCCGTCGAAGCAGGAGCCTCCGCGCTGGAGTCGGCGCAGCCTGCCGCGACCGTCGGCCAGCTCGATAGCTCGCACGGCGGCCGCGAGGCTACCGTTGCGGGCCCCAGATCCATGCGTGCCGGTTGACGCTGATCCCGCGACGGAGATGTGGTGGAGCGAGGCAAGATTGGACAGCGCCCGACCCCGCAGTTGCAGCCAAACAGCTAGCCGCCGTACCTCGTGCCCCCGGGACCCGCACTGCATCGCCGATCAGCTCGATCTCCCCCGCCATCTCGTCGAGGGTGACTAGCACACCTAGTGAGTCAGCGAGCGCCGTAACGAGTGGCGGGTGCCGCGCGGTCACACGCGTTCATGGGCGACGACCAAGGCCTGCAGCTCCTCGACCGAGGTCGGGGCTAGAAGGTCGGTCGCGACGAAGGTGTGGCTGCCTGTCCACGTGCTGCCGGCGGCGCCACGGGACCGGACAACGCTAGTTGAGTCTCCCGCCCGTGGCGGTGTCGAAGAGGTGTACGTCGCCGGGGTCGGTTGTGACGAAGAGCTGGCTGCCCTTGGCGATCCGCTCACGAGCCGGGACGCGGACCACGACCGTGGAGGGCGTGCCCTCCACGTCGCACGTGCCGTAGACGTAGGAGTCCGAGCCGAGCTCCTCGACCACCGTGACGTCGATTGGCAGACCGCCCTCGCTCTCGGAGACCAGGCGCCACGCCTCGGGGCGGACCCCAATGGTGACGTCACTGGGCGTGTCAGCCGGCAGGCGCGCGGGCACCTGGAAGCCGCCGATGTTGGCGTAGCCGTCGTCGGGCTTGGCCTTGATCAGGTTCATCTGCGGGGAGCCGATGAAGCCGGCCACGAACAGGTTGGCCGGCCGGTCGTACAGCGCGAGCGGGGTGTCGACCTGCTGCAGCACACCGACGTTCATGACGGCGACGCGGTCACCCATCGTCATCGCCTCGATCTGGTCGTGGGTGACGTAGACGGTGGTGACCCCGAGGTCGCTCTGCAACTTGGCGATGTCGGTGCGGGTCTGCACACGCATCTTCGCGTCGAGGTTGGACAGCGGCTCGTCCATGCAGAAGACCTGCGGTTGCCGCACGATCGCGCGACCCATCGCGACCCGCTGGCGCTGGCCGCCCGACAGCGCCTTGGGCTTACGCTCGAGGTAGTCCGTCAGACCGAGGATCCTTGCCGCCTCGGCGACCCGTCGTTCGCGCTCGGCCGCGGGGACCTTGGCCATCTTGAGTGAGAACGCCATATTCTCCGCGACCGACATGTGGGGGTAGAGCGCGTAGTTCTGGAACACCATCGCGATGTCCCGGTCCTTCGGCGGCACGTGGGTGACATCGCGATCACCGATCAGGATGTGGCCCTCGTTCACCTCCTCCAGACCGGCGAGCATGCGCAGGGACGTGGACTTGCCACACCCCGACGGTCCGACGAGGACCATGAATTCCCCGTCCTTGATCTCCAGGTCGATGCCCGGGACGGCGGGGGAGTCGGCCCCCGGATACCAGCGCTGAGCCTTATTGAACGTTACTGATGCCAATTCTCTGCTCCTTATGAGTATCGCGCCCGGACGAACGGTTCGGCGATGTTTTGAAGGACCAGGTTCGGTTTGCGACCTGATCGCGTCTTGGGCGTGGTGACGCGGGCGCTCTCCTTGAGCACGCTGTCGCCGCTGACGGAGGGACCCGTCTGCAATTCGAGGTAGGCGGCGCCATGCCCGGCGACCCATCCGGGCGCGGAGGGGACGAGATGGATCTCGGCGGACGTGCGAACGTCTCGGATGTCGATCGGCGATGCGCGGTGATTGACCACAACGGCGCGATCACCGAAGCGAGCGACCTCCACTCCCTTCGTCGGATGGGTCACCGCCAGGGGAGAGGTGCCGATGAGCGTCTGCACTGGCGTCGACCTCATCAGGACGATGGGGTGCATCTCGCGTTTGCCGTATTCGGGGGGCACTATCGGCATGGTCTGGCGGGAGTACGCGAAGCCGTACTCAAATCCGAAGGAGTAGACCGTCCCGGCGCCGAGAGACGTCTCGACGATGGCGGGGCGGCCAGACTGGATGTAGCGGCCGCGTACCTCCGTGTCGTGGGTGAACGCGACGGTGGACCAGCCGTGAGGGATGATGTCGTCGTCCCACGCGATGCAGTCGAAGTCAACAGTCTCCTCCCTGACACCGAAGGCGTTATGGGCCAGCCCCGAGCCGGGCCCGTGAAACGCGACGCCACCGCTGCGCACCCAGGCGGCCACGGCTGCCTCCAGCTGCCTGTTGTCGACGACGCAGCCCACGTCATAGAGCGAGTTCGTCGGGATGACGAGATAGCGGTAGTCCGCGAGCCCGGAGCTAACGACCTGGTCGGCGTGGACGACGTCGACGTGCCAGCCGAGGTCAGTCATCTGCTGATGCCAGCCGAGCAGGTCCATCCGGTGCCGGCCACCCTCGTCGACCTCGAGTGGTTCCAACAGACTCATCTCGGCGGGGAAGAGGATCGCAACCTCCTTCGCGCGGGGCTCGTCGAGTAGTGGGATGACAGAGGTCGCCCACCGGTTTCCGGACCTGAGTGAGTCCTTGAACAGGTCGTCCATGCGGAACATCACTCCGCCGTCGTCGAGCCCGCTGTAGCCGTAGACGTGCAGCCGCTTCGCGCCGTTGGCGACGTGCGTGGCGATCGCCTCCGCCGGCGGTACGACGCGGTAGACGTCCTCGTTCACGTGACGACCGAGGTAGAGGCCACCGGTGAAGGGTCCGTGTTGGTTCACGGTCCTGGCGATGGAGCTCTCCACACTGACGACGCTCGCGTCCGGCCGGTTCTCTGGGTTCAGCGGCGCGGCGATGAAGAGTACCGAGTCGACGTGAGGCGCGATGCGGTAGACGTCGAGCGCCCGCTGGCCGGTCTGCCAGTCGGGCACGCCAGGCGGGTTGAAGAAATAGCCCCACTGGTGGAGGACCGGCTCGACGAAAAGGGGCGGTGTCGTCGAACGCCAGTGCTCGTGCATCTGGGCGAAGTAATCGACCTGGACCTCGGCTAGGTGGGTCTGGTTGTCGATCCAGCGGTGGTAGTCGGGCGTCCTCTGAGCGAAGTCGCCGGCGGTGGGCCGGGCGCAGCCGACCCAATCCAATTCGGAGGGTCGGAGCCAGTACTGCTCCGGCTCGAGATCGGCGAAGGAGCGGGCATCGAGGGCATAGCGCTTGTTGAGGGCGCTGACGTCGCCGGCGTACCTGTCCTCGAGCCAAGCGAGATACTTCCCGCGGCCCTCGGAGTCGAAGCTTGGCTTGGGAATCGGGTCGAACATCGTCTGCATCACGATCCGTCCTCCCGGGGTGCGCCGCATGTGATCACCGAAGAGGTCGAGGAGTCCGTGGACGTGGTCCACCATGGTCTGCTGTGCGATCGGCGACCAGTACTTGTAGGTGCCCATCGGCGTGCCGTCGGGGCGGATTGCCTCCTCGCCGCGCACCGGCGGGACGCTCCTGATGTTCGGGTAGAGGTTGTCGCCGCAGAGATAGAGCGACAGGCAGGTCACGTCCATCTGGTGCTTAGCCGCTTCGGCGACCATGAGCTCCTGCATGGCGACGTACGCGCTGGCCTCCTCGCCGCGATATCGGGCGAAGAAGTCCTCCCACGGTTTGGAGTCGAGATTGATCGAGGTGAACCCTAGATCGGCGACGTCGGCTATGCCCGCGCGGGTGGCGTCGGCGTCGCTGCAGAAGGGCTCGAAGAAGTTTCCGAACCACATCTGGATCATGGGAGAGGTCGTTTCGGGGCTAGTCAAGGCGGGTCCTGACGTGTCGGTCGCGGTCGATGACGACTCGGTCCTGGCCATCCGGGTAGGGACGGGTAGCCAGGACCGCGCCTAGTGTGCCGATCTACTGGTGGGCCTTGGCGTAGGCGTCCGCCTGCTTGGCGAGCTCCGCCTGGAGCTTGTCGATGCCAGCGCGGTCGGCGGCCTTTTTCAGTGCGTCGAGACCCTTGTCGACGTCGACGACGCCGGCGAATAGAGGCTTTGCGTATTGCGTCATCACCGCGGTCATCTGGGTGTTCTCGCTCTTCACGGGCTCGACGTCGGGAATGAACGCGGCGAAGGGGTCGAGGGTGAAGTTGTCGGTGTCCTTCGACCAGTCGAAGATCTGCTTCTCGGTCTCCGACATAGTCGACGGACTCCGGAACAGGGGAATTCTCCAGGACAGCGCGAAGGCCGGGAAATTGTACGAACTCTTGAACTCGACCCCATTCTCGCCTTGAGCGACCCAGTCTGTGCCTTCGATGCCATAGGAGATGAGGTCGTAGTTCTGCTTGATCGAGGCCCAGTCCTGCAGGGCGAGCGCTGAGTCGTTGCTCTGGCCGTGGGTGTTCAGGACGACGAAGTTGTCCGCCTGGAAGTTCTGCAGCGGCTTGGCGCTCAGGCCTCCCTTGAGAGGGGCGATATTCGCCATCGCGGCGGTGGGGACAGCCTTCTTCAGCGTGGTCAGGTAGTTCGAGGTGGTCCCATCTGTGATGGCCCACGTGGCCGCCGTCTTACCGGATGTGAAGAGACCTTGCTCGGCAGTCGCATCAAGATTCAGGATGTCCTTGTTGATGATGCCGTCCTGGTTGTACTTCCTGACTCGATCGAGGGCATCACGTACTCCGTCCTGCTCCCAGAACGGGATGGGGTTCGAGCTCCCGGAAGTTCCGGCGTCGGCCGCGAACGCAAACAGCATCGAGTCGCCGGTGAAGCTCCACCCGAAGGCGTTCGGGTTCTCCCATGCCCATGCGTTGAGGATGGGCGTGACTGGCCCAAAGGTGGTCTGCTTGCTGCTGTTGGTGTTGAGGCCGAGCGGGATCATCCCGGACTTCTTCTGCCTGACGGCGTAGAAGAATCGCTCGAGCGTCTCGAAGTCGTTGATCTCGCCGAAGCCGAGCTCTTCGGCGAGGTCCTGTCGGATGCCGAAGTGATGAAGGCGCGCGGCACTGTTGACTTGCGGGATGCCGTAGAGGGCGTCGCCCCAGTGGTTGGACTCCAAGATCTTGGGGTCGATGGTCGCGGACAGGTTTTTGTACGAGCCGACCTTCGATCCGACGTCAACCAGCGCCTTATCCGACGCGAGTTGAGCCATGTTCAGCCACCGCGCCTGGAGGGCGGTGTCGAACTTCGCCCCGGAGGTGAAGCGGAGCAGGCTCTGGGTGCCGTAGTCCGCCCAGGAGATGAATTGCGGTTGGATGGTGAATCCAAGGTCTTTCTTCAGCCGCTTGTTGATCTCCGACTGCACGTTCTGCCAGCCCGTGGGCACGGTGCCGGGTAGAAGGAACGTGAGGTTGCCGGTGAACTTTCCTCCACTGGAGGAGTCTGAGGAGCAGGCAGACATCGACATGCCGAGCATGCTGGCGACCGACAGTGCGCCGGCCCCTTGGAGGAGCGACCGCCTGCTAACGACGGCCGAAGCGATCTGGTTCATTGAAGTGCCTTTCGTGCAGGTGTCATCGACTGATGGCGCGTTGAGGGTGCCGACCCGAGCTGGCGGATGGGTGAGGGTGCTGCGATGGAGCTGTGGTCAGCCCTTGCTTGCTCCGAGGGTCAGCCCCTTGACGAAGTAGCGCTGGGCGAAGGGATAGGCGACCAGGATCGGCGCGATCGTGATCACCGTTAGAGCGAGGCGGAGCTGGTAGACGGGGGCGACGTTGTTGCTGACCGGCACCATGCCGGCGGCGTTGGCGACGCTTGCGATGAGGTTCTGGAGCACCAGCTGAACGGGGTACTTCTCCGCGTCCGAGAGGAACAGGAGCGCCATGAACCACTCGTTCCAGAAGTGCACGGCGTAGAAGAGGGCGATCACCGCGAGGATTGGCTTGCTCAACGGGAGCACGATCGAGAAGAACGTGCGCAACTCGCCGGCTCCGTCAACTCGGGCCGCCTCCAGGATTTCCGAGGGCAGCTGGGAGAAGAAGCTGACGGTGATGAACACCAGGAAGGGTGCTACGGCAGCCGGGAGGATCACTGAGAACCAACTGTTGGTCAGGTGGAGATATTGCGTGACCAGGATGTAGAGAGGTACGAGGCCGCCTGTGAAGAGCATCGGGATGTAGCCGAACACCGCCAATGCGGCGCTCAGACGCGGAACGCGCCGGGCGATGACCCAAGCCAGTCCGGCTGTGCAGGTGGCCGCGATCACGGTCCCAACCACTGTGATGAAGAGGCTGGCGACCATTGCCTTCCACAGAGCCGAACCGGCGAAGATCGACGAGTATGCCGCGGTGCTGAATGGGTGCGGCCAGAGGCTGTATCCCGAGGAGGACAGCTTGGTCTCGTCGGTAAACGACCCGGCCAGGATCATCCACAGCGGGAGGAAGGCGAACACGGCGAACAGCGACGCGCCCACAATGCTGACGATGGTGAACGGCTCGACGTTTCGGCTGCGGCGCAACGGCGCCTTCGCGGGCCGAAGGGCGGTGATTGTCATGCGTCTGTCTCCATCTTTCGATTAGAGGAGCGACGAATCGCGTGAGAACCGGCGGGTGAGGAGGGTGGCGACGCCGACCAGCGCGAATCCGACCACCGACTGGAAGAGGCCGATGGCGGCGGTCATGCCGAAGTCCCCCTGGGTACGGAGTGCTCGGTAGACATAGGTGTCGATGACGTCAGTCGACGGGAAGAGTGTCCCGTTATCGCCGACGATGGCGTAGATGGTCCCGAAGTCGCCGAAGAAGATCCGACCGATGCCGAGGATGATCAAGATTGCAGCGGTGGGCTTGAGGAGGGGAGTCGTGATGTGGAGTGCCATGTGGGCTCGTGAGGCGCCGTCGAGCGCCCCCGCCTCGTAAACCTCTTCCGGGATCGATGTGATGGCGGCGAGGAAGATCACGGACGTGTAGCCGCCCATCTGCCAGACCTTGACGATCGTGAGGATCCAGGGCCAGGGGCCTGGTGTCGTGTACCAGTCCACCTCCGGCAGCGACAGGACTCCCAGCATGTTGTTCACTGCACCGCCGGAGCCGCCAAAACCTGACAACAGGACCTGCAGGATCACGCTGATGACGATGGGGGAGACGAAGTAGGGGAAGAAGATGACCGACTGCAGCGGCTTGCGAAGGAACTTGCTTCGGATCTCGTTGAGCATGATGGCCAACGCCAGCCCGACGATCAGGGTCGACGACAGGAACAACACATTCAGGAATACCGTGTTGAAGAGGACACGCCCTGCAGATCCCGAGCTGAAGAAGAAGCGGAAATTGGCCAGGCCCGCCCACGGCGATCCGAAGACGCCGTCGGTGATGTTGAACCTTTGAAACGCAACGACGAGTCCAGCCATCGGAAGATAGGCGAACACAGCGAGCAATGCGATCGCTGGCAGCGCGAGCAGCAGAAGTTGGACCTGCTGCCCGCGCGAGGCTCCCGGCTCGTGACCACTGGAGGCTCCGCGAGACTTCCGTCGCCGAGCGCGAGCCTCCGGCTGTGTCGAGTCTGGAGCGGTCCCCGCGGGAGTGGGTGTGCTGACGAGGGTCATTCGAACGAGGCCTTGTTGCTAGTCATCAGTGCTCCTTCTGCGCTGGAATGCGCTTTCCCGACTGTAATGCGTGTGTGACGTAAAGCACAACGGATCGTCGCAAGTTCTCGGAAACGGCTTTCCTCTGTCATCGGACCCGGTTGGCTAGCCACTTCAGCTCGGCCCGCAACATCAGGGCGCGATCCCTCGACTCATAGGAGCGAGTTGAGTGCCCGAGGCCGTCGTAGATGACCGACGGAGCCGCTCCCGAACGCCAGGCGACTGGGTGTTCGGTTCCTTGCCATGTCGTCGTGACGAGCACGGTCGAGGCAGTGGCGACGTCCAGAGCGCAGTAACGCTCGTCATTGGCACGTATGACGTCGTCCAGTGAGCCAAGCACTCCCGATGCGTCCTCCGGTGACCGCACAAGGTCGAACTCGGCCGGCCCCTCGGGCGGGTGGAAGGACTGACCCGGGATCCATTGGCCGCCGAGCAGGTCGTGCCAGCCGGGGGAGTCGTTGAAGGTGTTCGCGGACTGATGCATGGCGAGCACGGGGAGCCCGTCGCGCACGGCATCGGCGAACTCCTCATGAGCGGGCTGCCACTCATCCGGGCCGCCGTCGAACGCAGGATCGATCCGGCCGGTGCCTGCGTTGACGACCACGAGGTCGTAGTCGCCCGCGCTGTGGAGGGTCTGGTGGAAGGTGGATCGAACGTCGACCCGGTGGCCGAGGTCGTGCAGTTCGCTCGCGATGCACCAGGATGTGGCGGCGTGATCGTGCCAGGGGTCTTCGTACCTTCCGCGGCCAGCGATGATAAGCGCGCGCACCGTCATGACGGAGCCTTGGCGCTGGGGTCGTCAGTCTGCGAGATGACGCTGACGCCGGCGAACTCGGCTGACATCGTCCCGGGCCCAGTGTCCTCGGCGAACAAGACGATCATGGTTCCGGTGAACCGGAGGGCGCCTCCCCAGTCGTCGGAGAGGCTTGCCATGTCTAGGGGCTTGCCCACGTGCCTCCAGCCGTCGCCGTCGGGAGACGCCTCGAAGCGGAGCACTAGGCCGTCAATCGAGGCTCGCAGATGCACTGACGGCCATTCGTCGACGAGGATCCCCGAGCGAGTCTCGTGGTAGCGATCGCCGTCCGTGGAGGACACGACGAGTTCGGCACGGCCGTCGTAGCACGTGACAGTGACGAGGTGGTGGCCTCGTCGGTCGTACCAGAGGCCGAGACCCGCGCGCTGGGCATGGAGACGTGGCTTCACGGCGAGCTTTGTCGCGATGGCGCAATGGGTGCTGAGAAGGCGGGTGGCGATCAGGCTCACACCTACGGACGCAAACACACTGCGGCGCCCGCGGAGGCGTAGCCAGCCGGGCCGGGTGGAGAGATCGACCCACGACGGATCGGCGGGCTCGCGGAGCGTCAGCCATCGGGGATCGAGAGCATCGCCGTCGAATGTGTCCTCGAATCCGCTGGGATAGGGAAGGGGTTGGTCCAGCGCGCTCGCGCGGGCCGGCCAGTGCCCACCGCCGATGAGTCGCAGGCGACCGTCGATCCACTCCACTTCCTGGAGACAGGTCTCCCTGCCAAGGACGCAGACGGGTCCTGTCGTGGAGAGCAGCGGTCGGCTGGCCAGGTGCACGAGCACCCACTCGCCATTCGGACCTCGGACGAGCTCACCGTGACCTGCCTTCTGGAGGGGCCACTGCCAGTTGTCGCGGGTTGTCAGAAGCGGCTCGGGATCGAGGTCATAAGGGCCCTCGATGAACCTCGACCGGCCGGTGCGGATCCCGTGGTTCCAGCCCGTCCCGCCCTCGGCCAGCATGAGGTGGAACCACCCGTCGTGGACATAGAGGTTAGGTCCCTCGAGGAGCTCTTCCGATGTAAGGATAAGACGCTCCTCCCCGACGACATCGGTCTCATTGATCTCTTGGAGGGTGACGCCGGCGAAGGAGAAGTTGTCCGGTCGGTGGTCCCAGCGCATGTTAAGCAGCCAGTGCCGACCATCCTCGTCGTGAAAAATCGACGGGTCGAAGCCCCCGCCGCCCAAGCGGACCGGCTTCGTCCATGGCCCCTCGAGGTCCGAGGCCGTCGTGAGGAAGACGTCGATGTCCTTAAAGGGTCCGCTCCAAGTGTGCACGGCGCCGACGACGAGCCAGTATCGGCTGCCATCGTGTGATAGCGACGGTGCCCAGAGACCACCGGAGTCCGGTACGTCCCTCAGGTCGAGATCGCCGGGATCGGTGAAGACGTATCCGGCTGGCGCCCACGACTGCAGGTCCACGGAGGTGTGGAGCGCGATACCGGGCCACCATTCGAAGGTGCTATTCGCCAACACGTAGACATCTCCGACCTGGATCAGAGAGGGGTCTGGATGGAATCCGGGCAGGATCGGGTTCGGCGGCAGGCTCGTTCTCGTACTGGGATTCGGGCATTCGGGGGTCATCGAGGATCCTTCTTGGTCGTCCCCCGTCGCCGCGCGCTCGCGGAGGCTCGTCGATCGCTAGAATTGGGAATACGTATTCCTGCCGTTGTTCGAGGGGTCTGAAAATGAATCAGCTGGCACCCGGACCAGTGACGCTCATGGACGTCGCCAACGAGGCCGGAGTGTCGCTTGCGACTGCGTCGCGAGCATTCAACGGCAGCAAGCGCAAGGTAGGGGAGGAGCTCCGGCAGCGTGTCTTGGCAGCAGCAGTCAAGCTCAACTATTCCGCCAACGCGCCGGCGCAGGCGATGGCGAAGGGGCGAACCAACGTCGTGGGCCTGGTGGTGCACGACATCGCTGACCCGTACTTCTCCTCGATCGCCGCTGGCGTCGTGCGGGCGGCGGACGAACACCACCTGCTTGTTTCCTTGGGTACGACGGTGCACCGGCCGGAGCGCGAGCTCGAATACCTCGCGAGCCTGCGCGGTCAGCGAAGCCGAGCAGCCATCCTCGTCGGCAGTCGAACAGCGGACGCCAGACTCACCGCGCGTCTCAGCCGCGAGATCGTCGCTTTTCAGGGATCGGGGGGCCATGTCGTCGCTGTGAGCCAGGCCAAGTTCCCCGTCGACACCATCGCCATCGAGAACCGCAAGGGCGCCCGCGCGCTCGCGGCCGAACTCGTCGAACTGGGCTACCGGCGGTTCGCCGTGCTGGCGGGTCCGACGGAGCTTCTGACAGCAAAAGACCGCGTCAATGGGTTCCGTGACGCCCTCACGAAAGCGGGTCTGCCCGCGCCGGTCCTGCTGCGAGGCGCCTTCACCCGGGATGGCGGCCACGACGCGATGGCCCATCTCCTTGACTCCCATCACCAGGTCGACTGCGTTTTCGCAGTGAACGACGTCATGGCGGTCGGCGCCATGGCCGCCTGCCGGACGCGCGGCGTGCGTCCGGGCATCGACATCGGGCTCGCGGGGTTCGACGATATCGGGACCCTTCGTGACATCCACCCGAGCCTGACTACGGTCAGGCTTCCGCTCGAGCAGATCGGAGAGCTGGCCCTCGAGCTCGTGCTGACGGCAGATCACCAGCCTCCGCGGCGCAGACGGGTGTCGGGCGAGGTCGTCATACGCGATAGCACGCCGCGTCGAGTGTGACTTCGGAGGAATGGTGCCGCACCTCCTTCAGCCCGCCTGGCTCTGAAGAAGGTGCGCATATCTGCCGCCGGCTTCGGCGAGCTCCTCGTGGGATCCGCTCTCGACGATGCGCCCGCGGTCGAGTACGACGATGCGATCCGCAGTGCGCACGGTGCTGAGGCGATGCGCGACCACCAGCGTCGTGCGGTCCCGTCGGAGCCGTTCCAGGGCGTCTCGAACGGCACTCTCGGCGTGGATGTCGAGCGCGGATGTGGCCTCGTCGAGGATGAGCACGCGTGGGTCGCGGATCAGGGCACGTGCGATGGCGAGCCGCTGGCGCTGGCCACCGGACAGCCGAGAGCCGAGCCCGCCGACGGGGGTGTCCCAGCCATCGTCGAGCGACTGGACGAATGTCCAAGCATTGGCGTCCTGGAGCGCCTGCTGGACGCGTGCGTCCGACGCGCTCTCGAGGCCGTACGAGATGTTCTCGCGGATTGAACCCTCGAACAGCACTGGCTCTTGCGGGACGACGGAGAAGAATCGGCGCGCCGAACGCAGGTCGATCCCCGCCATGTCTACCCCGTCGAGCTGAATGGTGCCCTCCGTGGGGCGGATGAAGCCCAGGGCAAGGTTGATCAATGTGGACTTGCCCGCGCCCGAGGGCCCGACGAAGGCGATGGTCTCTCCCGGCTCGATGCGAAGGCTCACTCGTGAGAGGACGGACTCGGGGCTGTCGGGAAAGGCGAAGCCGACGTCGTCGAAGACTAGGCGGCCGGTTACCCGGCCGAGGGTCGGCTTGCCGCGATTTTCCTCGATGTCCTCCTCCTGAAGAACCTCAGCGACCGAGCGAAGGGACTCGCGACCTCGCGCGACGATCGGCGCAAGTGCGAACGCGTTGGTGGTGGCATTGGTGACGATGGTGAAGTAGGTGCTCAGCAGCACAACCTCGCCGGGGGTGATGGAGAGCCAACCCGTGACCGACGCTGTAGCCGCGCTGATCAAGCAGATGACCCCGAGAGTTTGGTAGCTCACCCATGAAAGCGCGCCGAAGCGCCCGTTGAGGCGGTCGAGCCGTACGCCGGCATTGCGTACCCCAGCGGCGGTGTCGAGCACGCGCTCAGTCGCCACCTGTTCGAGGCCATGCGCGCGGGTGAGCGCCGCGAGCGACGTCATCTCGCCGACCTGTCGGGAGAGACGCTCGACCTCGCGGCGGAAGGTCTCGTTGCGCTCATGGGAGCGAACGCGCAACCAATGCATGAGCGCTACAGCGACCGGCACCATCAACACGAAGAGAACTGCGAACTCGGGAACGCGGATCAGTACGACGATGCCGGCGCCGACGATCACGCCGACGGCACTCATCACGGGCGCGAAGACCTGCTGCAACATCAGCTCTACGTTCTCGACGTCACGCACCACCTTGCTCTGTGTCACCGATGCCCCGAGGCGAGCGTGGAATCCTATGCTGAGTTCTTGGAGCCGATGCGTGAGAGCGTTACGCAGCCAAGCGCCGATGTCGCGGACAGTCGCGGATAGGTTGCGGACGAACACTGCGTTGGCCGGTAGGTTGAGCACGATAGTGGCAGCGCCGATCGCTCCGTTGATCAAGACGGGGGCGAGGGAGGTGCCGGCGACGACGGCATCAACGATGTTCGCTGTAACGATCGGCATGACCCAGAACGGCGCGTCCTTGATGAAGAACGCGACGGTGCCGGCGACGACGCGCCGTCGATGCGGTGCGGCGAGATGAGCGATGGACCGCCACGGGTGGACGGGATCTACCGCTGTGGCCGCGTCGATCACCCGTCGCGGACGACCAGCAACGCGGACGTTCGTGCCGGTTGGAGGGCCGAGTGCCATTCAGCCCTCGCCCATCGGGCTCGTCGCGGGACTGGACGAGGCGGTCGCCCGCCTGCGTTGCGCGAGATCGTACGCACCGCCCGCGAAGGAGATGGGCCGGTTGAGTTCTGGCAGCAGTGAGGCCTGGTAGGCGTGGTAAACGTCGGGCTTGCCTTGCCATACGGTGGCGGCGGGTCGGTTCTCCGGGTCGAGTTCGTGACGCCAGGAGCCTGTCCCGTCGAGGAGGTACTCGCACGCGTAGTCCCACCATTGCCCATACCAATCAAGGTACTGCTGGTCGCCGGTGGCCTCGTGTAAGGACCATGCTGTCGCGATCGCCTCGGTGACGACCCAGTGCAGTCGGTCGCGGACGACGGCTCTGCCGTCGAAGTCGGTGGTGTAGACGAAGCCGGCGGTGCCGTCCACCCCCCACCCGTCGCAAACCGCCACATCGAACATCGATCGGGCGTGGTCGAGAAGCCGCGGCGACGCGTCCGAGCCGACCGCGGTCTGTACGTGGACGGCGAGCCGGGCCCACTCGAGCAGGTGCCCGATCGTGACCCCGAAGGGTCGGAACGGATGGGCAGGATCGCCACGGTTGTAATCGAGTCTTGCGGTCCAGTCGGCGGCGAAGTGCTCGGGCATGCGATAGCCGTGGGGCGCGGCGAACTCCTCCACGACTCGTGTCAAAATGCGGTGGGCCCGCTGCAGCCAGATGGCGTCGGTGGTCACGTCGCCGACAGCGAGAAGCGCCTCGACCGTGTGCATGTTGGCATTGATCCCTCGATAGTTCTCGAGGGCGCTCCAGTCGCGATTCCACACATCCACGACGAGGTCGTCCGCTGTTCGCCAGAACCGCTCGTCGTGGACCGACAGCGCGTCGTCGAGCAGTGAACGTGCGTCTGGATGGCCGGCGGTAAGAGCGCTTGAGGCGGCGAGAAGGACAAAAGCGTGACCGTAGCCCTCTTTGGCCGTCGCGGTTGGGCCGTGCGTGCCGACGGCGGAATACCATCCGCCGTGGACGTCATCGTGAAGCCGGCCTCGCAGCGCCTGCACCCCGTGGTCCAGCAGCGGCGCGCAGCCGCTATCACCCTCGAGTACGCCGAGTGCGAAAACGTGGGTCATTCGGCAGGTGATCCAGAGTTCGACGTCGCGATCCTCACGCCTGTCGCCGGCGTCGTCGAGCCAGCCGAAGCCTCCTCCCGGAGCGGCAGAGGCGGCGGCGAACCTTCGCAGGTCGGCGCGATGCCGGCGCAGCCACGCGAGAGTCGGTCCATCCTGATTTGCGTGCTTCATGCGCTCTCCAGCGTCGACGTAGTCCTCGGTGCCGCTGGGCCCGCACTTTGACTGGAGTCAGTCGTGACGGCGGTATCGGACGCTGCGAGCGCAGCCAAGCGTTCGCCGGCGTTCTCCAGCCACATCCCCGGGTCGGCCATCGCCGCCTCGACAGACCCGGCCATCCGAGCGAGCTGAACGGTGCCAGCCAGCTGCGGGGCGTCGCCTGTCTGCTGTCCCACGCAAGCCCAGACGGGGAGGCCGAATCGGGCGCCCGTCGAGGTGACGTGCCCAACGACCTTTCCCTGGAATGACTGCCGGTCCAAGCGGCCTTCGCCCGTGACCACCAGATCGACGTCGCTGACGAGGTCGTCGAGCCGTACGCGACGCGCGATCGCCTCGACGCCAGGCGATAGTCGGGCACCCCACAACGCGACGAGTCCGTAGGCCGTCCCTCCGGCTGCCCCGCTTCCGGGATTTCCGACAGGATGTCCGACGACGTGCGCGTAGTGGAGCAGTCCGGCTTCCAGCTCGTCGATCTGTGCGGCGTCGGCGCCCTTCTGCGCGGCGAACTGGTGGGCGGCGCCGTCGGGTCCGACCAGTGGGGCATCGACGTCGACGAGGACTTCGACTCCTTGACCGGGCGGCGCGATGAGACGACTAGTGTCGATGCGCGCGAGGTCGGTCAGGTGGACACCGCCTAGGGGAATCCGGCTCCGGCCGGGGCCGCAGAATTTTGCTCCGAGAGCGGTGAGTGCTCCGGTTCCCCCGTCGGTGCTCGCGGAGCCGCCGAGGGCTGCAACGATCTTCCGGACGTCCGGGTGCTTGGCTGCGGCGGCAAGCAGCTCACCGAAGCCGTGTGTATGAGCCTGCATCGGGTCGAGCTCTTTCAAGAGGGGCAGGCCGCTCGCGGCGGCAAGCTCGACGAACGCCGTGCCGTCAGGACAGAGGAGCCACGGCGCCATGACGGGTCCTCCGGGTCCGAGTACCCGCACGAACCGGCGGAGGGACCCCGGTGTGGTGCTCGCCAGCACGTCAAGAGAGCCCTCGCCTCCATCCGCCATTGGTTGCAGGACAACGGTGTCCGCCGGGCGTGCCCGGAGCCAGCCGCGGCTGAGCGCAGCGGCAACCTCGGGGGCGCCGACCGTTCCCTTGAACGAGTCGGGAGCGATGAGGACGCGCATCGGACTCAGGCCGCGACCGGCGCGAGCTCGGAGACGAAGCGAAACTTCATTGTCTCCAGCACCGAGTCGGGGTCGGTCGCCCAGACCTCGGCGTTGAAGATCTCGACCTCGATGTCGCCGTCGTAACCCGCCTTGGTCATCAGGTCCAGATGGTGCCGGAAGTCGATGTGCCCGCTGCCCATCATCCCGCGCGCCAACAGTGTGTCTGCTGGCAGCGGAGTGATCCAGTCGCAGACCTGGAAGCTTGCGATTCGCTTCCCAGCGCGTGCTACTTGCGCCTCGAGCTGCGGGTCCCACCAGACATGGAAGGAGTCGACGACCACGCCTACCTGCTCGGCAGTGAACTGCTCGGCGAGGTCGAGCGCCTCGCCGAGGGTCGAGCACACACCGCGGTCGGCGGCGTAGATGGGGTTCATCGGCTCCAGGGCCAGGCGTACGCCCGCATCAGCTGCTGCCGGCGCAAGGGTGGCGATGGCCTCGGCTACGCGTGCCCGAGCGCCCGGAAGATCCTTGGATCCCGGAGGCAGGCCGCCGACGACCATCACTAGGCACGCCGCGTCCAGGGTGTGCGCCTCGTCGAGGGCGCGCAGGTTCTCCTCGATTGCGGCGCGCCTTAACGACTCCTCGATGCCGGTCAGGAATCCGCCACGGCATAGTGACGAGACCCGAAGGCCGGCGTCCCGGATGAGACGCGCGGACTTCTCGAGGCCGGTGTCCGCGAGTGGCTCGCGCCATACCCCGATCGAGCCGATGCCGTGGCGGACGCATCCCTCGACCGCCTCCGGGAGCGACCATGAGTTGGTGGTCTTCTGATTGAGGGACAGCCGGCTGATGAGGTCACTCATCGCGTCATCCCGACGCTCGCCAGGAAGGTGCCCATCCGCTCTGCCGCGAGATCCGGATCGGGAAGCAGCCCGGCGGCATCAGCGAGTCGGAAGGTCTCGACGAGGTGCAGAGGGCTGCGCCCGTTCTGCAGCCCTCCGACCATGCCGAAGCCGGACTGGTGACCGCAGAGCCACGCGAGGAAGGCGATGCCCGTCTTGTAGTAGTAGGTCGGAGCCGCGAACACATGGCGCGCCAAGGGGAGTGTCGGCCCGAACGCGGCGTCGTAGTCGTCGACGTTGCCGCCCTCGAGAGCTTGGAGGGCGGCCGAGGCTGCCGGCGCGATCCCGGCGAAGATGCCGAGCAGCGCGTCGGAGTAGTGCGCTCCGTCGCCTTGGATCAGCTCGGGGTAGTTGAAGTCGTCACCGGTGTAGAGCCGTACGTCCGTGGGAAGCGCAGCGCGTAGCGCCTTCTCATGCTCCGCATCCAGCAATGAGACCTTCACCCCGTCGACCTTCTCGGCGTTGTCGCGGACGAGGTCCAGGAACGCGTCGGTGGCGGTGGAGACGTCCGCCGAGCCCCAGTAGCCCGCCAGGGCGGGGTCGAAGGCAGTGCCGAGCCAGTGCAGGATCACCGGCCCCTCAGTCTGGGCCAGCAACCGGTCATAGACCTTCCGGTAGTCCTCGGTGTCCCGGGCGGCACGGGCGAGCTGGCGGCTGGCCATGATGATGGCGCGGGCACCGGTCGACTCGACGAAGGCGGTCTGCTCCTCGTAGCCCGCGAGGATGCTGTCGAGATCGGTGATGTCGTCGGCCAGGTGGTCGGTTCCCGCACCTGCCGCGACGCGGGCGCCGGCCGCGGCTGCCTCCGCGGCGCTTCGACGGATCAGCTCCTGCGTCGCTGGCCAGTCGAGTCCCATTCCGCGCTGGGCGGTGTCCATCGCTTCCGCGAGCCCCAAGCCGTAGGAGAAGAGATGGCATCGGAACCCCAGCGTGGCGTCCCAGTCGATGACGGCGGGAGCTCCGGGAACATTGTCCCCGAAGGGGTCGGTCACGACGTGTGCGGCCGCATACGCAATGCGGACCGTGAGCGGCGTTGCGGGTTGTGCCCATGAAGTGGGCTCGCGCAGGGTGTGCGCGCTCCAGGTGCGGTCGGCATCGGGCAGGTCGATGGACGTCACAGTGTCAGCTCGCCAAGCTCGATACGGCGTCCCTCGGCGGACGAGCGCAGCCCCTCCTCGGCGAGCCGCACTCCGCGGGCGCCCGACATGAAGTCGTAGGGGTGCTCCGCATCGTCGACGAGCGAGCGGAGGAACAACTCCCACTGCGCCTTGAACCCATTGTCGAAGGTCTGGCGATCCGGCACGTCCTGCCACTGGTCGCGATAGGCGATGGCGTCGCGCAGGTCGGGGTTCCACACCGGTTTCGGGGTGGCTGCGCGGTGTTGGATGCGACAGCCGAAGAGGCCGGCGACCGCGCTTCCCTCAGTCCCGTCGACCTGGAATTCGACCAGCTCGTCTCGGTGGACGCGGACTGCCCAGGAAGAGTTCAGCGAGACGATCGCACCGCCGTCCAGTTCGAAGATTCCGTACGCTGCGTCGTCGGCCGTCGCCGTGTACGGCTTGCCCGCCTCGTCCCAACGCTGAGGAATGTGAGTGACCGCGCGTGCGGTGACCGCGCGCACCGGTCCGACGATGTTCTCCAGGACGTAGTTCCAGTGGCAGAACATGTCGGTGGTCACGCCACCTCCGTCCTCGGCGCGATAGTTCCAGCTGGGACGCTGAGCGGGCTCGAGGTCGCCTTCGAAGACCCAGTAGCCGAACTCGCCTCGGATCGACAGGATCTGGCCGAAGAAGCCGGACTCGACAAGCTGCCGAAGCTTGATTAGTCCGGGCAGATATAGCTTGTCGTGGACGACGCCGTTGGCGACGCCGGCGTCCTGAGCGGCGCGAGCGAGTCGGAGCGCGCCCTCGAGCGACTCGGAGATCGGCTTCTCGGTGTAGATGTGCTTTCCGGCCGCGATGGCCTTGAGGATCGACTCCTCGCGCACGGTCGTCAGCTGAGCATCGAAATACACCTCGCCCGATCCGGCGAGCGCCTCGTCCAGGTCGGTCGTCCAGCGAGAGATCCCGTGCTGGTCGGCGATCTCCTTGACACGCTCAGCGTTGCGGCCGACGAGGATCGGGTCGACCTGGAGGCGGGACCCGTCGGACAGGTGGATGCCGCCAGCGTCACGGATGGCCAGGATCGATCGGACGAGATGCTGTCGGTAGCCCATCCGGCCGGTGATGCCGTTCATGATGATGCCGAGGGTCTTGGTGGTCATGGTGGTCCCTTGCACAGTTGGAAAGCGCTTGCCGTGACGCTACTCTCGCCTTGCGTCGATGTGCAAGAGGTCACATTTTGAGCGCGGTAAGCGGTTACCGGCGCAACGGGATGGTGTGGCCGGTACCTAGCGAAATGGAGCGAACTACATGAGTTCTCGACCTCGTGCCATGCTGGCGATGGCGCCCGATCTGCCCGACCGGCTGTTTAATCATGGTTCTCGGCAGCGACTTTCCGCGGCCTTTGAAATCGATTGGGATCAGCCGGTGGTCTCGGACCTGACCGCGCTTCCGGGCGAATGGCTTGCCGGTGTTGAGGTCCTGCTTACCGGGTGGGGTGCGGCAGAGATCGATGCCGGGCTGTTGTCTCGCATGCCGGATCTTCGGTCGATCCACCACGCGGCCGGCTCGGTTCGGCGTCTTGTGGGCGATTCCTGCTGGGACCGGGGGATCAGGGTGACAACGGCCGCGGAGGCCAATGCGATCCCGGTGGGCGAGTACGCGGCTGCCATGATCGTGCTCGCAGCCAAGCAGATCTTCCGCAGTCAGGTCCTCTATCGCGCTCGGCGTGCGTTCATCCCGCGCGAGAAGGAGTTTCCGCACGCGGGAAACTTCGGCACGGTCATCGGGCTGGTCGGTGCCTCGCGGATCGGCCGGCATGTGATCGAGCTGCTGCGCAGCCACCAACTCGATGTGCTCGTGTACGACCCGTTTCTCGGCGAGGAGGAGGCTGAGGCGTTCGGTGTCGAGGTTGTGTCCCTCGAGGATCTGTTCACCCGATCGGCGGTCGTCAGCCTGCACGCGCCGCTTATGCCGGCAACGGCCGGCATGGTGACCGCGGAGCTGCTTGGACGAATGCAGGATGGCGCGACCCTCATCAACACAGCCCGCGGCGGACTCGTCGACGCCGACGCCCTCGAGAGCGAACTCGTCTCGGGACGCCTCTGGGCGGTGCTCGACGCTACGGATCCGAACGAGCCGTTGCCCCCCGACTCCGCGCTCTACGAGTTGCCCAACGTGGTGGTGACACCGCACATGGCAGGAGCGGTGGGCAACGAGTTGCAGCGGCTCGGCGACCACGCTGTCGAGCAGGCGCTGCGAGCGCATCGCGGCGAGCCGCTCGCAGGCGAGGTCACCCGCGAAACGGTCGGTGAGCTGGCATGACAGAAGCGGCGTACGCCCTCGTCATCGGCGAGTCGATCGTGGACATCGTGCGCTCGCCGGATGGTCACGTCGTCGAGCACGACGGCGGCAGTGGTGCGAACACCGCCGTCGCGCTCGCTCGGCTCGGACGCCCCGTGCGCTTCGCGACAGCCTTCGCAGGCGACGACCGTGGTGTGCGCCTCGGCCGGCGTCTTGACGATGCCGGCATCCGCACGGCAACCGACCCTCATGTCGTCGCGCGCACCTCGAGTGCGACGGCCGAGCTCGCCGAGGACGGATCCGCCCGCTACGATTTCGACCTCGAGTGGCGGCTCGGCCCGACAACGATGGAATATCCGCCGCACATCGTGCATTTCGGCTCCCTCGCGGCTGTTCTTCAGCCGGGCGCTACGCAGGTCATGCGCCTCGCCGGCCGATTCCGAGATCGGGCTCTGGTGAGCTACGACATCAACATGCGGCCGACAGCGACGGGTGTCAGCGCCACGGTGGTCGGAGCGGTCGAGCTGGCCGTGTCCCTGGCCCATGTGGTGAAGGCCAGCAACGAAGACCTCGCCGTGCTCTACCCCGGCCTCGATCTGGACGATGCCGCGCACCGACTCCTCCACCTTGGGTCCAGCGCGGTGGTCGTCACGCGCGGCGCTGACGGAGCCGCCTGGTTCGACACGAAACGACGAATCGACGTAGCCGCCCAGCCAACCACCGTTGTTGACACCATTGGAGCCGGCGACACGTTCAGCGCAGCGATGCTGGACGCTCTGTGGAACGAGCCCAAGCCGGCCGGGCTCTCAGGGCCGGGTGTCTGTGCGCTGCTGGCGTACGGCGCGCGCGCGGCGGCCATCACCGTGTCTCGCCCGGGGGCCAACCCGCCGCGGCGTGATGAGCTCGATCTGGACTCGCGCGAGGCCGGCGGCGTCCACCCCGTCTCGGTCTCGGAGGCGTGGTGAGCCGATCCGCGGGTGCGGCGCGCGGTGAATGGGAGGCCGCTGCCGACGTTCTCATCGATACGGCTCGCCGCCTGCGTACCGTCGACGGTGCCGGTGTCGTCTTTCCCGGTGGACGTCCTTCGGACAACGGGCCCGCCATCGACGCGCTCGAGGGATTCGCTCGGTCCTTCTGGCTGGCGGCGTGCAGGATGCCGTACGCCGACGACTCCCGGCGTGAGGAGATCGCTGCCGACTACATCGCCGGTCTTCGAGCCGGACCAACGGCGTGGCCCTCGCTCGAGATCCCGCAGACGATGGTCGAAGCCGCCTCAATTGCCTTCGGCCTTTGGGCATCGCGGACCTGGACCTGGGACCGGCTGCGTGCTGCAGAGCAGGAACGACTTGCTGAGTGGCTCCTCGCGGCCGTCTCTCGGCCAGGGCTGAACGGGAACTGGCTGCTCTTCCGGGCGCTCACCCATGCCGCCCTGCGGAGCTTCGGCCTCGACATCCCTCACGAGCCGACGTTCGAGGCGCTGGACGCGACGGAGACCTACTACCGCGGAGACGGCTGGTACACGGACGGTGGAGACGAGTCGTCGAGAAAGTTCGACTACTACAACGCCTGGTCCTTCGCGACCTACCCGCTGCTGTGGGCTCTCATCGAGGGCGACCACCTCGATCCACGTCGAACCGACCGCTTCCGCGCACATGCCGCGTCCTACCTCGAATGGCTGCCCCGGCTTATCGGGTCCGACGGCGCGCCGGTCTATCAGGGCCGATCCCTCATCTACCGAGCCGGCATGACCGCCCCGCTATGGGCGGCCGAGCTCGCCGGCGTGCCTGGGCGTCCCGGGACGGCAGTGAGCGCGTCGACAAGGGTGCTCCGATGGTTCCGCGAGCACGGCTCGTTCCCAGAAGGTGTCGCCACCCTGGGCTGGACCCGCGCCTTCGCCCCGATGGCGCAGGGCTACTCCGGCCCGGGTTCGCCCCTGTGGCTCAGCAAGGCCTTCCTCGGGCTGCTGCTCCCGGCCGACGCTCCCGCGTGGCGAGCGGAGCCGGCCCCGCTTCCGATCGACGCCGGCGACCACATCTGGACGGCTGCTGAGCCTGGATGGCTCGTGAGCGCGACCGCCGGCGACGGATTGGTCCGCGTCCTCAATCACGGCACGGGCAGGCGTCGGGACGAGATCGACCCGCACTCCGCGACGCTCCGGGACGACCCGAACTACAACCGACTCGCCTACTCGACGGCCACGGCGCCCACGTTGGACGGTGCCCGGCTCGGTGAGCCCGGTGGGGTGGCTGACAACTCGATCATCGTGCGCGACAGCGCCGGCCGGACGGCCCACCGCGCCGTGCCCCGCCCGCTGGTCTGGAGCCAGCGGATCATCGCGAGCGCCTTCGATCTGATCGTGCCGGAGACCGGCGACAAGGTCGCCGGCGTCATCGCCGTGTCAGTGTGCGACGGTCCTACCGAACTCCGCATGGTCCGATTCGACCGCAGCATGCATCAGGCCGAGCTGACCGGCTGGCCGGTGTCGGGAGCTTCCATCGACGTGGACCTCGACGCGGGCGTGCGCCTGGTGGCCGACGACGGCCTCTGCTCGCAGCTCCGGCCGATCGGCTCGGCGGAAGTCGCAGCGGATCCGGCCGGCCCGACGGCGTTCGGCGATCGGACCGTCGTTCCGCTGGTGCGACTCCGATCGCTCGCCGGCGGCGAGTGGCGCGGTGTGCTATTGAGCCTGACTCGAGCTCCCGAGACGAACTCGCGGCTCTGCACGCTCGGCGAGGTGGACGTGAGCCTCGACGGGGGCCACCTGCAGGTGGTCTGGCCGAGCGGCTCTCTCCAGTCTCTGGATCTCGATGCGCTCACTCTGACCGATGCGGGCGAGCCCGCACTCTCGAACTCCGGGATGCCTGGGAAGAAGGACACGCTATGACGACCCGCATCGGCCCCGGCTACATGGTGGTCGACGGCGTCCGCCTGGCCATCCTGGAGGCAGGGCCCCTCGACGCGGACACGACCTTCGTTCTTGTGCACGGCTGGGGCTCCTCGAGTGGCGCGTGGGACCGCCTCATCCCGGAGCTCGCCCCCGAGCATCGCGTTCTCGCCGTCGACCTGCGCGGCCATGGCGGCTCCGAGGTGGGAGAGGAGGCCGTGACGATCGAGCGGATCGTCACTGATCTCGGCGTCGTCCTCGAGATGGCCGGTGTCGAGCAACCGATCGTGATCGGGCACTCGCTCGGCGGGACCATCGCCACGGCGTACGGACTCACGAACCGTGCCGCCCGCGGCGTCGTCGTCATCGACCCGTCCTATGGTGCCGACGAGTCCGAGATGGCGGGCACGTCGGCTCGCCTGGAGGACTACCGGCGGCACGGAGGTCTCACCCCGGCCCGCGGCATCGCGGGTGGGTTCGCGGCGCGGGCCAACCCTTCGCTGCTTCTCTCCGCTCAGCATGCGCTGCTGTGCGCGCAACCGCGAGCCTTGTCCGAACTGTTCGAGTCGAACTACCTCGCGCCGGGCGCGGTGGGCGCGGAGCCGGGGACCCGCGCCTGGCTCGGCCAGCGCACCGTGCCGACGCTCGCCCTGTTCCCCAGCGAATACCGTGCTCGCGTCGACCTCGCCGCCGGAGGCGCGAGTGTGGAGGTCTGGGAGGGCGCCGGTCACTTCCTCCACCAAGAGCAGCCTGAGCGGTTCGCCGCCCTCGTGCGCGCGTGGGCCCCGAACCTGCATTAGCACTCGGCCCACGCGCCCGCATCAGACCCGGCGTAGCACCACCGTCGATCCCGGACGTACCTTCACCAGTCGATGAGCTGCCACGACCGTGCGATGGTGAGCGCCCCAGGAGGCGGGCCCCCCGAAGCTCGCCGGCCGCCGCGGCACGGTGAAAGTCCGGTCCGAGCTCATATTCATGGCGACGAGGTAGTGGCCGTAGGTGAGCAGGTGGAACGGGCCGGGCCGGCGAGCATCTCCTCGACTCCGTCGAAGTGCACGCCCAGTGTCGGTCGGGCACGTCCGATGGGATCGGTGCGAGCCGATAGGTATTGCCCGCGAACGCTTGGTGCACCAGGCATCGGTGCTAGTGCCGAGCCGTCGCGCTCGGCGGAGATGCCCGTCGGCGCACAGCAAGCTCGGAAAGCGCGTCTTGCATGACCTCGGAGACACGGTTCGCGAAGTGAGCCGCAGTTTCCCCGGCCTCGGGTCGCATCGGCCGCAGGACCCTGCTCGACAGCTTCGCGGGCACTGGGAGGTAGGGCAGGAGACCGACCAGTCCGATGTTCAGTCCCCACGGTATCGACAGGGTGACGGGAAGGGCTTTGAGGCGTAGGAGGCGGTCAGTGCGGAGTGCCCTGGCAAGCCACTGTCCGTCCGAGAGGACGAAAAGGGTTTCGCCTGAGCCGGCAGTCGCAATGGGGACGATGGGTACGCCTGCTTCAATCGCCAGCCGCGCGAAGCCGCTTCGGCCCGCGAATAGGATCTTGTCGCAATCACGGCGTGCCTTGAATGCATCGAGGTCACCGCCGGGGAACACCAAGACGTGATTCCCTTGCGCGAGCGCTCGCCGCGCGGCTTCAGCACTGGCCGGGACGGCGCCGATCGCCTCCAAGAGCCGACCGACTCCGAGGGTCCATGCGATCTTGTGAACCAGGATCGTCACGGGGCGGTCGAGCGCAAGCTCTTCGAAGGCCGCCAGAACCGCGAAGACGTTGAGGTCGAAGATGCCGCCGAAGCCGTGGTTGGCAACGAAGAGCGTGGGCACCTCGGGTCTGACCAAGTCTCCGGAGATGTCGAGCCGGTGGTAGTGCCGTACCCACGCGATCTCGCTTCGTTGAATCGCGGCTCCGATGACTTGGAGTCGGTCTCGCGGCATGGGTAACGGTCCTCTCGTAACGAACTGATGGCTTCATCGTTTCAGAGGTAACGATCAGAACGTGACTCACGTCACGGGCGAAGGGAGGATCGTGAGCCTCGCACTTCCGGACGCACCTTTCAGGGTGGACGTCCACTGCCACCACATCCCGGACTTCTACCGCCTCGCGCTCTCCGAGCACGGCATCGTCACGGCCGGTGGCATCCCGATACCGGTATGGACGCCCGAGTACGCGGTTGCGTTCATGACCGAGTACGGCATCCAGAGCCAAGTTGTCTCCATCTCCGAGCCAGGCGTCTACTTCCTGCCGACCGAGACGGAGCGTCGTGACCTGGCCCAGCGGATCAACGACTACACCAAAGACGCGCTCATCGACGGCAGTCTGGCGTTAGCCGACCGCTTTGGTGGTTTCGCAGTACTTCCGCTCGGGCCGGATCTGTCCGCGGTCGACGTGACCAACGCGTGCGCAGAAGCGCGCAGGACGATCACCAAGCTCGGGATGGACGGCGTCGGCCTGTTCTCCTCCTATGACGGCAACTACCTAGGTGATCCGCGGCTGGACCCGCTCATGAAGGTTCTCAACGACCTCGGAGCCTTCGTGTTCATACACCCCGTCACACCCGCCGCCTATCCCGATCTCATCCTTCCCACCTTCCTCTACGAGTTTCCGTTCGATACCACCCGAGCCGTGGTCTCAATGGCGTACGCCAAGATCTTCAGCCGCTTCCCGCGCATCCGATGGCTCATCGCCCACGCCGGCGGCACGATCCCGTTCATCGGGGAACGGGCGAGGACGTTCGCCGCAACGGCCGGCCTGGCGCGGGGCCGCGGTGAACGCTCAACCATCGAAAAGAACTTCAACTTCAGTCGGCTCTTCTATGACACGGCACTCTCGCCAGCGCCCTCGGCTATGAAAGCCGTCCTCGCGACAGCTCCTCGTTCCCACATCATGTTCGCAACCGACTGGCCCTTCGCCGGGCCTGTCTTCGTGGTCCCGGGCGACCCTGCGCCCCAACTCTCCGAGACCTTCACCGACGCCCAGCGCCGCGAGGTCGAACGAACCAACGCCCTTGACCAGCTTCCACGGCTGGCCGCGCGTCTAGGAGTCTCCTGATGAGGCAGCTCGAGCTTTCGCGGCGGGCGCTTCTGGCTGGCACTGCCGCAGGGGGACTTGTCGCGGCGCTCCCGGGAATCGCCGAAGCAGCGGCAGTCGGCGCCCCGATCGACATTCATGCGCACGCGCTCCCGCACTTCTACGTCGATGCTCTCCGCCGAGCGGGCCTCCATCGCGTCTCAGGGCTGCCCACTCCGAAGTGGTCGCCTCGGACCGCAGTCGCGTTCATGAACCGGCATGGGATCGGACAGCAGGTGCTCTCCGTTCCCGACCCTGCAGTCAGCTACTTGCGCACGGCCTCAGCGCGCGTCGCCTTGGCCGAGCGCCTGAACGACTACCTGCACCAGATCACCGCGAGTCGCCATTCGGCGACCCGCGGACGGTTCCGTGCCTTCGCCGTTCTGCCGATCGCGAGCACCTCCGATGCCAATGCGGCCCTGGCTGAGGCGCGGCGGTCGCTCGGGCTCGGACTGGACGGAGTGTCTCTGCTGAGCAACTACGGAGACGCCTACCTGGGCGACCCGGGATTCGCCCCGCTGCTCGGCGGGCTGAACGAACTCAAGGCCGTCGTCTTCGTCCACGGGAACGTCGCCGGGACTCACCCGGCCCGGGCGGGCCACGCCGTCGTTCTTGAGGGGCCGTTCAACACAACCCGAACGATCGTGCAGCTGTCCTACCTCCAAGCGTTCACCCTGTACCCCAACATCACCTGGATCTTCGGCGACGGCGGCGGGGTGCTGCCGTATCTCGCCTACCGAACCTCACTCCTGGAGTTGTATCCGGCGATCGCGCAGAACCTTGGCTTGAACAACTTGGACAACGCCAACTTCGACTACGGCAAGCAGCACTTCGACACCGCATGGGCTTCCTCGCCCGCCGCGCTGAGGTCCCTCACCGAGGTCGCCGGGGCCGACAGCATCCTCTTCGGAAGTGACTGGCCGCTCAGCGCACCCTCGATGCCGCGACGAGGATTTCCTCAGCCGACGATTGCCCGCATCTTCTCATCTGGCGAGCGTCGTGCCATCAGAGGAGGAAACGCTCTACGACTCCTGGGCACCTAGCGCCTCCTGATATGGCATCATTGCTGATGAAGTCGTCAGGAATGAGGTCCATCATGGGAACCGAGCCCGAGGCAGCGAGATCGCGTCTAGATCGCAGGAAGGCCCGTACTCGCGGCGCGCTGGTCTCGGCCGCCCGAACCTTCCTCGCCCAAGGGACGACCAGCGTCAGCATCCAAGAGATCACCGACGCCGCCGACGTAGGTTTCGGCAGCTTCTATAACCATTTCGCGACGAAGGACGAGCTGTTCGAGGAGGCTGTCGAGGTCACCCTCGACGAGTGGGGCCAGCTCAGGGACGCAGCCGTGGAGGGACTTGAGGACCCGGCGGAGATCTTTGCGCGCAGTTTCCGGATGGCCGGTCGGATGCAGCGACTCATGCCGGAGCAGGTCAAGGTCATGCTCAACGCCGGAGCGGCGATTCTCGTCAATGAGCGAGGCATCCGGCCGCGCGCGTTGGCCGACCTGCGGCGCGGCATAGAGCTGGGACGGTTCACGATGCCTGACGCAGAGACGGCAGTGATGCTTGCGGGCGGCGTGCTGCTGGCCCTGATGGAGTTGTTGGAGTCGGATCCGAACTCTGATGACGCTGCGGTTTCGGACTTCTTCGCTGAGCGACTTCTGATCAGCCTCGGCGTGGAGCCCCACGAAGCGCGTCAGATCTGTGGAAGTCCTCTCCCTGGCGTGCCGCAGCTGGCTTGACTCAGCGGGTCACCAGTCCTGCCAAAGAGGCGTGCGCTCGGACTCGAGCCTGCGCGAGGGCTTGTCGAAGCACGTCTTGGTCACGCTCCAGACGCGACGGGATCGTGTCGCCAGCGCTTGGGCTGAGCACCAACGTTCGTGCGTGAGGGTGCTCGTCACTGTGGGATAGTGCAGCGTTACTCAGGTAGGCAGCCGGCCGACCGCGGTAGGCAACGCCGAGGGCCGGGTTGTGGCGGTGGAGGTATCGCTCGACCAGCCCGTCCATCGGTGTCCTTCTAGGCGAAGTGGCGGGAGGCCGAGTCGCCAGCACCAAGACGTGCGTGGCGCCCAGGCCGGTCGCAGCTGCTACAGGAATCGGGTCGACGAGCCCGCCGTCGAGCCAACGGTCGCCACGTAGTGACACTGGTGCTCCGCCGACCAGAGGTAGCAGGCCGGAGGCCGCGAGTGATCCCAGGAAGTCGTCTTCATCATTGAAGTCCGTATGCGGGACCGCCTTCCCGGTACTGATGGAGGTAGCGACGAAAGCGATGGGGAAGTCGTAGCGATGGTCTGTGAGGCTGACCCCGAAGGCGTTCGAGGTGTGGTCGATCAGCCGATCCATGCGCACGACCGGCCGGTTGAGCAGCATTCGCCGCGAGTCAATGAAGTACCGGCTACTGAACGTGTCGACGTAAGCATCAGCGAAGGCCGCGATCTGACCTGCACGAAGCGCGGCGGCGTTGACCGCGCCCGCCGAGGTGCCCACCACCAAGTCGAAGGCGTCGATGAGACCGAGTTCCTCAACGACGGCCGCCATGCCGGCTGAGATCACGCCCCGGAGACCACCGCCTTCGAGCGCCAACGCGATCGTGTGAGCGTCACTGCGATGGCCACGCTTGGAGCCTGTGACGGTGCGTTGACGCAGCGCGTCCGAGACGCTGACCGAAGAGCGGGAGCAAGTCTCAACTGTCATCGACATTCGCCGGCGCTGGAAGGCTGAGCGGCCTTGTCGAGCGCGATGTCGATGATCATGTCCTCTTGGCCGCCGACGAGTTTGCGGGCACCGACCTCGGTGAGGATTGAGCGTACGTCTACGCCGTACTGCGCTGACGCCCGTTCGGCGTGGCGCAGGAAGGAGGAGTAGACGCCCGCGTATCCGAGAGTGAGGGCTTCTCGGTCCACTCGTACCGGTCGGTCCATCAGGGGGCGGACGAGGTCGTCGGCAGCGTCTTCGAGTGCGAACAGGTCGGCGTTGTGCTGCCAGCCTTCCAAGTTCGCGACCGCCACGAATGGTTCGATCGGACAGTTCCCTGCACCGGCGCCAAGCCCTGCCAGGGATGCGTCGACGCGGGTGACACCGTTAGCGACGGCGACGACGCTGTTGGCCACCGAGAGAGACAGGTTCTCGTGCGCGTGGATGCCGATCTCGGTGGCCGGGTCAAGGACATGCCTGTAGGCGCGAACGCGGTCGACGACCCCGCGCATCGTCAGGTGACCGCCGGAGTCGGTGACATAGACACAGTGAGCGCCGTAGGACTCCATCAGCCTGGCCTGTTGCGCGAGGTCTGCAGGGTCCGCCATGTGGCTCATCATCAGGAACCCGGAGACGTCCATGCCGAGTTCGCGGGCGTAGGCGATGTGCTGGGCGGCGACGTCGGCTTCGGTGCAGTGGGTGGCGACTCGGATCGAGCGCACGCCGATGTCGTAGGCGCGTTTGAGCTCGTGGGTAGTGCCGATGCCGGGCAAGATGAGCGTGGTCAGCCGGGCGTTGGTGATGCTGTCGGCGGCGGCTTCGAGCCAGTCCCAGTCGGTGTGGCTGCCGGGACCGTAGTTGAGGCTGCCTCCGGCGAGACCGTCGCCGTGGGCGACCTCCAGGGCGTCGACGCCGGCTGCGTCGAGGGCGGCGACGATGCGGCGTACGTCGTCGGTTGAGACTCGGTGGCGCAGGGCGTGCATCCCGTCGCGGAGGGTGACGTCTTGAAGGAAGACAGTGGTGCCGATGCTCATGCGTGCGGCTCCTTGGTACGTGCGGCGACGGACTCAGCGACCCGCAGTGCGGCCGAGGTCATGATGTCGAGGTTGCCTGCATAGGCGGGGAGGTAGTGTGCGGCGCCTTCGACTTCGAGGAACACGGTGACCTGGTGGGTCACCGGGTCCGTCCAGCCGTCCGGCAGCAGGGTGTGGATGGGTTCGTCCGGTTCGAGCTTGCGGAACTGGACTTCCTGCTTGAGTCGATAGCCGGGCACGTATGCGGCTACGCGCTCCACCATCTCGGCGACCGACTGCCGGATCGCGTCGTGGTCGGCGTCGCCGACGAGCGCGAGAACGGTGTCGCGCATGATGAGCGGTGGCTCGGCGGGGTTGAGGATGATGATGGCCTTGCCGCGTGCTGCGCCGCCGACCTTCTCGATGGCGGCCGAGGTGGTCTCGGTGAACTCGTCGATGTTCGCCCGCGTTCCCGGACCGGCGGACCGTGAGGCGATGGAGGCGACGATCTCGGCGTACGGCACCGGCGTCACAGAACGGATTGCCGCGACGACGGGGATCGTGGCCTGGCCGCCGCAGGTGACCATGTTGACGTTGTCTGCATCGAGGTGCTGATCGAGGTTGACCGGCGGCACGACATAGGGACCGATCGCGGCGGGGGTCAGGTCGATCAGTCGCTTCCCGTACGGTGCGAGCTTGGCCGCGTTGGCCTCGTGAGCCTTGGCCGAGGTGGCGTCGAAGACAATCTCGATGTCCGCGAAGTCGGGAGAGGCGATGAGGCCGTCCACGCCGGTGTCGATCGCTGCGACGTCATGACGTCGGGCACGAGCCAGTCCGTCCGAGGCCGGGTCGATCCCGACCATCGCGGCCATCTCCAAAGTGGATGAGAGGCGTAAGACCTTGAACATGAGATCGGTGCCGATGTTGCCCGACCCGATGACGGCGACCTTGATGCGGGTCATGGAAGGTTCTCCTTCAGAACGATGACGGGGACGACTTCCTCGTCGCTGTGGCCGGTAATGGACGCGCAGTGGAGCTGCCCGGCGCGGCTGCTACCCACGGCTGGGAGCTCGTGGTCCACACAGTTACTGCCCCGCCTCGGAGAACGTCGCGGTAACTGTTCCCAAGCCAGAGATGTCGGCAGACACGACATCGCCGGGATACACCGATGCCATCGGCCCGAGCGCACCCGACAACACCAGGTCGCCAGCCCGCAGCGGGTTCCCGACCTCCTGCGCCTTGCGTGCGAGCCACAGCAGAGCTAGCAGCGGATCTCCAAGACAGGCCGACCCATCGCCGGTGGAGGCCACCTCGTTGTTGACGCGCATCGTCATCGTCACGTCTCGGGGTTTGATGTGGTCCAAGGTGACGTGGTCGTTGCCGACCACGAACAGGCCGCTGGACCCGTTGTCGGCGATGGTGTCGGTGATGGTGATGTCCCAGTCGTCGATGCGACTATCGACAATCTCCAGAGCCGCGACGGCATAGGCGACTGCGTTGCGGACGCGGGCGTACGCATCCAGGCTCCTCAGGTCGACGTCCAGTCCGTTCCTGAGGCCGAAGGCCACCTCGGCTTCGACCTTGGGTTGCAGAAGTGTGGACGTGGAGATGGTCGAGCCCGACCTGTATTCCATATCGGCGAACAGGACGCCGAAGTCTGGTTGGTCGACACCGAGCTGCTTCTGCACTGCCGGGGAGGTCAGCCCAATCTTGCGGCCGACGATCCGTCCGCCGCGTGCCACCCGGAGGTCGGTGAGCTCGGCCTGCACCGCGTAGGCGACGGCGAGATCGCTGTCCCCAATTAGGTCGCGGACCGGGGCGCACGGCCTGATCTCGACGGCGGCGCGGTCGAGTCGCTGGACGGCCGCTGACGTGCTGGGCACGGCCGGGGCGCTCATCTTGTCCTCCGGCCGAATCGGCGCTTGGTACGGACCGGGGCGGCGGCGGCCGTTCCGCTGGTGGCAAGTCGGGGAAAGAGCTGCTCGGCATTGCTTCTGTCGATGCCGGAGCGCAGGGCGGGGTCGAGCGGGTAGTCCTCGTACTCGGCGTTGATGAATCCCACGGCCCGGTCGGGCATGAACGGGTAGTCGCTGCCGTAGACGACCTTGGTCGGATCGGCTGTGGCCAGCAAACTGGGCAGCGCTGCGGGTGTGGCCGAGATGGCGGTGTCGAACCAGAACCGTCGCAGCGTCTCATCCAGGCGCTCACGAACGGCTGCCTTACGTCGGACCAGTGCGGCAGCCTGGCTCAACTTGGACTCCTCGCGCAGTTGGGTGAGCAGGACCCGATATGCGATGTAGGGCAGCATCCCGCCCGCGTGGGCGAGGATGAACTTGATGTTCGGGTAGCGGTCAAGCGCGCCGGTGAGGATCAGCCCGATCGCGGCGCGAGTGGTGTCGAGCAGAAAGTCGGCCGTGAACGTCGGGATGCCCTCCACCGGCTCGGCGGGGAGCTCGCCCGGATGGACGAAGACGACGGCACCTCGTTCGTTGAGCAACGCCAGCAGCGGCTCGTTGCGCTTGTCATGGAGGTAGACGCCATCGGAGTTGGCGAGCAACACGACGCCGTCAGCGCCCGCGTCGAGCGTGCGCTGGGCCTCGCGGACCGCGCCGTCGACGTCGGGCAAGGTGAGTGTCGCGAAATAGCCGAACCGTGCGGGGTCATCAGCAACGAGGCCGGCGGTGTAGTCGTTCACCTCGCGTGCCAGGCGGCGCGCTTCGTCGGCGCTTCCGAACCAGACGCCCGGTGTGGACAGCGAGAGGATGGCGGTCGCGACCCCTGCCTGATCCATCAGCTTCGCCGCCGACCTCGGGCTCCACTGGGGCACCTCGATGCCGCCGGGCATCAGATGACGCGAGCGCAGCAAGTCCCCGTACGCCGGTGGGACCACATGGTGATGAACGTCAATGCGTCGTGGGCTGCTCACTGCGAAAGTCCCATCTGGCTGGTCAACGCCGTATCCAACACCTGCGGGTCGCGGGAGGCGCCGAAGACGAACTTGTCGGGACGAAGCACCACCAGCGAGCCAGGCTTGATCCCGGCGCGGCGTAGCCAGCCGGTTAGCTCGCCCGTCGTGTCCTCGAGGTCGATGAGTCCAATGCGGCGGCGCCCGTCGCCGACGGTTCCCTGTGGGCGCGATCCTGGTGCAAAGAGGGTCGTGTAGGTGGCATCGACGCGTTGCCATAGGGCCGTGTCGATCAGGTCGCGTGGGTCGACCTCGACGCCGATGACGGTCCAGCCGATCCCGACTGCGTCATCGAACCGGATGAGTCGTCCGTCGTAGCGGCGGACCTCGGGCTGGGGAAACAAGGTGCCCTCGACGCCGCGGTGACTGCGGGCAAGGCCGAGGTAGGCGCTCTTCTTGAACACCGGCTTCGGCTTCATCCCTGCGCGCCGGACCCAGGCGCCCAGGGCCGGAGTGCGCAGCGCGGCCCACATCCCGAGGTCACGAGCCTTGGCCGCACGCGGGTCATGGATCGAGACGAGTGACTTGTTGAAGACCGAGAGGTCGATCATCGCCTTCGCATGCGGAAAACGCTCGGTCTGGTAGGTGTCGAGGATGTCGAGCGATGCCCCG
Organism: Nocardioides sp.; assembly: GCF_047607365.1. Lineage (GTDB taxonomy): Bacteria > Actinomycetota > Actinomycetes > Propionibacteriales > Nocardioidaceae > Nocardioides. The sequence continues at coordinate 52,054 of NZ_JASGDD010000010.1, read as the reverse complement.
TGTTGCAGGATCGCCTGGATCTTCCACGAGAGGTTGTCGGCATCGCGCACGCCGGCGTTCATGCCCTGGCCGATGAACTGGGGTGTCATATGGGCCGCGTCGCCCGCCAACAGCACCCGGCCATCGCGCCAGCGGTCGGCCAGCACAGCGTTGAAGGTGTAGACAAGTTGGCGCAGCACCTCGACTTCGTCGGGGTTCACGTAGCGCCCGATCAGCGACCGGACGGTGGCGTCGTCCTCGAAGTGGGCTTTGTCGTCCTCGTCGCTCAGCGCGAACTCGAAACGGTGATGGCCACCGGGTTGGGGGCAGCTGACGGTCGGCATGGTCGGGCTGCACACGAAGTCGAAGTAGGGCAGGTGCCGGAAGGCGTCGATCAGGCCGCCGCCGGGTGCGTCCTTGGCCTTAAGGTCGACCACGAGCCACCTCTCGGGGTAGCTCTTGCCTCTCATCTCGATCCCGAGCTGGGTGCGTACGACGCTGCGGCCACCGTCGGCGCCGATGAGGAATGACGCGCGCACGCTCTCTGCTGTGGCCTCGTCCAGGGTGTTCTCGCGCTTGCCGTAGTCAGAACCAGTCGCGGCGGCGTGGACGACATCGACCCCGTCGTCGTCCTGAGTGAACTTGACGACTTCGCGGGCGCGCCTGATCTCGACGTTCGGGTAGCGGTCGAGTAGGTCGGCCATCCTCGTCTCCAGGAAGGGCTGGTAGAGGAAGTTGGTGATCGGCCACCACAGGGGGCGCTCATGGTTGCGGAACTGCGTCAGGATGCTCCCGTCCTCGCGCACCCACTGGACGATCGAATCGACGTTCATGTCGGCGTGGATCTCGTCGGCCACCCCGGCGGTCTGGAAGACCCGGAGCGCTTCGTCGTCGGTGTAGACCGCGCGGGCGAGACCGTAGAACTCTGGCTCCCGCTCAAAGATGAGGACGCGCATTCCTCGACGACCGAGGAGATGAGCCAAGGTAAGGCCGGTTGGGCCGAGACCGGCCACGACAACGTCGTAGGTGTCCTGGGTGTAGGTGGTGTTCATCGGGATGCCTCGCTGAGCTCGGGGACGGTCGTCTCGCGTGAACGGAAATGGCGGACTGACTGCTGGAACTGGCCCATCAGGGTCGCGGCGGCGTTGCCCTGTGGGGTGTGGCCCCAGATCGAGATCCCCTTATAGGTGGTGGGCTCCCAGGTCGACTCCAGCTCGGGGGTGATACGTACGGGGTTCCAACCGACCTCCAGCTCGAAGCCCGAAGGCGTGACGCTGTAGTAGGACAGTTCGCGGTCGTTGGTGTGCTGGCCGACGCTCCAGGCCATGTGGAACCCGAGTTCCTTGACGCGCTGGAAGGAGGCGAGCATGTCCTCCAAGGTCGCTACCTCGATGTTCATGTGCTGGATCGTGGTGCGGATCGGCTGGATCGGGACGCCGCGCAGGTTGGCGATCGCGATCGAGTGGTGTCGCTCGTTGACCCGCAGGAACTTGATCTTCAAGGTCAGGCCGTTGATGTTCTCGTCGATGAAATCGGTAATCCGAGCGTCGAAGACGGTGTTGAAGTAGTTGCGAAGCTGCTGTGGCTTGACGGTGGTGATTGCCAAGTGCCCCATCCCGGACTCACCGGTGACGAACGCTGTATTGAGCATCCGCAACGGCGAGGGTGTCGTCCACGCGGTGGTGAACACCTCGGTAGCGATGCCCTTAGGTCCGGGGAATCGCCACAGCCGCTCAACCCCGCGCAGGGCACACTCCTCGGCGCTTCCCTCGGTGATCGGCACACCCCGGTCGGCGACTCGGCGCAGAATCTCATCAAACGTCTGGTGGTCATCGACCTGCCAGCCGGCTGCGATTAGATCCTCGCGGGGTCCGTTCTGGATCAGGAACCGGCACTCGTGATCGTCGAGGCGGAACCGGAGCGTCTCGCGGTCGAGCTCGTCGACGTGGAGGCCGATGGCGTCGGCGCCGAAGCGATGCCATTCGTTGTGCTTGCGGGACTCGACCACGACGTAGCCGAGATGAACTGCACCGAAGACCTCAGTGCTCGACGGGGCGCTCATGCGTCGCCTCGGGTGAGGAAGTCGATCGTGAGCTGGTTGAACAGCTCAGCCTGCTCCCACTGCACCCAGTGGCCCGTCTGCGCGATCATGTAAAGATCGCAGGTCGGGATCGCCTCATAGAGCGCCTGACCGCCCGAAGGTCTGTTCACCCTGTCCTCGGCACCCCACAGCACCAGCGTCGGGGCCTTGAGCTTGTGGAGCCGCTTGTCGCGGGTGAAGTCCATCTTCAGCAACGTCCGAAGCGCTGTCGGTCCCGAGGGCCGACGAAGAGGCGGATTGGCCACCACTTCTGGGTCGATGCTGGCTTCGTAGCGCCGCTGGATCAGCTCGGCGGGCACCGAGTCCCCGTCGTAGACCAAGTAGTCCCGGACAAACCGGTCGAGCTTGTCGTACGACGGCCCGTCGCCGCCGTAGTAGTCCAGCAGTGCGTTCAAGCCCTTCGTGGGCAGGCCCCTGGTCGTCCCGACCCCGCCGGGTCCCATCAGCACGAGCCGGTCTACCTTGTCCGGTCGATCCAGCGCACACCGGAGAGCCGCCGCGCCGCCGTACGAGTTCCCGACCAGATGTGCTTTCTCGATGTCGAGAGCATCCAGAAGGCCACGTACGAACATCCCTAGGTCGCCGAACGGGTCGGCGCGGTCGACGCCCTTGGTCGAGCGTCCATAGCCCGGCATGTCGGGCACGATCACCCGGAAGTGTGCAGCCAGCGGCGCGACGTTCCGGCTGAAGTTCGACAGGCCAGAAGCTCCGGCGCCGCCGCCATGCAACAGCACCACGGCGGGACCAGTCCCCACTTCGGCCAGAAAGATTTCGCGAGCGCCTACGCGTACGAACCTTTCCTCGACGCCGGTCGTGCTCGTATCTGTAGCCATGTTTCCTCCGATGAGTGATGAAATCATCAGAAACGACTTTAGCATCATTTGGTGATGACGATCACCCGACCCCTCAGGAGCGTCGATCTTCGGTTATCGCAGGGGGCGGCTACACGCGTTCTGCCTTGGGCACCGTCCTCCGTATAAACGTCGCCCGACGTCGTGCGCGGCTCCATGCTCCGCGCCGATCAGGTCCGAGTGCCTGCTAAACGTCTGGCAGATCGAGGGGGCTTCAGTGTGCACCTGAGCTTCGTGACGGTTTCGATGCGCGTGATGAGCGCCGGAGATGGCTACGAGTACTTGCTGCGCTCAGTCGTGGCCGGGGACGGGAACCGCTCACTCTCGACGCCGCTGACCCGGTACTACGAAGAGGCAGGAACCCCTCCCGGCTACTGGCTCGGCACAGGCATTCACGTCTTCGGCGACGGCCAACTGACGCGCGGCGCGACGGTTGAGGAGGACCAACTCGCGTTGCTGCTGGGCCACGGCCGCGACCCGATCACGGGGGACCAGTTGGGCCGGGCGTTCCCGAAGTACCAGTCCATCGGCGAGCGGATCACCGCGCGAGTCGGCGAACTCGATGCCGGACTCACTGCCGAGCAACGCGACATCGAGGTCGCCGGGATCGAGGCTGAGGAGGCTGAGAGGGGGAGTGGCAAGCGTCGTGCCGTAGCGGGCTACGACTTCACGTTCTCGGTTCCGAAGTCGGTCTCGGTGCTGTGGGGCGTCGCAGACGCGGGCACACAGGAGATGCTGGTCGCGGCCCACCACGCCGCCATAGAAGGGGTGGTCGCGCTGTTGGAGCGCGAGGTTGCCGCCACTCGCGCAGGTGTTGCGGCCCATGACGGGGCGGTTGCACAGGTCGCCGTGGCGGGTATCGCGGCGACGGCGTACGACCATTGGGACTCCCGCTGCGGTGACCCGCAACTGCACACTCATGTCGTCGTCAGCAACAAAGTGAAGACCCTGTTGGACAGCAAGTGGCGCAGCCTGGACAGCCGCCCGATGCACGCCGCTGTGGTTGCTCTCTCAGAGCACTACAACGCGGTGCTGGCCGACAGGCTCACAGGCACCTTTGGGGTCGGCTGGGAGCAGCGAGCCCGTGGCGAAGACCGCAATCCATCTTGGGAGATCGTCGGGGTTCCTGACCGGCTCGTTACCGAGTTCTCCGCGCGCGGCCGAGCCATCGAGATCGAGAAGGAACGTCGCATCGCGGAGTACGTCGCCCGCTACGGACGACAACCCTCACGCACCACCGTCATCAAGCTCCGCGCGCAAGCCACACTCGCCACCCGCCCTGAGAAGCACGTCCATTCGCTCGCCGACCTAACGGCATCGTGGCGCACCCGCGCCGCCCGGCTACTCGATGAGGACCCGACGCAATGGGCACGCAACCTCACCACCGGGCCACCGGCACAGGTGTTGCGTGCCGGCGACGTGCCGCTCGACCTGATCGGCGACGTCGGCGCGCGAGTGCTCGCCAATGTCAGCGAGAAGCGCGCCACTTGGCGGCACTGGAACCTCTGGGCAGAAGCCGCGCGGCAGACGACGGGCTGGCGGTTCGCCACCATAGAGGACCGAGAGGCCATCACCGCGATGATTGTCGAGGCAGCCGAGGGGCGCTCCATCGCTCTGACCCCGAGCGAAGTCGCGCTCAGCCCGACCGAGTTCCGCCGTGACGACGGCACGAGCGTCTTCCGTCCCCGGCACTCGGTCGTCTACTCCTCGCTGGAAACCCTCGCTGCCGAGGGCCGGCTGCTCGACCTGGCCTGCGACCGCACGGCAGCCGTGGTGCCGGCCAAGGTCGTCCGCGCGGTCGCTGCCCTTCCCGTCCACGCTCAACAGCTCAGTGACCAGCAAGCAGCAGCACTGAACGCTATCGCCACCTCCGGGCGTCGGATCGACCTGCTCGTCGGCCCGGCGGGAGCGGGCAAGACCACCGCCATGCGAGCCCTGCGGTCGGCGTGGAGCATCGAGCACGACACCAACAGCGTCGTCGGACTCGCCCCGTCAGCCGCCGCCGCGCAGGTGCTCGCCGACGACATCGGCATCGCGTGTGAGAACACCGCCAAATGGCTGCACGAGTACGACCAGGGACGGGCAGGGTTCGCCAAGGACCAGCTCGTCATCGTGGACGAAGCCAGCCTCGCCAGCACCCAGACCCTTGACCGACTCGCCGCCATCGCAACCTCCGCCGGGGCGAAGCTGCTACTGGTCGGCGATTGGGCTCAGTTGCAGTCCGTGGACGCCGGCGGAGCATTCGCCCTGCTCGCATCCGCCCGCGACGACACCCCAGAACTGCGCGACATCCACCGCTTCACCCACGAATGGGAGAAGACCGCCTCCCTCGACCTCCGCGACGGCAACGTCGAAGCAATCGGCATCTACGCCAGCGAGAAGCGACTCCGCGAAGGCACGACCGACGAGATGATCGACGCCGCTTACCTTGCCTGGCGCGCCGACGCCCAAGCAGGACTCGCCAGCGTTCTCGTCACCGACTCCAGCGAAGCCGTCGCAGCACTCAACGCCCGTGCGCGAGCCGAGCGCATCCTGGATGGCGACACCGACGCCACCCGCGACGCGGTCCTTGCCGACGGGGCCCGAGCCTCCGTCGGCGATCTCGTCATCACCCGCCACAACGACCGCCGACTCCGCTCACTGCGAGGTGGCTGGGTTCGCAACGGCGACCGCTGGAAGATCACCGACGTCCGAGACGACGGCACCCTCGTCGTACGCCGCCAAGGACTCCGCTGGTCAGCCACCGTCGCCCTGCCGGCCGACTATGCGGCCGAGCACGTCGACCTCGGCTACGCCATCACCGCCCACCGCGCCCAAGGCATCACCGTCGACACAGCCCACGTCGTCGTCTCGGCCTCCACAACGCGGGAGAACCTGTACGTCTCCATGACCCGTGGCCGCGAATTGAACACCGCCTACGTCGCACTCGACAAGCCCGACGACAGCCACGCCGCGCCGCACCCCGACGACGTGAACGCCCGCACCGTTCTCTACGGCGTCCTCCAGCACTCTGGCGTCGAGCTGTCGGCCCACCAAATGATCGAAGCCGAGCACGAGCGCTGGACATCCATCTCCCAGATCGCAGCCGAGTACGAGACCATCGCCGCGACTGCACAGCGTGATCGCTGGGCCACTCTCCTGGATGCCAGCGCACTCACGCCGGAACAAGTCGAGGCGGTACTCGCCTCAGATGCATTCGGGCCACTCACCGCTGCCCTGCGGCGAGCCGAAGCCATCGGGCACGACGTCGACCAACTCCTCCCACGACTCGTCAGCCGCCGCAGCCTCGACGGTGCCGTCGACCTGGCCGCCGTACTCCAGCACCGCGTCGAGGCCAGTGCGAAGCAGCCGCCCGGCGGCCGACGCCGCAAGACTCCCAAGCTGATCGCCGGACTGATTCCCGAAGCACAAGGCGACATGAGAGCCGAGATGCGCACCGCACTCGACGAGCGCCACGACCTCCTCGAGACCCGCGCCATCGAACTTGCCGAGAACGCTCTCGCGGAGCGAGCGCCGTGGCTGAAGAAGGTCGGCCATCCGCCGACCGGCGCACACGAACGCCGGCGGTGGCTCCAGCAGATCGCCACCATCGCCGCCTACCGCAACCGCTACGGCATCACTTCTACCTCCATGCTCGGCGTACAACCGGAGAGCGAAGGAGAGCGTAACGACGCGAACCATGCCCGGGCCGCAGCAGTCCGGGCAGCGGACCTCGGGCGCCGCGGCGATCAGGCTACGCGGGGCAAGGCACCCGGTGTAGAAACGCCATCGATCTGAACCTGCGACACATGCCCGGCCATGATGCCTCAAACGACACGGCCCAACGCATACTCGACTTAAGTGAAGCGTAGATGTGCGATGGGCGCCCTCGGCACTTCGTCTCAGCTGACGCAGTCGACCCTAGCTCCGTGTGGCCGCCGGGGTGCAGGTCGGACTCATCGATGAAGCGAAGGAGAGCATCGATTTTGAGAGCCCGTCACTCTTTGGCGGAGCGGCACGTAACTTCGCGTACGGACGCTGCCGTCCCCAAAACATCATCCCTAGATGACTTGTCTTCGGTGGTCAGTGGTCGTAGGCCGTCAGTGAAGCTAGGACTGGTGCGCCGATGCGGTCGTTGTGCCAGACGGCGGCGGTGACGGCGAGGACGCGTGGTGCGACGCGGGTCACGACGTCAGTGACAGTATTACCGGCTTCGTGATTAATCACGTGCGCAGGCGCGGTGCGCGACTCGCGCTGGTCGTTTATGGAGCAGGACTGAACTCCTGATGGAGTTCGGGGAGAAAGTTGGCCAAGTGGTTCATCTCCGCAGCACAGTGAAACATCATGTCGGTACCGATGGTCGATGGCATCAGACGCGAGGTCACCCGAGGAAGAATCGGGGAGAGCAGGCGCCGGGCCGTTGATGTCGGGAGCAGGCGGGCCGACGCGCCTGCGGCTGAGAACGCCGCCAGAGGCAGATTGAGGATCTCGGGCGTGTTGAGGAAGAATCGGCTGCGCATCTCTACGCCTCGCTCCGTCGGGCGGACTTGGTGGATCAGCCAGCCGAATGCCAGTGGAAGCGTGGACAGTGAGACGCGGGCACAGATGTGGGTGCTCTCAGGTGCGGGGTCAATGCCAATCGTGCGGGGATCGACGAAGCGAATGGCCAGGGGCTGTGTCACCCCACCTATGTACTCATCAACATAGGAGACGTTGTCGATGTAGCGCTCGCGGTCGCTTAGTCCCGGATTCGCGCTGCGGTCTTCGCCCATGACGCAGAATTGGTGCGCCTCTGGATGCCATAGCTTGTAGCGCGTGGTCTCGCCGCCGTGCCAGCCGAACCACCAGTCCCACATCGCCGCGCTCACGCCGGGCATGTCGGTTCGCACCGCCACGAAAATGACCCCGGACTTCAGCTGGGTCCAACCGTTTTCAAGGACGTCGTGACCGGGCGCTGCGAGACGCTCGGCGGCCGCCTCGATTGGGTAGCCATACTCGGTGGGCGCCATGCCTGCAGTGAGCGTCCGCTGCACATCGTCCTGGATCGGCGAAGTGCGGGGAGAGAAGAACCTTGCGTATGGCTGGTCGAGATCGGCGTCGCGAAGGCCGAGGTAACGCGCCTCCTGATGGTAGCGGGCGGGTAGGGGCCGACGGTCCGCCGCTGAGACGTGGTACTTCACTGGTCTGAGCCGTCGGTCATGGCGTAGTGGTCATTCGTCAGTCCTCAGTCGCGTCGCGATCAGCCGCCTCGCGATTGATTTCCGCTTGATTTGCCTCTGCTTGATCGGCGTCCGCGGTGAGCGGGGCGCGCTTTGGCGCGCGGACCAGGGAACCAAGAGCCGCGACGACCAGGATCGCCGAGACGACTACGAGTGACGAGGAGAGCCCGTCAACGAAGGCCTGCTCAACCGCTGCGGCGAGGTTGTTGCCTGCAGTGCCCAGTTGCTCCGCGGCGGCGAGGCCGCCGGCGGCCGAATCTTTCACGGCGTCCGCCGCCGACGTGGGCAGTGCGCTGAGGTCGGGTAGGGCGGAGCTGTATTGGTTCGAGAAGATCGAGCCCATAATGGCAATGCCCAGCGCAGCACCGACCTCGCGAGATGCGTCGTTCATCGCCGAGGCGACGCCCTGCTTGCGGGTCGACAGCGAGCCGACGATCGCGCTGGTTCCAGTGGAACTGGTCAGGCCAAACCCGACGCCTGCGACCAGCAGTCCGCCGAGGAAGAGCAAGTAGCCCGACTCGGTGGTGACGAAGGAGACCCAATACAGGCCGGCTGCGATGAGCAGGAGCCCGACGCTCATGGTCAGTTTCAGCCCGATACGCGTGACGGCGCGTGGGGTCAGTGCTGCGACCGGCAGGACGATGAGTCCGACGGGTACCAGGGCGACCGCGCTTGTGAGGGGACTGTAGTCGAGGATGAGTTGCAGATACTGCAGTCCGACGAAGAAGAAGCCGAATAGGGCGAGAAACTGAACAACGATCGTGATCGCCCCGGCCCGGAAGCCGGGCAGACCAAACAGTCGTGGATCCAGCAGTGGCTGGTCGTTACGCAGGCCGGCGAGTGCGTAGGCCGCGAAGGCCGTTGCTGCCACGGCACCACTGACGAGGGTCGTGGGCTCGATCCAGCCCTTCTCGTTGCCCTCGATGATCGCGAAGACGAGGGTACCTACGCCGGTGGCGGTGAAGAGGGCGCCGAGGATGTCGAATCGGGGGTGGTGGGAGTCCCGGGTGTTAGGTGCTAGGGCCAGCGCCGCGACGGCGGCTACCGCCGCGACCCCGGCGCTGGCGTGGAAGATTGACTCCCAGCCCCAGTATTCGAGGAGCGCTCCGGCGCCTAGCATCCCGATGATCGCGCCGGCCGCGGCGAAGCCGGACCAGATCGCAACGCCGCGCGCCTGCTTGTCGGCAGGAAAGGTGGCGGTGATGGTCGAAAGAGTGCCGGGCATGATCATCGCTGCTCCCAGGCCCATCATCACGCGCCATGCGATGAGGGTGTCGGGGCTGGTTGCGCTAGCGGCGGCTAGGGCTGCAGCGCCGAATACGATGTTGCCGACGATGAGGACGTTGCGTCGGCCGATACGGTCGCCGATGGCGCCGATCGGCAGAACGAGGGCTGCAAGAGCGACGGTATATCCGTCGGCAATCCAGGTGAGGTCAGAGTTGTCGGCGTCGAGACTCGTCGCGAGATCGGGCAGCGCGAGGTTGAGCGCAGAAACGGACGCGACGACCAAGACGAGTGAGAGACACATAGCGAAGAGGACGCCGGAGTCTCCGGCGCGTCCGGTCATTCTGGTGGTGTGCGTCATGTTTCGCTTTCGTGAGATAGGGCTCGGAACGTTGTCGTGCTGGCCGCGCTCGAGCACCGCTCGGCCCGGCTCGGGTGTCGGTGGCGTCGTCGCCCGCGAATTGAAAGGTGAGCGCGAAAACCGCCGTCGGACGGCTCAACACCTTGGCGAGGGTGTTCGGGGAAGTACCGCGCGGTCTCCGGATGGGTTGAGCCGCAGCGCTGAAAGAGCTGATCCTTGGCATCACACTGGTCGTGGTGCGATCCATTGCCGATCGGCGCCTCAGGAGTGATGTTGAGGACCGCGATGCCGGTTTTGCCCTCTGTGACCGGCATCTGAGCGGCACGCATCAGAGCGGCTGTCGCGCAGATCTCGCACTGGTCCACACCGAACGTCGCCGCTCCCGCGGCGGCGCGAGTTAACACGGGTACACCGAGTTGGTGGGCGACCGCTTCGTCGCGAGCCTAACGTCGCACTCTTCAGCCTTCATACCAGCACGATAGCACTTCTGACGATTTCGTCAGAAGTGCTTGACCTCGTGAGTTGACCTTGTGACGATGGCGTTAGGAAGTGAGGCTGACTGCATGAAGAACCGTCGCGATCGACACGTTAGGACTTCGCGCGTGCGCGAACGTTGAGATCGATGAGTTCGAAAGCCGAGGCGGCCACGGTGTCGCCGGCTCTCACTACACGTTCTTCACCCACGAGTTTCTCGATCCGGGCCACGAGCGGGGGATTTATCGACGTCATGGTGCGCTCCCGCGTGTCGATCAAGCGTCCCCCGGGCTGGGGCTCGGCGAGCACCACGCTCGACGCGGCCGCGGTTGTTGGGCCCAACAGCCCGGTGCAAGTAGTGGGGCTCTCGATTGAGGAGGTCCATGCCCGCCTGTCGGCGATTGACTATGCCCGTCCTGAACGTGAGACCGCTCCCTCCATTCACCCCTCTCGATGCTCTAGCTAGGAACAAAAATGCCTTTCGAAGCACATGTCGTTGTCGTCGGCGCCGGACCGGTCGGCACCAGCCTGGCTATCGACGCCGCCATGCGCGGCCTCAACGTTGTTGTGATCGAGCAACGCGCGGCTGATGATCCGGCCGACGCGAAGTGCAACACGATCGCCGCGCGCACGATGGAGACGTTCAGGCGGTTCGGCATCGCAGACGAGGTCCGCGCCGCAGGCCTGCCCAGCGATTACCCCACCGACACGCTGTTCGCTACCAGCTTGTCGGGCCCCGAGCTCACTCGGATCAAGTTGCCTTCTCGCGCCGAGCGCCAGCACGCGGGATTTGTCGACAGCGAATGGCCGAGCCCAGAACGAATGGTGCGCCAGAGCCAGCTTTGGCTGGAGCCCATTTTGCGACGCAGGTTGCTGTCGCTGCCGAACGTGCGGCTGGTCGATCGGACCTCAGTCACTAGCTTCAGCCAAGACGAAGAAGGGGTGACGGCCCGGTGCATACCAGTCGGCGCCGGTGCGGCCGAAGCATTCGACATCAGGGCGTCCTTCCTTGTCGGCTGCGACGGCGGAGCTAGCACGATACGCAAGCAGCTCGGTGTCCGGCTGGTTGGTGACGCGGAGATTGCCCGCACCCGAACAACGCTGATCAACTCCAGCGGCGTTCGGTCCCTGTTCGGCGAGCGGCGACCGGCATGGATGACCTGGGTCGCGAACCACAACATCCGCGGCAATGTCGTTGCCATCGACGGACAAGAGCTCTGGCTGGTCCATCGAGCGCTTCCCCAGAATGCCACCGACTTCACCGCAATCGACCTCGATCAATCGATCCGCGACGTCCTCGGCGTGGACGGCGAATTTGACTTCGAGATCGTTCGCCACGAGGACTGGATAGGGAGACGCCTCGTAGCGAGTCGATTCCGAGACGGCCGCGTCTTCCTGGCGGGCGACGCCGCGCACCTGTGGGTGCCCTACGCTGGCTACGGCATGAACGCAGGCATCGCCGACGCCACCCATCTCGCCTGGCTGCTATCCGCGGTGCTGCGGGGCTGGGGCCATGAGGGGATCCTCGACGCATACGAGGCCGAGCGCCTGCCCATCACCGACCAAGTCTCGCGATTCGTGATGGCCAAGATGGAGGAAAACAGCCGCGCTCTGGCTGATCGGGCGATTCCGAAGATGTTGAGTTCAAACCATTGGCCCGGGCGTCTGCTCCGTCGACGGATTGGCGCGAGGATCCACGCGATCAACGTCGAGCAGATGGCGCCAGAGGGACTCAACTTCGGCTATTTCTACGATGACTCGCCAATCATCATACGCGGGGCCGACGAGGAGCCGCCGGCGTATTCCATGGGAGCACACACCGCCTCTACGATCCCCGGGTGCCGTGTTCCGCACTTCATCATCGACGGCGTCAGCATCATCGATCTTCTTGGCCCGGACTACACTCTGCTCCGGTTCGACCCCCGCGTCGAGATCTCCGGCATGCTCGACGGCGCACTACCCATGACATTGGTCGACGTCCCTGGACCTCCCTCCGAGGAGTTTGAGCACGCCCTCCTCATTGTTCGAGCAGACGCGCACATAGCCTGGCGGGGTGACTCGCTACCCGCACGAAGCGACGACCTGATCCAGCAACTGCGTGGCCAACACACGGCATAACCGTAGGCGCATGCCCGGCGTCTGGAGATAGTGCCTACGCGCTGTCGGTGGCGCGAGTGGTTCAGCCGCCGTCGAGTTCGATCCATTGTGCGAGAGTTCGTTGTGATTCGTGCCCTACGATTGCGGCAGGTCGTAAGCCCATGGGGTCGGGCCGGCGGCCCCGCTCGCGGCATCGTGATCCGTGCCGCGAGACGTTCCGATTCCTGGCGCCCGGTGTTGGTGGCCTCACCGTCGTCCGTGTGCGCGGCCCGCTGGTCCCGTACTGCAATGCGGGTCGTCACTATCGGGCGCCGCGAACTTTTCGTGACCGGGGCCGGCACCGGCGATCCGGTGGTGCTGGTGCGCGGCGGCGGCCCGGGCGCGACGGGTGCGTCGAACTATGTCCGCAAGATCGACGCCTTGGTGCAGCACTTCCGGGCGCTCGTCCCGATATGCCGGGACACGGGACGTCGTCGGAGGAACTCGACTTCTCCGATTCGTTCGGTGACCTCCCCACCCACGATCCGGATGATGCTCGACGAGGTCGGCATCGAGAAGGCCCACCTCGTGGCAACTCGTACGGCGGCGCCGCCGCCGCGCTGCGCTTGGCACTCGACCGGCCGGACCAGGTCGACCGGGTCATCCTAATGGGCCCTGGCGGGATTGGGGTGACCTTGCGCCCTGTCCGCTAGGAGACTCACGCCCTGCTCGGCTATTACGGGTGCAAGGGTCCGAACCAGCAGAAGCTCGAAGACTTCGTTCTCCACTACCTTATGCATGAGTAGATGCGGCCACCTCTGAGCGCGAGGTTAGGCGAGGGCCGCCGCGCTGTAACCACGTGCAGCAACGGGGAAGCGGGCGAGAGATCTCACCTCAATGCGGGCAAGGGCAACGCCACGAGTCTCGCTGCTTCGTCATCAGAGAGGCCGAGCATGCGGAGGATGTCGGCGGTCAGGACGTCGCTCGCCGCGTCGACATCGCGCTCTGGCTCGGCATGGAGTAGGGCGCCCAGGGCAAGGATGGCGCCGCCCACGGCGGTCAGGGCCACGTGCGTATCGGCCACTCGGAAGCGCCCGACCGCGACCCCTGCCTTGATGTCGCGCAAGGCACGCGGCCCGAGGCCGTGGTCCAGCAGAATGAGGTTCAGGCCGCTGTTGAGTAGTACCTGGCTGAGTTCCGGCTCGAGCCGGTAAAGCCGGCCAGTCAAGCGGAGGCTGTGCGCGAAGACGACCGCGGGGTCGTCAATGGATGCGGTGAGCTCGTCCAAGAGAGCTCCATGGCGTTCGAGTGCGTCCTCGACAGCCGCGTCGAACAACTCGGCCTTGTCGGTGAAGTGGTTGTAGAAGGTGCCCTGGCCGACGTCAGCCAGCTGTGTGATCTCCAAGACGGCCGCGTGGGTCCGACCCTCCGCGAGCAGGACCTGAGCTGCCGCGACTAAGGCTGCGCGAGTGCGCTCGCGTCGACGATCAGCACGCGACGGGGCTGCGGTCATGGACCAAGTATGACACGTATTCAGTTGTGACGAATACTTCACACTTGGCGCGATGCGCGCTATCGTCAAATGTGCCGATATCGTCACAAGCCGGTTTCAGACTCGCTACGGAGGTCACAGTGACGCACGCCTACGAGGTTCCTACCGCCCACCAACGCGGACAGCTCCGGCCCAGCGAGGCACCGAGCCCCGCCAGTGATCACGGCACCCACAACGACCTGCACAGCGACGAAGGACGCCTGCGAGGTGAGCACACCGGGCGAGCGCGCAACCCGGTGGTCAAGGTCCGCGACATCGCGTGGCTCGAGTTCGCCAAGCCCGACCTCAAGGCCGCCGAGCACTTTGCCCACGCCTTCGGCTTCATCACCTCCGCCTCAGCCCCCGGGGAGGTGCACCTGCGCGGCACTCGAGCGGGCGCGCCGTGCGTCATCTTGCGACAGGGACCGCGGTCGAAGTTCCTCGGTCCCACATTCCACGCCGCTGACGCCTCGGACCTGGTCCGCTTGGCCGAGGCGAACGGCACTCGGGTGACGCGCATGCCCGAATCCATCGGCGGCCTCGGCGTCGAGCTGGTCGACCCCAGCGGCCTCCCCGTGCGCGTGGTTGCCGACACGCACCAGCTCGAGCAGCTCCCCGAGCAAGACTCCCTGACCTACAACTTCGGCAATGAGCTTGCCCGAGTCAACGCGACGCAGCGCCCGCCTCGCCAACCCGCCCAGGTCCAGCGTCTCGGCCATGTGGTGCTGCAGTCCACGAAGTACGTCGAGGCGCTCGACTGGTATCTGGAGAACCTCGGGCTGATCGTGAGCGACTTCCTCTACTTCGAGGGCCAGCGCCACCGTGGCCCGACGATGAGCTTCATCCGCTGTGACCGGGGCTCCGAGCCGGCCGACCACCACACGCTCGCCATGACACTGGGTCCCTCCAACCGCTACGTCCACTCCGCCTACCAGGTCGCCGACATCGACGCGATCGCCACCGGCGGTCAGTTCCTCCTCGACGAGGGCTACCACCGCTCGTGGGGCATCGGCCGGCACATCCAGGGCAGCCAGATCTTCGACTACTGGCGCGACCCGGACGGCTTCCTGGTCGAGCACTTCAGCGACGGCGACATGTTCGACTGCAGCCTCGAACCCGGCTGGGCGCCCATGACCGCATCCGGACTGGCCCAATGGGGCCCACCGGCATCGAAAGACTTCCTCGGCATCGCTCCCGGCAAGGAGTCACTCGCCGAGGTCCGCTCCATGATCCGATCCCTGCGCGAAGACAACGAGTGGGACCTCGAACGTCTGCGCGGCCTACTGAAAGTCGCCTCCTCATGAGCATCAACATCCTGCGCACAGCCGACGCCTGGTGGGTCTCCGGACCCGACGGCACCGCCGTTCCCATCGACACCACCGCCAGCACCACGGCTGAGATCCTCGCCGACCGCGACTCCGTGGAGGCCGCGGCGGCACAGATCGACGATGCCACCGGCGCCTCGGCCCGAACCTCGGTCAGTGATCTGCAGCTGATCTCCCCGGTGACCGCTCCGTGTCGCGTGGTCGCGCAGATGACGAACTACGTCAGCCACGTCACCGACTCCGGGATGAACCCCGACACCGTCCCCCTTACGTTCTTCCGCAAGGCATCGGGCTCGATCAGCGGACCCCATGACGACATCGTCTCCCCATCACACGTGCGATTCCTGGACTACGAGGTCGAACTCGGCTTGGTGATCGGCCGAACCCTCGAGGTCGGCACCCGCGTCGATGACAGCAATTGGTACGCCTACGTCGCCGGTTTCGTCCTCACCAACGACGTCTCAGCGCGCGACGTCCAGCTTCCCCAAACGCAGTTCTACGAGGCGAAGTCCTACCCGACCTTCACCCCGACCGGCCCCGCCCTGGTTCTCCTGGACGCCGACGAGCTCGACGCCTTCCCCGATCTGCGCCTGCAGTTGAAGGTCAACGGTGAGACCCGGCAGGACAGCACCGGCGCAGACATGATCTACAGCCCCGCTCAGGCACTCGCAGCGCTGTCGCGGTTCCAGAAGCTGGAGCCCGGAGACCTCATCTTGACCGGCACACCCGGTGGAACTGCCCTCAAGGCACCGCCGAAGCCGATCGAGATCATCGGCTCCCTCATGCCCACGGCACTGAAGTGGAAGTCGTTCTTCAAGTCCCAGGCGAAGAACAAGAAGTACCTCCACGACGGCGACTTCGTCGAGGCCTCCATCAGCACCCCCGACGGCTCGATCGACCTCGGTTCCCAGGTCTGCGTCGTCAGGAAGCCCCGATGAGCACCACCAGCACCACTGCAGACGCGGCCGGTGCTGGAGCGTCGCGGGGCGTCGTGTGGCCCGAGTCCTACAACTCAGCCGACGACCTCCCTGTCGTCGAGCAGACCCCGCTGGCCGAGCGCAACCTTCCCGCCTCGACCTACGAGATCCTGGTGCAGGCAGCGGAGCAGTGGCCTGAGAAGATCGCGACGACCGTCATGGTCGACGCCGAGCACTGGGACACCCCGGTCTCCAAGACCTACCGCGAGCTGCTCGGCGAGGTTCACCGCTACGCCAACACGCTCCACAGCCTCGGCGTACGACGCAACGACACGGTGGCATTGCTCTCACCGAACTGCGATCAGCTGATCGCGGCCACGCTGGCCGCCGAGCTCGCCGGCATCGCCGCGCCCATCAACGGGTCGCTCTCGATCGAGCACATCCGCCATCTGCTCACCGTCTCCGGGGCACGAGTTCTCATCACCGCCGGGCCGGAGCTCGACGAGGCCATCTGGGCCAGCGCCCGCACACTCGCAGACACCGGTGCCGTCGAAACGGTTCTCACACTGGACCCGACCCACGCAGCTGAGCCCGCCGCCAACAAGGCGACCCAGCCCGCACAGGACGCGCGGGTAGACGCCGCGGCAGGAGCGGGCAGCAACGCGCGCTTCCTTTGCCTCACCCAGGCCGCCAGCACTCTGGACGCCCATGCTTTCGTCGGGCAGCCACCTGCCGCGGATGACATCGCCTCCATCTTCCACACCGGCGGCACCACCGGTACGCCGAAGCTCGCCGCGCACACCCACCGCAACGAGGTGTTCGACGCGTGGTCGATCGCGGCCAACACCGCCCTCGATCAGGACGCCTCCCTGTTCGCCGCGCTGCCCCTCTTCCACGTCAACGCCCTGATCGTCACCCTCCTGGCGCCGATCTTTCGCGGGCAGAGGTCGGTGTGGGCAGGTCCGCTGGGATATCGAGACTTCAACCTCTATGGCTGCTTCTGGAAGCTGATCGAGAGCTACCAGATCAGCACCATGAGCGCCGTTCCCACCGTCTACGCCGTGCTCGCCACGGTTCCCGTGGATGCCGACATCAGTCGCATGAAATTCGCTCTCGTCGGTGCCTCGGCGCTCCCGAACGGCGTGCGGACCGCGTTCGAGCAGCACACCGGCGTCAATCTCCTCGAGGGATATGGACTGACCGAAGCCACCTGCGCGAGCGCACGCAGTTTCGTCACCGACCCGCGGCCAGGAACCGTCGGGCAGCGCCTGCCCTATCAAAACCTCAAGGCAGTCCAGGTCGACGACGACGGAACCTGGATCGACCTCCCGTCAGGCCAGAGCGGGAACGTCGCCATCAACGGCCCGGCCGTGTTCGCCGGGTACGTCACCGGCCGCCAACCCGACGGGGGTCTCACCTTCGACGGACTCGGCAAGCTCCGCGACGGATGGCTCGACACCGGAGACCTCGGATTCGTCGACTCCGAAGGCTTCCTCCACCTCACCGGGCGAGCCAAGGACCTCATCGTCCGCGGCGGCCACAACCTCGATCCCGCCGTCATCGAAGAGGCACTCCTCAGCCATCCCGACGTCTCGGCCGCCGCGGCCGTCGGCATGCCCGACGCCCACGCCGGCGAGGTCCCCATCGCCTATGTCACCCTCACTGGGTCGGCCACCGAGGACGACCTCAAGGCGTGGGCCACAGCCCACGTTCCCGAGGCCGCCGCGGCCCCGAAGGCCGTCCACATCATCGACGCCATCCCTGTGACCTCGGTGGGCAAGATCCATAAGGTGCCTCTCCGCACCGACGCCGCACGCCGCGCGGTGATCACAGTTCTCGAACAGAACAACCTGCATGGCCAAATCATCGACGTCACCGTCGAGCAGACAGAACACGGCCCCCTGGTGAGGATCACCGCGACAAACGAAAGCCTCTCGCCCGACCTCGAAGGCCTGCGAACTGCACTCGACTCGGCGCTCGGCGCGTTCGCTCTACGTTGGAAGCTCGAACTCCCATGACTGCCACCCAGACCCTCACCGCCGTCGCCGCAGCGTGTCCCTTCGCGCTCTTCGGAACCGCGAAGCTCACCAGCAGCGCTGGGATGTCTGAACGAGCTGCTCACCTCGGGTTCACCAATACCGCCTACAAGCGCATCGGCGCACTCGAGCTCGCCGGCGTCGCAGGCCTCCTCGCCGGGCTCGCGTTCCCCGTACTCGGAGGGAGCGCATCGGTTGGGCTCCTCGCGCTCCTTGCCGGGGCGGTCATCGCCCATGCCCGAGCCGGCGACCACTTCCAGGCGACGCTCCCTGCGCTCGTTGCAGGCGGCCTCGTTCTGCTGAACTTGGTGGCCCTGATCGGAGGATGGTGACGATGTCGAACAACGCCCCGCGCTCCCCCAGGAACCACCACGCACAGGCTCCCGACCCCAGCGTCGTCATCGTCGGGGCAGGTCCGACTGGAGTGGTCGCGGCCTCACTCCTAGCGCAATACGGCGTGCCATGCCTGGTCCTGGATCGATGGACCGAGGTCTACCCGCAGCCTCGTGCCGTCCACCTCGACGACGAGATCTATCGCATTCTCGGGCGACTCGGGCTGGCCGAGGACTTCGCCGCCCTCTCCCGACCAGCGCTCGGACTGCGACTGATCGACAAGAACCACCAGACCATCGCTGAGTTCGGCCGCGACAAGCTCGTCGGAGTCCACGGTTTCCCCCAGGCCAACATGTTTGACCAGCCCGACCTGGAGGAGCTGCTGCGCAAGCACATGGCCACACTGCCCTCGGTCAGGTTCCAGGGCGGAGTGGAGGTGACCGACGTGCGCAACATCGCCCACCACCTCGCCCGGGTCACGTATCGCGACACGCAGTCAGGGACCGAGCACCACGTGAAGACGCAGTTCGTCCTGGGTTGCGACGGCGCCAACAGTCTGGTCCGCTCCTCCATCGGAGCCCAGATGAAAGACCTCGGATTCGAGCAACGCTGGCTCGTCGTCGACGTCGAGACGAACCTCGAGCTCGACGCATGGGAAGGGGTGCATCAGCTCTGCGACAGCTCCCGCGCCGGCACCTACATGAGGATCGGCAAGACCCGATACCGCTGGGAGTTTCAGCTGCACGACCACGAGACCACGGCGGACTTCAGCACCATCGAGCGGCTGGCCCCCCTCATCGAGCCCTGGACCGGGCCGACGGCTCCCACCGAACTCAAGCTCCGCCGGGTCGCCGAATACACCTTCCACGCCAAAGTCGCCGACCGCTGGCAGGACCGGCGAGTCTTCCTGCTGGGAGACGCAGCACACCTCACGCCTCCCTTCATCGGCCAAGGCATGGGCGCAGGCCTACGCGACGCAATGAATCTCACCTGGAAGATCGCCGGGGTTCTGTCCGGCGACTTGGGCGAGGACTGGCTCGCCACCTACGAAGCCGAGCGCAAGCGTCATGCCACCGCCCTCATCCGCACTGCCATTTGGATCGGCCGGGCAATGACCCAAGGCGGCCGCATCGGCGATCTCGCCCGGCGGGTCATCGCGCCACGCTTGACCGCCGTCCCAGGGCTCAAGGCGTTCATCGTCGAAGGCTCTTCACCCAAGCTCCAAGGCCGCACCGTGGCACTCCACACACGACCGACCCGCGTGGCGGGGTCGCTGTGCCCGAACGTGGAGGCCCACGTCGGCGACGCCAGCCGGATAGACGTCGGCGCCTCCGCCGGCAGGTTTGCCCTCGTCACGAACTCAGCACTCAGCCAGCACGACCGCGAACTCGTTTCAAGCCGAGGTGGCGTCGTCCTCGCCGTCGCTGGAGATGACCCACTCAATATCTGGCTTACAGGACACCACCTCTGCGCCGCGCTCGTCCGACCTGACGGCGCTGTCGCCGTCACCGGCGAGGCGAGTCACTTAGCCAAGGCCATTCCACGCTTCGTGCCCTGAGGGGCGCCGATGGTGCGGGCCATTCGTCTAGGCGGGATAGCAGGCCTGCTCATGGTCGTCGGCGGACGTTCGTTGGCATCGGCGACTTGGCTCTCATTGCGCCATATCGTCACTCATATGACATATGTTCGGGGGACACCCCCGGCCAGACAATGGGGGACGGGGCCACGTCGAAGTCGATCATCGAGCGAGGTCGCCGCGATCGGCTAGCTGCTGGCCAGCATGATCGAGAGGTCGGAGTGGCGCCGCTGAAGCTATGCCCTCGCCCCGTTTGCCGGCGCCGTGCTTGTGGACATGCGGGGGTTCACTGCGCAGCTGGATCAGCCGTCGAGGCGTACGCTCCGCGCGATGCCGAGCGTGGAGCCGAGGAGGGCCGCGGTCGCGACGAGCGCTCCCGCGGCCCCGGTGCCGGCGGCAGCGATCCCGAGCGCGGAGGGCAGCAGGATCTGGCCGAGGCGGTTCCCTGCCAGCCGGAGGGACAGGGCCTGGCCTCGGCGGCCGGCCGGCGCCTGCTGCGTCACCCAGGACATGGTCAGCGGTTGTCCGACGCCGAGCCCCAGGCCAAGGACGGCGACAACGATCACCATCAGCCAGACCGGCATGGGCACCGGGAGCGCGGCCATACCGACCGTCGAGAGCACGAGACTGAGTGCGAGCAGGCGGCCCCGGCCCAGCCGTCGCGCGCTGGGACCGAGCACCACACGCGACGCCATCGAGAAGAGGGCGCGTACGGTCAGCAGGGCGCCCACGAGGCTGCTGCTCATCCCCCGCTCGGTGCCGAGCGCGGGCAGGTAGACGACGGTAAGGTCGACCGCGGCCAGCACAATCGCGCTGGTGGTGATCGCCTTGGTCAGCCCGGGTACGCGGAGCAGCTCGACGGCCCGCTGCCGGGGCGCGGGGGGCGCCCCGTCCGAGTCGGCGTCGCCCTCGGAGCGTCCCACGCCCGGCATCGCGAAGGTGGAGCCGAGTAGGGTTCCTGACAGGATGAGCGCGGCGAGGAAGATGGGACGGGTGGTGGGGTCGACGGCGCCACCGCCCATCACGGCGATGAGCGCCGGTCCGGCGGCCTGTCCGAGTGATGCCGCGAAGGTGTAGTAGCCGAACGCCGAATCCAGCCGGACGCTGGTGAAGCTATTGGCCACCGAGGTCTGCTGGCTGACGATGCAGCCGAGGTGCCCTGCCCCCAGCGCTCCGTTGGCGAGGATGAGGGCGCCTGCCGAGGTCGGCGCAAGCACCAGCAGCACGCAGGAGACGACGACGAGGAGGGCGCCGGCGAGGTGAAGGCGGCGCTCGCCGACCCGGTCGACCCATCCGCCGACGGGCACGGCGAGAAGGAGCGGCACGACGGCGAAGGTCGCGCCGACGGCACCCAGGGCGGCGTTGGGCAGGCCGAGGGCCAGCGCCTCGTAGCTGGTGGTCGGCCGTACGACGAATGCGACTGCCTGGATGAGTGCCGACTGCAGCAGTAGGAGACCGAGGAGCCGCGGATGCGACGTCGCGCTCACCTGGTCGTGGTCAGTTTGTGCTCGATGCTGCGCAGGGCCTCGTCCCGGGCGTTCATCACGTGCCTGCGTGCGGCTGCGGCAGCTCGCTCGGGGTCACCGCTTCCCACGGCCTCGACGATGTCGCGGTGCTCGGCCAGCGCCGTGTCGCGACGGTCCTGGGCGCTGTTAGTCAGTCGCTGGTAGCGCCGCATCTGGTTCGTGATCTGCTCGTGGAGCCTGACGGACCAGCTGTTGTCGGCGATGACTGCAATCTTGTTATGGATCGCTCTGCCCGCGTTCATGGCGTCCTCTGCGAACCCCACGAGGGCAGTGTTGCGGTCGAGCAGGCCGCGGAGCTGCTCGAGGTCGGCCGCTGTCGCCTTAACGCAGGCGGAGGCCGCCATGGAGGACTCCAGGACGGCACGCACGTCGTAGAGCTCGGCGATGTCGCGGGCGTCCAGCCGGGGGACGACCACGCCGCCGGTCGGTTGCTGCTCGAGCAGGTTCTCCGAGATGAGGCGTCGCATCCCTTCGCGAAGAGGGGTCCTGGAGACTTCGAGCTCGATGGCCAGCGCGGGCTCGTAGAGCCGCTGCCCTGGCTCGAGATCCAGGGACAGGATCCGCCGCTTCAACTCCGCGTACACGTACTCGCCACCTGAGACGCGGCGCTGCGCCCTCTCGCTCATCCTCGTCACCCCTCTGTGTTGGTATGCCCATTGTGCACATGTGTACGTGATCGTTCGACTCCCTGTTCGCAGTTGGGCCGGAATCACGACGTGTGACAGGGGACACAGATCCTGGTATCGTGTATACATGTACACATCAACGTGTGAGGAAACCATATGAGACGAGCGAGCGCCGCGGAGCTCCGTCGCTTCGCCAGTTCTGTCAGCCAGTCCCACGGGGTGCCCCCGGACGAGGCTGACCTTCTCGCCGACACGCTTGTCGTGGCCGAGCTGTGGGGCCACGCGTCACACGGGATGCTCCGCCTGCCCTGGTACGTCGACCGAATCGTCTCCGGCGCGACCGAGCCGGCGTGCCACGAGAGCATCCCGCTCGACCACGGCGCAGTGGTGGTGCTCGACGGCAATAACGGCCTCGGCCAGGTCGTGTCCCAGCGCGCCGTTGGTGTGGCGATCGAGCGGGCCCGGGAGCACGGGATCAGCGCCGTCGGCGTACGGAACTCGGGCCACTTCGGCACCGCCGCCTACTTCACCCGCCAGATCGCCGAGGCCGGCTGCGTGTCCATCCTCGCCACGAACGCCAGTCCGGCGATGGCACCGTGGGGAGGCCGGGAGAAGCGGATCGGCACCAATCCGTGGTCGATCGCCGCTCCGGCCGGCGACGCGGGCGTGACCGTCTTGGACATCGCCAACACCGCGGTAGCCCGCGGCAAGATCTATCTGGCCGACGAGAAGAACCTCCCCATCCCCGAGGGCTGGGCGGCCGACGCCGATGGGGCCCCGACGACTGACGCGAAGGCCGCGATCGACGGCCTGATCCTCCCCATGGCCGGACACAAGGGCTACATCATCTCCTTCATGATGGACGTGCTGGCCGGCGTGCTCACCGGCAGCGCGTTCGGTCGCGACGTGGTCGGGCCCTACCACCAATCCGGCCGCAGCGGCGTCGGGCACCTGTTCATCACCATCGATGTCGCGTCCATGCTCGACGCCGACGACTTTGCCGCCCGCATGGCCCGCCTGATCGACGAGGTCAAGTCGACCCCGCTCGCCGCGGGCGTCGAGGAGATCTTCTACCCGGGTGAGATCGAGGACCGAAATGCTGCCCGCATCGAGCGGCAGGGCATCGCAGTCGCCGACGACACCTGGACCTCGCTGGAGGAACTGGCCGTCCGCACCGGGGTCCCCCTGCCCGCCGAGCTGCCCATCGAGCTGACCGCCGAGGCGGCCGGCACCATCGCCGATTCACGGGAGTCCGCATGATCGCCCTCGTCGTGTCCGTCCAGATCGTCCAGGGCCACCGCGAGGATTTCCTGGCCGCGATCGAGGCGAACGCCCGGGCCTCGTTCGAGGACGAGCCCGGCTGCCTCTGCTTCGACGTTGTCTGCGACCAGGCCGACGACCATCACTTCTTCTTCTACGAGCTCTACACCGACCAGGACGCCGTCGCCGCCCATCGCGCCGCCCCGCACTTCGCGACGTGGCGCGAGGCCGCGGACAAGTACGTCGTCCCCGGCTCCCAGGTCAACTGCCTGGCCGACCAACTCTTCCACCACGCCTGAGTCCCAGGAGAAACCCGTGTCCGAGCAGCCCATCGACCCCTGCATGCTGATCCGCCCCGACGACGTCGTCCCGTTCGACCGCGGCGGCGGCGTGCGGACCATCCCGTACGTCGGGAAGTGGAACAGCGAGCAGAACCTCGTCACCACCGGCCAGACCGTCTTCGACGTCGACCGTGGCCTGCCGCTGCACAGCCACAACGTCGAGGAGTCCGTGCTGATCCTCGAGGGCCGGGCGACCGCCCAGATCGGCGACGACTACTTCGACCTCGAGGTCGGGGACGCCTCCTGGGTTCCGGCCGGCGTCCCGCACCGGTTCTTCAACCGCGGTGACGGTGTCATGCGGATCTACTGGGTCTACGGCGGGCGGTACGTGACCCGCACCATGACTGAGACCGGCGAGACCTTCGAGCATCTGTCCGACAACGACAAGGGAGCGCGCGACAAGTGAGCACCACCATCCCGTCCATCGCCGTCGTCAATCCGGCCACCGAGCAGCTGCTGGCGACCTATCCGACCCACGATGCGGACACCATCGAGCAGCTGGTCGCGCGCGGCGCCGCCGCCGCCCAGGCTTGGTCCCGGGTGCCGGTCGCCCAGCGTGCCGCCGCCGTCGACCGGCTCGCCGAGCAGCTGCGCGCCGACGCCGACAAGCTGGCCGAGCTGATCGTCCGCGAGATGGGCAAGCCGTTCGCCGAGGCCAAGGGCGAGCTGGCGAAGTCCGCGACCACGGCCGACTACTACGCCCGCCGCGGCGCCGAGCTCCTCGCGGACGAGCCCGTCGACGTAGAGCCGAGCCGCGCGTGGGTGTCGTATGAACCCCTCGGCCTGCTGCTCGCCGTCATGCCGTGGAACTTCCCGGTCTGGCAGGTCATGCGGTTCCTGATCCCCGCCCTGACCGCCGGCAACGCAGTCCTGCTCAAGCACTCGCCGAACGTGACCGGATCGGCGCTGGAGCTGGAGCAGGTCCTCGCCCGGGCCGGGTTCCCCGAGGGACTGCTCACCACCCTGCTGGTGGCTGAGCCCGAGGTTCCAGCGACGATCGAGGCGCTCATCGCCGACGATCGGATCGCCGCGGTCACCCTGACCGGCAGCAACCGGGCCGGCGCCGCCGTCGGCGCCGCCGCGGGGCGGCACTCGAAGAAGTCGGTGCTCGAGCTCGGCGGCTCCGACGCCTTCGTCGTGCTGGCGGACGCGGACGTCCCCGCCGCCGCCGCGGCGGCCGTGAAGGCTCGCTTCACCAACGGCGGCCAGAGCTGCGTCTGCGCTAAGCGCTTCATCGTGCACGCCTCGGTCGCTCAGGAGTTCACCGCCGCGTTCGTCAAGGCGACCGAGGCCCTTGTGGTTGGCGACCCGACGCGGCTGGGGACCGACGTCGGGCCGATGGCTCGCGACGACCTGCGCGACGCCGTGCAGCGCCAGGTCGAGGAGTCGGTCGCGGCCGGAGCGGAGCTCCTGGCCGGGGGCCACCGGATCGAGGGGACCGGGTACTTCTACGCGCCGACCGTCCTGGCAGGAGCCCGCCCGGGAATGCCCGTCTTCGACGAGGAGACCTTCGGCCCGGTCGCGGCCATCGCCGTGGCCGACGACGACGACGAGCTGGTCGCGCTGGCCAACCAGACCGAGTTCGGACTCGGACTCAGCGTCTGGTCCGCCGACCCCGACCGCGCGCTCGCGGTCGCCCGTCGCGTCACCAGCGGCGCGGCCTTCCTCAACGCCACCGTCGCCTCCGACCCGAGGGTGCCGTTCGGAGGAACCAAGAAGAGCGGCTACGGCCGCGAGCTGGCCGCCGCCGGCGTACGGGAGTTCACCAACATGCGCACCTACTGGGTCGGAGCATGAGCCGCGCGCTGCTGCTGGAGAACATCCACTCCAGCGCCGTCGACACCCTGGAGGCCGCCGGCTACGAGGTCGAGCAGCGCGCCGGGTCGCTGAGCGAGAGCGAGCTCGTCGAGGCGCTGAGGGGTGTGACGCTCCTCGGCATCCGCTCCAACACCCGGGTCACCGAGAGCGTGCTCCGGAACGCGCCGGACCTGGAGGCGCTCGGCTGCTTCTGCATCGGCACCAATCAGGTCGACCTGAAGGCGGCCGCCGAGATGGCGATCCCGGTGTTCAATGCGCCCTACTCCAACTCGCGCAGCGTGGTCGAGCTCGTGATTGCCGAGATCATCGTGCTCTCCAGGCGCCTGACCGAGAAGTCCCAGCGCATGCACGACGGCCTCTGGGACAAGTCCGCCAAGGGCAGCCACGAAGTCCGCGGCCGCACGCTCGGCATCGTCGGCTACGGCAACATCGGTACCCAGCTGGGCGCCCTCGCTGAGGCTCTTGGCATGCGGGTCGTCTTCTTCGACGTCGCCGACCGGCCGGCGCATGGCAATGCCAGGCGCTGCGCCAGCGTGGCGGACCTGCTCGCCGTGGCCGACGTGGTCAGCATCCACGTCGACGGGCGCTTGGGGAACGCCGGCCTATTTGGCGCATCCCAGTTTGCCGCGATGAAGCCTCGCGCGCTCTTCATCAACGCCTCGCGTGGAATGGTCGTCGACGACGTCGCGCTGCGCGACCACCTGAGCTCGGGCCACCTGGCCGGCGCGGCCCTCGACGTGTTCCCGGTCGAGCCGAAGGCTCAGGGCGACGACTTCGTCTCGGATCTGCGCGGGCTTGACAACGTCATCCTCACCCCCCACGTGGCGGCCTCGACCGAGGAGGCCCAGGAGGAGATCGGCTGGTTCGTCGCCGGCAAGCTGGCCGGCTGGGCCACCGACGGCAACACCGGGCTGTGCGTGAACCTCCCCGAGGTGCAGATCCCGCGGACCACCCCCGTCCGCCTCACCCTGCTCCACGCCAACATCCCCGGTGTACTCGCGAGCATCAACGACCTGCTCAGCCGCGCCGAGCTCAACGTCAGCAGCCAGCATCTGACCACCTGCGACCAGCTCGGGTACGTCGTCACCGACCTCGACGCCACACCCAGCTTCGAGATCCTCGCCGAGATCGCGGCACTCCCCGGAGCGCTCCAGTCGAGAGTCCTCGGCTAATCGCCCTCACGACCCGGCGCTGATACCGGCGTCGGGCTCCTCATCCCCGCCTCATGGGGACATCCGCCGCGCCCAACGGCGCGGACGTCCTACCAGCGCGCCCTCGACCGGATCACCTAGGAGAGCCATGCTCGTCGTCCTCGGTTTCGCGATGATCGCGACCTTCATGTACCTGATCATGAGCAAGAGGGTCACCCCGGTGGCGGCCCTCATTCTCGTGCCCATCGTGTTCGGCATCGTGGCCGGAACCGGCCTGGACCTCAACGACGCCATCATGGACGCGGTGTCGTCAGTGGCCCCCACTGCCGCGCTGCTGTTCTTCGCGATCATCTTCTTCGGCACCATGATCGACGTGGGGCTCTTCGATCCCCTCATCCGATGGCTCCTGCGGATCGTGAAGAACGATCCGGTCCGCATCGTCATGGGCACCGTGCTCCTCACCACGCTGGTCTCGCTCGACGGCGACGGGTCCACGACGTTCATCATCGTGACCTCCGCCTTCCTGCCGATCTACCTCCGGCTCGGCATGAGCCCGGTCGTCCTCACCGTGACCGCGGCCCTGTCGAACGGCGCGCTCAACACCGTGCCCTGGGGCGGCTCCACCGCCCGGGCGGCCGCCGCTCTGCATGTGGACCCGATCGACATCTTCGTGCCCATGATCCCGGCCATCGCCCTCACCCTCGTCGGGGTCTTCGGGCTGGCGTACCTCATGGGCCGCGCCGAGGAGAAGCGTTTGGGCGGCTCAGTGACCCTACGTGACGGCGTGCTCATGGAACGCGTGCCTGTCTCCGCCGGCGCCGTCCGGAGCACGGCCGCCGCGGCCGGCTCCGGTGCCGACGCGGTCGACAGCTTCGAGGACTCCCCGATCCGCAGCGACGGCACCATCGTCCGCCCTCATGCCCGACCCAAGCTGGTGGTGCCCAACCTCCTCCTCACGCTCGTCGTGATGACCGCGCTGGTCCAGGGGACCCTGGAGCCCGCCGTCATCTTCTTCGCCGGCGTTGCCGTCGCCCTGGTGATGAACTTCCCCCGCGTCGCCGACCAGGCCGATCAGATCAAGGCTCACTCCGACGCCATCGTCGGCGTCGTCGGGATGGTGTTCGCGGCGACCGTCCTCACCGGGGTCCTCAGTGGCAGCGGCATGGTGGAGGCGATGGCGGACTGGTTGGTGGGCATCATCCCCGACTCCCTGGGGTCCCATCTGCCGGTCATGACGGGTCTGCTGTCGATCCCGCTGACCTACTTCACCAGCAACGACGCCTTCTACTTCGGGGTGCTGCCGGTGCTCAACGAGACGGCGTCGGCGTACGGCGTCTCGCCGGTGGAGATGGCACGTGCCTCCCTGGTGGGCCAGCCACTCCACCAGTCCAGCCCCATCGTCGCCTCGTTCCTGCTGTTGATCGGCCTGGTCAAGGTCGAGCTCGGGGACCACCAGAGGAAGGCGCTCTGGCGCGGCATCGCCCTGGGTCTGCTCATGCTGCTGGCCGGCGGCCTGACGGGAGCGTACGTGCTGTGAGCACCGTCGTCCTGCTGACCCATCCCGCCTCCGCGCAGGCAGCACTGGCCTGGGCGGTCCAGTTCGCCACCGAGCACCGTCACCACCTCCACGTTGTCGTCACCGGAGCGGACACACCAGGGGCGCCGTCGTACGTCTCGCCCAGGGTCCTCGCCGAGCTCGACCAGGCCCTGGTGGCCTCGGGACTGGCGTTCACGGCCCACGTCGAAAGTCGCGACCCGGCCGCCAAGGCGGTTGCGTTGACCGAGGAGCACCAGGCCGACGTGCTGGTGGTCGGCATCCGGCGACGGTCGGTCACGGCGAAGTTCCTGCTGGGCAGCGCTGCCCAGCGCGTCTCACGCGATGCCGACTGTCCGGTCGTACTCGTCAAGGGAGAGCACCTGAGCGGCCCGTGAGGACGTTTCCGACGGTGGTGCCCAGGCGCGGCAATCTGAGCGCGACGGAACCCGACGGCGTCTTTTGCTACGCCTGACCGACGTAGGTCAGCAGGATGCGCTCGGCAAGCCTGGTCTCGGCGGCGGCTCGTGTGCAGGGAGCACGACCGTCGGGTCGGTGCTCGCAACGCCCGCGATGCGGTCCATGTTGCGCAGCGAGTTCGGCAGGTCGCCTGCAGGGCTGTCCACGACGCGCTGGAGGAGGAAGTCCTGGTCGAAGGTGCCGTCGCCAGCGAGAAAGTACGTCACCTCGCCGGTGCGTACGACCACGGAGAGGTAGCCGGGCGTGGGTAGGGCGACGACGGTGCCGTCCTCGGTGAGCGAGATGCTGCCCCCTCGAAGCCGGTCACTGGCGGGCCGTCGAAGCGCCGTCGCACTGGTTCGAACCTGTGGGCCATTGCTGAGGGACAGCGCCGAGGAACGATCCATGGAGGTCCTTGGAGGCTTGGTAGTCCTCATGGGAGACGAGGATCTCGGTGCCGTCGAAGCGCTCGTGGCCGTCCAGCGGGTCGTGGTGAAGGTGGCCAGGAAGAGGGCCTTGAGGTCCATCGCTCGCTGTATGAGGGCGTGCCACTACGCGGGAGGAGCTCGTGAGCGAGGTCGCGCCGCCAGCCCACGAGGATCAGACGCTCGTCGTGCTCGACGAGGTAGGTGGAAGCGGTAGATGTCAGCGGTCGCGGGCGTGAGGTTGCCGGCCAAGGGATATCCGAACGTCGTCAAGGGCCCGGGATGTTTGTCACCCACATTTGATCGGTCCCATCCGAGTGGCAGCTCGCGTCCGGCTGATCCGACTTCGTGTGCAGCGCAAAGAGGAACCTCTGGCGTGTACGCAAATATACATGTATACATGATGTGACGACCGTCTCCTGTGATCTCGCTCGCACCTCGGGCATCCACGGTCGCCGTGAATCTGGAAGGACCACCGGGATGACTTTGGCTGAGGAAGAGGCGGGAACCGTGAAGATGGCTCCGCACGGCGCACATGTCCATGCACGGCGCGCAGATGCGCCTCACGTTCACTACGTCGGCTGCCGTACGACGCAAGAGCGTCAAGCCCTCGGCCAGGGCATCACCGTTTGGAGCCCTCAGGGCGATGGGCGGTGGCGTCACCTCCAGACTCTGGTGACTACCAACCCGTCGTGGCTCGTCCTCAACGAACGGGGCGAGTTCCTCTATGCACTGCACGGCGACGGCGGCACCGTGACCGCCTACCGCATCCTGCGCGGTGGCGACCTCGAGGAGCTCAACACCGTGTCGAGCGGCGGGACCAACCCGGTTCATGCGGTCATCGACCATCGTGGGCGCCTCGTGATCGCCAACTACGCCAGCGGCACGGTGGCGGTGCTGCCCCGAGACGAGCGCGGAGCTCTGGGCGAGCCCACCGCGATCTTGTCCCTCCGCGGCGAACCGGGCCCCGACCCGGTGGGGCAGGCATCCTCCCACCCCCACCAGATCGTGCTCGACCCACGCAGGCGCGTGGGCTATGTGCCCGACAAGGGGCTCGACGCGATCTTCACGATCGACCTCGACCGCGACACCCCGGCCGTGGTTCATGCGGCACCCACGGCTTCGGGCACCGGTCCTCGCCACGCGATCCTGGCAAACGGCGGCGGCACCGACCTGCTCTACGTGGTCGGCGAGCTCGACAGCACTCTTAGCACCTGGGTGCTGCCCGATGGCGGTCCCGAGTTGCACCGGCAGTGGTGTGCGAGCACGCTGTCGGCGCGTGCGGGGAGCAGTACGGCGTCGGGCATCACCGCGTCGGCCGACGGTCGCTTCCTGTACGTGTCGAACCGCGGCGACGACACCATCGCCTGCTTCGCCGTGGCCCCGTCAGGAGAGCCGCGCCTGATCGAGGTCGTCGACTGCCTGGGCGCCTACCCCCGGTTCATCCGGTTCGACCCGAGCACGGGCTCGCTCGTCGTCGCCAACGAGAACAGCCACGATGTGGTCGAGTTCGGTGTCGATTCTGACAGCGGACGACTGTCTCCCGGGCGCGTCCTCGCGCAGACCGGGAGTCCGGTCTGCGTCGTGAGCCGCGGGGGACGGGAGTCGGTCCGATGACCTTCGTGCAGATCCTCTCGCTGGCCCTGCTGCTCGCCGCCCTGGTTCTGTCCATCAGCCGGCGCATCAACATCGGCCTGCTCACCCTCACCGCAGCGCTAGTCCTGATGAAAGCGAGCGGTACCGACGTCAAGACTGTCTTCGCGGCGTTCCCGGCCCAGCTCGTCGTGCTGATCATCGGCGTCACCCTGCTCTTCGCCCACGCAGAGCGCAGCGGCGCCGTCCAGTGGCTGGTCGAACAGGCGGTCCGAGTCACGCGCGGGAACCGGGCGGTCATCCCGTGGGCCGGCTTCGCGATCGGCGCGGGGATGTCCACGATCGGCGCCTTCCCCACAGCCCCGATCAGTCTCCTGCTGCCGATGCTCGCGCTCCTGGCCAAGCGCCATCGACTCAACTACACGATGCTCGCCGTGGTCTGCGTCCTGGGCTCCAACGCGGCAGGCCTCTCGCCGCTGAGCCCGGCCGGGGCGCTGATCAAGACCATCGCCGATTCCAAGGGCATCACGTACTCACCATGGAAGCTCTACGGCGTGGTCCTCGCGCTCCACGTCGTCGTGTGCGCGGTCCTTCTGGCCGGCGATGCGACACGCTCCCGGCTGCGCCCGCGCGAGGTTTTCGCCATGAGTGTTGGACACGCCGGCGCCGCGTCTCGGAGCGACGGGCCTGCGACGCCTCATTCGGCAGGCTCGAGCAGCACGCACGCCACCGGTGGCGATGAGGCTCGGACCCCGGCGGCCGCGGCGCCGGACGACGCGCCATACCTGCTGGCGTCCCTGGCGTCGCTGGTGGCCTTCGTCGGCCTCGTGCTGGCCTTCAAATTCGACGTCGGTCTCACCGCTTTGGCGCTGGCGCTGCTCCTGCAGGTGGTCTTCCGCGCCGACGAGAGGCAGCTGATCGCCGCGGTGCCTTGGAACGTGGTGATCCTGCTGTCCGGCTTGGTCGTCTACTTGGGTATGCTCGACACGGTCGGGACCTTGGACTCGGTGGAGTCGTCGTTGAGCAGCATCGGCAGCCCCGTCCTCCTCGTGTTCGTCCTGTGCTACGTCACAGGGATCATCTCGAACATGGAGTCCTCGACCCTGGCGGTCCTCGGAGTCATGGTGCCCGTAGGCCTCGGCGTCACGAGCGGATCCTCCAGCGACGCGTTCGCGGTCATGGTGGCAGTCACCATGTCGGCCGCGGTCGTGGTCATGAACCCGTTGCACATCGCGGGTGCGCTGATCATCTCCAACACCGAGGAGTCACGGCAGCACGCCCAGTTCCGCAACCTCCTGCTCCTCGGGATCTCGTTGACTGCGGTGGTGCCAGGGCTCATTGCCCTCTACCCAGTTCTCACGGGTGTTGGCTGAGCACGAACGTTCGCCGCCGCCCGCAAGCCCCAGAACCGGGAGAGGTGGAGTCTCGCCGATCGCTTTCCAATATCCGCATGGCGGAATGACAGAAGCCCGAGCGATACCTCAAAACGGAACTGGGGTCTCCACGCCACAGACTCTGCCCCACGTGGATGCGTCAAGCCACGCCTTTCGCTCACCATGGGCGTCCTACGGCGGCCGGGGCTACGCTCTATACGCGCGGCGAACTCACCTGGCATGCGCAGCACCCGCTCGAGCCGCACGGCCCTGACTCCCGCAGTCAGGAGTCACTGCGGCCGTAACGCATCCAGTCGTAGGCCACTGCGGCCTTGCCGTACTGGGTAGCCCACCAATCTTGGGACCGCCTGGCCTTATTGCGGATGAGGAACTCCCGAAGACCTTCGACATCATCTGTCAAGGACGGCAACTTCGTGGCATTGTTCAAGATGCCTTCCACCCCTATGTCCGCTTCCAGTTCGGCCACCGCGACTAGTTTCGGCTCCAGCTTGAGCTTGCCGAACATCCCCGCGTACTTGTCCGCCCGCTTCCTAGCCGCCGCGTTCACGGTGACCTTCGGGATCCATTTGCCGTCCTTCCAGAGGCCGGCGCCGACGAGGAATTTGAAGACGGGCACGTAGGTAGTGATCGCGTGCTTTCCCAGTGCCTTGCCGACGACCAGGTCGCAGGGCAGGTTCCGATCGGGACTTTGAAGCACCTCGTCCATGAGATCCCACCGCGTGAGGCCGACAACGCCGACCGCGGTCATCTTCGCGCCGACGCCAAACACCACATCTAGGGTGTCGCGGTCGTCCTCGATGGCGGAGACGGCAACCAGACGTCCGTCGGGGTCGTTGCTCTTCACCAGCTCGAAGACCTGCTCCTTCAGGACACGGAGGATGCGTGCCGGCATTGCTCGGTCTCGGGCGCCGAGCGCTGTAAACACTTCGGTGAAGTCGGGCACCGTGGCACGGATGATGGGCAGCGATACGCCGCTCACGTTCATCACCGTGGTGGCGATGTCCGGCGGCTCCGAGGGATTCCACTCCACGAAGATGAGTCGATCCTGCAGTTTGGAGACGTTCTCGGGTCTGAGGCCGGTGATCAGCGACTCCAGCAGCGCCTGGATATTTGGGTCGCCGAGACTGTAGCCCAAGAAGACAACTGGGTGCTCTACGAAGATGGTGGCCAGTTTGGCCGCGAGGTAGGCGTTCCGGGCGTTGTAGTCCGCATAATCTTCAGCGGTAAGGATGAGCGACTCAGGTCTGCGCTCCGACCCATGGATGTAGTAGATCTCCGCAATGCCCTGTGTGTCGGAAAAGAGCAGCTCGTCCTGCCCTACGAAGGGCCGAAAGTCCGGGAATACCTCAAGCAGCAGCCGATCGTAGTTCGTGGTGATGATGCCGTCGATCACGGTGTCTTTGAGCAGTTCGAGCTCGGATTCAAGGTCGGGCGGGACGGAGAAGGCATCCATCGCTGTGCGGGTGTACTTCGCTACCTCATACTTCAGGGGCGAGTCCCGGGCGGCGACCGAGTCCTTCCAGTCCTTCACCGAGTCCGCGAACACCGGGTCACTCCACCACTTGTCGTAGAAGGCGTCCGCGATCATGGACGCGGCCTTCGGGTAGTCGTCGCCGGCCGCGCCGCGGTAGTACTCGAAAGGTTGGCCGGTCATGTCGGCGAAGTGACTGAGCAGGCCCTTCCAGTCGCCCAAACCGACGTAACGGCGCGAAAGTCCTGCACCGACGAAGAGGTACGGACCCGCCAGAGAGTGCAGGTGCTTGCGCAGGTAGTCCTCGACCTTGGCCATGTGCCCGACCCTAGTGCCGCTCACTGACGGTTGGCGGCACCTCCGCCCGAGCGGTACCCGCGATGTGCGGCGACATTGAGTCCTGGTTGCCCTGTGCGGAGAGGCCACGTCCCCGACTAAGCACATTCGTGGAGGCGCTTGGCAATTGGTCCCTTAGGGCAGCCGGACGGAATCGCCAAACGAGAGTGCCGCGGAGCCGGCGATACTGTCGGCTCGGACTAGCAGCCCGGCCGTGACCATCTCCTTGACCACAGTCATGGCCTGGCTTTCCTTAAATACGGTGTTGAATAGAGCGAAGCTGCGCAAGTCACGGATGACCGCCCCCTTGTCGGGGAGTGTGCTCAGGTAGTCCATGATCAGGCGCTTGAGCGGCGCAGTGTTTGGTTCGAACTCGATCGCGAGGGCCTGCTGATCTGGGTCGCGCGGATCGCGGTACCCGACGCCGGCGACGTCGTCGACCTCCCACATGGCCTCTTTCATCTTGATCAAGCCTTTGCGGTGAGTAGTCCCGAAGACAAGGAAGAGCGACTGTCCGCGCTTGTCGATGAGCTCGAAGTCGAGGACGAACGGAAATCCGGCCGCCTTGATGCTGTGGCGATAGCGCTGGAGGAGCCAGCGATCCTTGGCGGCCGAGGGCTGTTCGGATACGGCACGCCACTGGTTGTTGCCGAACACTCTG
Organism: Nocardioides sp.; assembly: GCF_047607365.1. Classification (GTDB taxonomy): domain Bacteria; phylum Actinomycetota; class Actinomycetes; order Propionibacteriales; family Nocardioidaceae; genus Nocardioides. The sequence goes on along the minus strand of NZ_JASGDD010000010.1, from coordinate 17,477 downwards.
TCGCCGTGGGTGACCTCGTCCGCGATGGCGAAGCGGGCGAAGTACTGGGGCTGCATGGTGATGATGACTTCGCTGCCGGGGTTGTCCGCGATCCGCTTGACGAGGTCGAAGGAGACCGCACCGCCCCAGGTGTCGAGTACGGCGAGGATGGGGCGCTGCCAGGCGTTCTGGGCTGTTAGAACCCGCTCCAGGTCGGGCTCGCATCTGCCCTTCTCGATGGCGAGGTGTACTCCGTGGGTGGCGAGGTCGTCGAGCGGGACAGGGGACGCAGCTTTGCTGAGTTCGCCGGGAAGCATGTCGATACAGCGCTGGTCGTGGTCAATGAACACGAACCGCAGGCCGCCGTTCTTCACCTTGGTGCGCATATCTGGATCGTTGACGAGGGTTCGCATGGCGATGACCGGTGATCCTGGGGAGCCGTCGAGATATACCCCCGGCCCGGAGAAGCCTTCGGCGTAGGTGATGTTGGCTCCCCAGCCGTTCACCATGATCGGCATCCACTTGCTCAGGTACTGCGCATACAGGGCGTGCTTCGCCTTGGTGTGCTCGTCGGCATCCCACGGGACCGGATTCGTGCCGGGCATCGAAGTGCTCCTCCCTCGCGCCAGAGACCGGGCTTCGTCAGGGAAACGGCGCGGCCTCCCTCAGATTGCCCGACATGGACGCCCTTTACGTGCGTTTTGCGAGACTTGGCGCCGAGACAGGCGCAACTCCCGACGCGGTCGGATTTAGAAGTCCCCCATCCGTTCAGCAGACCCTATCGTTCGGACGGGCCATTACGGCAGCGGCAAGAGCAGTGTGCTGAGCTGATCGTGCGCAAGCACGGGGGTCGCGCGAGCAACATGCCACTGTCTTCTGTGGGCCCCTGCTGCGCTGACATTGACCGCGTCCTCGCGTCGGTCCTGGCGAAAGGCGCCGGAAACGCGCGGCTGCAGTGAATCGGTCATCTCGCCATTCGTGGAGGCGATTTCGCCCCATCCGCGCTGTCTGTAAGGCAGGATGCGGACGCCGCGGCTTTAACCGACCGGGAGGGAAGTGACGATGCCGAAGCGTAGAGACAGGCTGCCCACGAGGTGGACTCGGTGGCCGCACACGAAGGCGAAGCACGATCTCCTCGTCCGCTACCTGCAGGCGTGGTTCCCAATTATGGGACGCACCGCGGGCCGGGCAATCGTGCTAGACGCTTTCGCTGGCCCTGGGCGCTATGACCACGGTGAGGACGGGTCTCCTGTGCTCGTGCTGGAGACGCTCCTCGGCCACAACGACTTCGACAACTGGTCGTGTGAATTCGTCCTGGTCTTCAACGAGCTCGACCCGGAACGGTTTGAATCGCTGGGCGGTGTGCTAGGCGAGATCCGCGAGGACAACCAGCCGTGGCCGACCAAGGTCACGCTCCTCGATCCCAGGAACCAGTCCTTTGAAGACCTCGGTAACGACATCCTTCAGAGCCTGGAGGGCGCCAGCCTGGCACCGACCTTCGCGTTTATCGATCCCTTCGGTTACATGGGGCTTCCCCTTGACCTGATCGCCCAAATGTTGAGTTTCGAGCGCTGCGAGCTCTTCATCTATTTCGACTTTAATTCGGTGAATCGGTTCGCCACTGCCGGGAATGTCGATAACCACTTCGAGCGGCTCTTCGGCACCGATGAGTTCAAGGACGCACCGAGCGCCGGACCAGAGCGGCAGCAGTTCCTTCACGACCTATACGAGCGGCAGTTGAAGAGTGTCTGCAACTTTGCCCATGTTCGAAGTTTCGCTATGGTGAACCAGGCCGGGCACATCGGGAATTACATGTTCTTTTGCACCCGCAACCTTCAGGCGTTCGACCGCATGAAGGAGGCGATGTGGAAGCTCGCCCCCAGTGGTGATTACCGCTTCGAGGACCGACTCGCGGACCAGCCCGTACTGTTCGACGACGAGGACGCGACTGGCCCGTTGCGGGACTACCTGCTACTGCACTATGCAGGTCAGACGGTCCCGATAAGGCAGCTCGTCGACCACGTCGTCGCCGAGACGCCGTTCCACAGCACGCAGGTCCGGAGAGCGACGCTGAAGCCGATGCAGGATGACGGTCTGATCCAGGCGCTGGGGCAGACCCGAAAGGGCACCTATAAGGAAGGCGTCGTGTCGATCGTGTTTCCGGGCGCCTAGGCTGACGTCAGTGTTGGCATCTCGTCCCACGTACGGCCGTCGAGCTCACGTCCATTTGCCTTCGGTGTGCGCCCTCCCCACTGCTTGAAGAAGAAGGCGACGCCGGCGTCCCCGCACTGATCGCGGAGGTCGGTAATCCAGGCGGGATCCATTGCCCGGGCGTTCGGTCCAGATTCACCGCCAGCGATGACCCAGTCAATGTTGGTGAGGTCGAGGTTGTGCAGCGCGGATATGAGTGGCTCGCAGGACAGGAATCGAACGGCGGCGGGCGTGGCCCGGAGGTGATCGATGCGATCGACGGCGTCGAACGACTCCACCGAGACGCCCATCCAAAGGTTGTCGGGCCAGTCGAGCTGGTCAGCGAAGCGCGCCATCCTGTGAGCTCGCTTGGTGAGGACCTGATAAGTGTGCTGAGGCGTATCCCGGATTACATCGAAGATGTCGCGCACGAACGCGATCGGCACCTTGGCGTGGAAGAGGTCGCTCATCGAGTTCACGAACACGACCTTCGGCGACTTCCATTTGTAGGGCTGCTCGAGAGACCCAGGATGGATACTGACTCCGAAACCCGGTCCTGAGGTCCTGGGGTCACCGTCGTTCTGGTACTTCTCGGCGCCCATGGCCTTGAGCCTCTTGGACAGCGCCAGCGCATAGCAGTTGTCACAGCCCGCTGCGACGCGGTCACACCCAGTGACCGGGTTCCAGGTGGCCTCGGTCCATTCGATCGCGGTATTCGCGGCCATGTCGCGCACTCCTTCCGGTTCGAACGTACGTTCGATTTATGGCGAGTATGTCGGGTCTGGCAGCAGGCTAACGGCATTTCGAGAGGCTGGGCACCCGTGTGTCATTGCGCCGCGGTGCGGCCACGTCGATCCGTCGCGAGAGCGAGCCGTGTGGCGCAAAGTCGTCGAAGCCTCCTCGGCGGCCGGCGGGGTGAACAAGCGCCTGCGATGGAGGGTGGGCGAAAGTTGGCGGCTACCACGTCTCCGGACCTGCGTCGGTGAGTTTGCGGCCGGCGCGCTCCTCAACGGCGAGAACGATCGGGTCCCGCTGCGGCGCCAGTCCTAAGATCTCCAGTAGTTCCGCGGTGACGTCGCCACGCGAGCCCACCCACCGGTCCCGGGTCAAGCGTGCGAAGATTTCGCCGTCAATCGAACGCCAATCACTCACCCTGTGCACGACACCGCCAGCAGGGCCCGTGGTCGGCACATCGAGCATTTTCGCGACTATCTCGACCGGGTGGTATCGCCCCGAGAGCTCCACGCTGCGGCTCGAGAGCGCACGTTGCTCACTTGGGTCCACGAACTTCACGAATCCAACGCCGTCTCCGAGCCTGACGTCCGAGGTGACCCGCGGGGGTTCGACGTTGCGTCCGAGGTGAAGCATCTTCTGCACCTGACGCGAGAGCCGTCTGTCGGGGCGGTAGATGAGCTCGTCGGTCGACTTTAGGCGCTCGAGCAACTTGTATTGCACCAGAACGACCGCGGCCGGGTTGGCCGAGACATAGACCAGGTCGGCGCCCGTCTTGGCTTCGGCAGTCGACACGTTGATGTTCTTGACCAGGAGCTGACGTTCACCCTCCTGAAATTCAAACCAGCCGCCATTGGACGGGCTGCGGAGTTCCCAGTCGAGAAACCGGGTCGCGTCGTCGGTGATGAAATCGTTCTCGCTTGCGCGCGCGAGCAGTTCGACCCGGGCTGCAACAACAGAGCCGGGAACGTCTTCTCGAGTGGGCTCGATCTCGTGCCACTTGCGTGTGAACAGCCTGAGTGCCGTCTGCCCCGCGTCGATCAGTGGCAGGTCTGCTGACGGCACGAGGCGCCGTTTGGGAGAACCCGGTTCCGGCAACTGGTCCCACAAGTCGGCGAAGTCTGGGACGAGTTCGCGCATGCGCGCGGTGACCTCTTCAGCCGTTGCCGGGGGAAATGCCCGGCTTTCCTCGGCTTCGATGATTCGGTCCACATGGCTCCTAAGCCGGGTTCGCGGTCGCAGGGAAGAGACGCGGAGCGGAGTCGCGAACAGTAGCCATGGTCCTACGTCCAGGAGCGCGGTCTGTTCAGTGTCGTACCGTGCGCGAGTTGTCACGCTCGCTACCCCGATGACGTGGGCGTCGCCCCGGTGCCCCAAGTCCCGCGCGACGAGCACTGCCCGATATCGGGAGCGCCGGCGCCAGTCGGAGGACGGAGCGCTGACCGGAAACGTCGGTCTTTTAGGGCGTCCATCGTCGTAGTCGTCTCGGTCCCTGATTCGGCGGGCGTCGAATGGGGTCAGGAAGATCACGTGCACAGAACGAGTAAACCCATGCAGTCTGGAACCCCGCAACGACCAGCGATCCCCGGCCCAAAGGCGACCCCCGCGGCGGGCCCAATGTCCAGTAGGGAGCTTGGCCTCTTCCTATCATCGAGATCCCCCATGACCAGTGCGTCTATCCGCCCATAAAGACGCGCGGTGAGCCAGGTCCGCGGATTGTCTATGGGCGCGCTTCCGGGTCTGTCAGATCAACGGTGTAAATGATTCCTGGCTCGACGCGCCGACCGGGTGGTTGGCGGAATGCCCGAGGCCGTCTCGGCGCCGGTAGCTGGTTGGCGCGGAGTAGCTGAGCTCAGGGCAGGAGCTCCACAGGTAGCGAAGCCGGGGTCCGGGTGCTTGGAACGCTCGGTCACTGGCCAGTCGCGCCGTTGATGGCGCTTTCGACGGATTGCACTCGCGTGACGAGTTCGTCGAAGGCCAACGGCTCTTCAAGCATCTGCGCTTCGACCATCTTACGGTAGTCGTTTTCAAGCAGCGCGATGCCAGCCGTGTCTGGTAGCAGAGTCGCCTTGCCCTCCAAGCAGAGTTCGTACTGGGCGTAGCCGGCGTAGTAGAAGCGGTTCTTCACTCGGATCACGTCACGGAGCAGGTCGATGTCCAGCAGCGCGTCATGTCCGATCTGGTGCTGCGAAAGCACGGCAATGTCGTACCAGTGACGTGATGTCCGCTCCACGTTCTTGAACTCAGGCCTCCGGCTGTCGGCGTGCGCGAGGGTTACCTTCTCCCAAAAGGTTCGCATGGGCGACAGGACGTGGACCTGGCCGGCGGGAAACGTGAAGCCTGTGAACGACGCCCGCATGTATGGCTCTACGACGTGGGTCTCGTTCGGCTCAATCATGTTGCGGCCGCCGAACTCGACCTTCACACTTTCGCTGTAGTACGGGTCCCTGTCGTCCACGGCGTGCGGGTACCGAATGTTGAGCTCTTCGCCGTTCTTTTCGACCTCGAGGAGGTCAGCGGAATGACCAAGTGCTTCAAGGCAGGAACGCAGGTGCGGCACCACCACATCACGCGAACGCTCACACAGCAGTTCGCCGAGCGCGACAGTATCGCGGCCTTGCTGCTTGCGGCTGACGTCCGAGGCGTATGGGTCCAGGTCCGGCGCGAGGCCTTTGTGGTCCACCGTGACGTCGATGTCTTCGGAGAAGCGAGCGATCGCGTTGAAGACCTTTGACAGGGACGTGCCGCCCTTGAGGCCATGTCCGGCATATCGGGACATCCGAATAAGGCCTCCAAGGCCCAGCACACCCACACGTCCTTCTCCAGGACGGTCGCGGAGCGACCCAGTTCAGTAGCGCCGATGAGATAGGCGTCGTACTGGTCTTCGAGCGGAAGCTCGAGGAACCTAGGCAGGTCTGTTTTGGTCATGCGGACAGTGCTGTCCGAGTCCGAGTGGCTGATTGTGTGCCAGCGACTTCGTACAGGCTGTCAGAGAGCCAGGACGGCATCGCGGTGGTCGCAGCAGCAGACCTCAGCGCCTCGAACTGCTCTTCTCCCAGCTTGGTACGGACGGCTTCTACGACGCTTGGAGTGACTTCGCTTCGCCCGAGGTATAGCAATGCGCTCAAAGCCTCGCCTGCTGGCGTTCCCGCCAATCCCATGCGGCTCGGAGTTGAATGCACGAAAGTCACCTTGCCGGTAGGCAGTTCGACGCTGCGGCTACGGCCCGTGGTGGCATAGACCTTCCTCATGGGCACCTGGGTAGTGAGACCGAAGCGACGTGCAGCCTCGGCTCCGTGAACGTTGACACGGGCTCCCGCGGTGCGGGCGATAGCTGCAACTATTTTTTCCGGCGCTACGGGCACGGCGCGTCCGAGCCGCTCGTTGACCTGCGGTCGGGCGTAGAAGCCGCGCGCGACCCGTTCGATCTCTCCTCCGCGAGCCATGCGGGACAGCGCTTGGTCGATCGATGCGCGGGGCCCAAGCCCCAGCAGCTCCCGGACGCTGAACGGCTCGCCGAGCGACATGCGCGAAACGTGAGCGCGCACGCGCTCAGCGACAGAGACTTCCGGTGTCTCACTTTCGTTTCGTGCCAGATTCATGTCAGAAACTGTACTTCAACTTCTGACAAAGCTGAAGCAGAAGCCAAGGTTGGACAGAGACTAGTTCTGCGACACGCAACAAGGCGGTCCCGGCTCCGCGAGCATGACTGCGACGTCGACTTCAGCCCAGATCGCACGTCAAGCGGCACGGGAGGCCGCGCATGCGACCGGTGCCGCCGGTTGCGTCAGACCTGGATGGAAGGCCGAGCGTCAGTTGACTCGGTGAACAACTCAGCAATCATCGCTTCGGGCCATCCCGTCGCCCTGCTGACATCTGCGGCGGCGAACGGCGTAGCCGCCAGCGCGACGTTGAGCAATGACGGCGCCTCGGCGGCGGCAACTGTCCCCGGCTCATCCTTGCGCCACCCGCGCACGCTCATCGTGCGGACTGCTTGGGTGTAGGTCGCGTCCGTCATGATCCCCAGCGACTTCGACTTGTACAGCAGCGCAGCCATCGACACGCCCCACTTTTGCTTGAGTTGAAGCAGTCGCGGCCAGTCGACCTTCGGCGACAGATCACGCGAGATGCCACTAGTGGGCATCAGAAACTCAGACGCGAACGTGTCGGCCTGCCGCTCGTGCTCTTTGGAGGCAAGGCGTTGGCCCGGCTCGTGGAGCACAAGGTGTGCAAGTTCGTGACAGCTAGAGAACCTGTCGCGGTCACGCTTGGCCTCGCGCTGCTGCTGGAGGACGAGGAACGTGCGGTTCTCCAACGGGACGCTAAACGCAGAGACGTCTGCCGCGTCCATCGGATATCGAGCGCAGACAATGCCGCGTCTTTCGAGGAGGCGTAGTACCTCGTCTACGGGGCCGTCGCCTTCAATGCCCAGGTCGGTCCGCACCTGCGCTGCGGCCTCGGCGATCTCCTGAGGCGACGTCGCCGAGTACTTCGGAACATCCAACCGTGGAAGTAGCACGTGCGCCTCGAGAAACGCTGTGACGTCTCGAAGCAGGTGCGTGACAGTGAGGACCTGGCGGCGCCGGGTGGCAGTGACTGAGCGCAGCGACCGGAAGTGGCCGAAGCTGTCAACGAGTTCCTCTCCCGCCTCTTCCGTGGTCGACTGGAGGGTCGCAGTCGAGAAGAAGGATGGCGCGAACCCCAGGACGTTTGAGAGCTTTGCGACGGTCTTGGGGGTTGGGCGGCTTTGGCCGAGCTCGAACTGCGAGAGCGCTGCCGCAGAGATATCGAGGCGGCCACTGAGGTCGCTCTTGGTCATGCCCGTAGCCTGCCGTGCCACCTGAAGCCGGTAGGCCGAGAAGAGCCTGGATGCCTCGACTGCCTCAATAGAAACCTCGGTGAACTCATCAGCCGACACAGCGCACCTCGTGCTGGCGAGCGCGCAACTCGGGCCTCACGTCCTGCCGCAGCTCGTCGCTAGCGCCAGGGCTCTGCTGGGTGATCACGGCTCCCACCTTCCCATAGCGCGGCGACACGGCAGAAACGACGCACGGCAAAGGCTTGCGCGCGGTTCAAAACCCTGTAAGCATGATCATGCTTAAATCTAAAGTAGATCTACGGCTTCGCGGTTTTGAATCACAAGATTCAAGTTATGAGTGCGGGAGACCAGGGCGAGATCAACAAGCGCGCGGCCCCGGCGGCCTTGGTCGCACCGGCCAGCGAGAGCAAGGAGCACACGATGAAGAAAAAGCCCCAGAAGACCGTGACGGTCGAGGTCAACGAGGTCCCGGTCGCGACGCCGAAGGAGATGACGCCCCGAGCGGCGCTGGTTGCGGCCGGTCGAGACCCTGCCGGCCGCCAGCTGATGCGGGTCAAGGGCAAGCGCCAGGAGTCGTTCTCGGGCCCGTGGATGGCAGCGGGTGCCGCGTGGCCGCCGAGGGTGGGCGTCGCAGGGCGCGACGCACGGCCGTCGATCCTGCTGAAGTCCAGTCGGAACCGTAATAGCAGAAGTGCCGAAAAGGTCAACAACCCACAAGATGCGCCGCCCCTTCGGCGTGTCGAACCGAAGATGTAGGGGCTGGAATGCAGGATGCGACCATGGGCCAGGATTGGGTCGACAAGCTCCCGGTGGGTTTTGTTGCGTCCGAGAAGAGCCTCTGCAACGAATTGGAGTTGTCGGCCGACCACTGCGCCAGCACCGGGCAGGTCCTCGTGGTCAGCGATGACAAGGCTGTACCGCTCGCCGTCGACCTCGCTCGTCGCAAGCCCGGCCTCAGGATCCGCGCCGACATCGGCGCCTGGCGCCACCTCGGCGCGACCGAGAACGAGCCTCTTGCGGACGTCGACAACCTCTTCGGGATCGAAGGCTGGTACGAGCAGAACTTTCCGCTCGGCGGCTCCGTCACGGGCTACACCCCGTCGAAGTTCCTGCGTGCCGGTGACCGAGCCGCGCTGCGCGCACTCCTTGGGGCGACCGCGTCCGCGCCGGCGAACATTGTGACCCGCATCGCGATCGAAGCGGTCGTGCTGGAGGCCACGTTCCGCGACGACTTCTTCGACGACCTCGCGCTGCACCAGGGACGGAGGTTCTCCTTCGTCTTCGCCGACAAGAAGGACCCGCTCGCCGAGTTCCAGCGCCTCGACGGTCTCCGCCGCCTCCTCAACTTGCACCCGGGCAGCGAAGTTGACCACGTCGACCCCCTAGTTGCCGCCGATGCTTTGGCCAACGGCGCCAGCTTCGTCGCAGTTGGTGCGTCCAGTGGCCGCCGGATGCCGAAGCGTCCCGGCGATCCCAGCGGTGGCCGCAATGCTGCCGGCTACTTGCCCGGTTTGTTCAACGTTGAGCTCCTTGAGCTGCGTAGCCCGATGATCTACGCCGACTGGTACGCCAACTCCCCCTCGCCGTACTGCTACACCTGTGGCCGGGCGCTGGACGTCTTTGAGACCTCAGTGGCCGACAAGTCGGTGATCATCGGTCACAATCTCCACCAGACCTCAGCCCACATCGCCGATCTGCTGGCGCAGCCTGCCTCCGACAGGCTGTCCTGGCTGCGCGATCTTCGGCTCGACGCACACGCCAGTCACATGGCGCTGAACCCGCAGGGCGACATGGTTCTGCACCGCAGCCTCCACAAGTTCCTCGAGCTCGACGACCCGATGATGCGCGAGATGACCCGCGCAGGCGTCTGGAAGTAGTCGCCTCGCTGGACGAGCACCTGCCTACGTGCGAGGTCGCTTCACCGATGTTGATGGCGTGGCGTGCCAACCTCTGCGGCAAGAGCGGCAAGAGGGGCAAGAGCGGCAGGGGTGCTTAGCAGCAAGCGCAGGCGGCGAGACCGCGAACGAGTCCGGACTCGGCCGCTGCTCCGAGTGCGTTCTCAGCGAACCGCCAACCGGCCGCCTTGACGTAGCTCGGCACAAACACTTCCGGTGCCAGGTGTTCGCGCCGCACCCCTTCGGAGTCCTCTTCCCAGATCCCGACGCCCACCAACTGGGCCTCGAGGACCTCAGACGACTTCGGCTCCCGCGGAAGCACAACGATCCGCTGCGTAAAGGCGGAGAACGCGGCGGTTCGACGCATTGCGGTCCTCCATCGCGTTCCGTGAACGAGGGCTGCTGCGACTGTCGCCGGCACGCGCACCGTCCGCGCGACAGAGTGACCGTCTGACGCGAGACAGCCGTCGCTAGCTTCTCGAAGAATCCGCGTCTCTCGTTCAGAGAGGTCAGCAGTCCGAACTTTCACGCCGAGTGGAAGATCAAGTAGCACGTCGAGGAGCGCCAGGGACCGCACGGCCCCCATGCCAGCGGCAGAGCGTCGGTCTGTCTCAGCCGGGTCGAAGCGCACAGCGGCGTCGGCGCGAGTGCCCGCCGCGATAGCGCCGTCAGGCACGAGGACCAACTGCCCGTTGCATAGGTCGCCCGGACGTACGGGCACGCGCCAACGCATCGGGTGGTCGGAAATGGGAAGAGCGACCACGTCACACATAGTCACATATATGCACAGTTATGCGTAGTTGATAGCGGTGTGTCGGCAAGTTGTGCGAATCTTGCCCGGTGAAAGACGAGGTTCCCGACCGGCTCCACGCGCTGATGTCGCGTGCTGCCTTGGCCACGGAAGCCGACGTCTCTCCCGCCACGCTGAAGAGCTGGTCTGAGCGCGAGAGCGATCCGCTCCCGACCGCCCCAGCGCCGGGCGGAAGGTCCCTGTACACCTGGCTCCACCTCCGCGACTTCTGTGTGGGTAACCCGAATCTCACTGCTACTCGCCAGGTGCTCCAGCGTTACCGCGAACTGTTCGTCGACCCGTCTGGTCGTCCGAGCCAATCAGTTGCGACGGTTGGCGCCGACGTCCCGACCAGAAGCCAGCCCACCTCACCGGGAACTGCCCTCAACAATGGCGCGACACTACGCTCCGCACTCGCCGATCTGAAGGCCCAGGTCCAGGAGAACCAGTCCGTGGTCGCCGCGGCGACCCAGTTGGCGCTCGATGCCGACAGGGCTCAGAGGGCGTTGCTGACACGCGTCGAGCACCTAGAGTCGGCCGTCGCGAGCGCGACAGAGTCGTAGCCACTCGGCCGACGCCTGCGCCTGTGAGTCGTCCAACTGCGCAGGCGCGTAGACCAGCCCGCCAGAATCGGGGTCTGCTGCACGAGTTGGTGTCGCCAGACCTAGCCCATTCGCCCGCGATCGCGGCGCGGCCGGTTGGTTTGATGTCGAGGAATCAGGTTGTCCAGGGCGCAACTTCGCGGTGTCTGTGGCGAGGTCCTGCGGGCCGTCGCAACACACCTGCCTTCGACATGATGCGCCCAACGGTGCGCTGGCTGACGCCGAACTCTCGGCCAATTTCCTCCAGCGTCCACTGCTGCTTGACGTAGAGAACTACCACTTGCGCGGCCTGTTGGGCGCTCAGACCGCGAGGACGTTGGGCGCTTCGACGGCGTAGGTGGGCGGTGACGGTATTGCGATGGATCCCGAACCGCGTTGCCAGCGAGGCGACCTGCTCACCAGCTTGATACCCAGCAACGAGGTCGTCGACCTGAGCCGCGCTCAGGAGGGTTTGAGCCATCCCAATCTGTCGCACGATCCGCCCAGAAGGCGGGGTCAGGGCCGTCGCGGCGGTCCGAGGGGACCGCTCCACGGTCACTGCTCCCCGCACTGACCTGCGGGAATACACTCCGACGAAGGCGTCCGAGGGGTTTGAGAACTCTCTACCAAGGCTCGCCAACGACGAAGGTCCGCCGAGCTGTGAGAGCAGCCCGGCGGACCTTCGCCTTTCGCGGGCGTCCCCACAACGCCCGCCCGTCGCTCAGGTCGAGGAGAATGCGAACAGAGCGACCGGATCCGAGGTCGGCGCCGCCGACCCTCCGGCGGGCTCGACGGTGATGCCGGCGGCGGTGGCGGTGGCCGCGTCGCCGTCCAGCACCCGGCGTACGGCGGCGCCGGAGTCGACCAGGGCGGCGGGCTGCATCGTGCCCGTGTCGTCCTGGAGCCAGATCTCGTAGATCTTGCCGTCGTCGAGCCTCGGCATGTCCTCGGCGACGAGGGCGGCGCGGCCGAGGTCGGCCGAGCGGTAGAGCGTCACCGTCATGCTGCCGACGCTCTCCTCGATCCGCTGCACGTCGGCGGCGGCGATGATCCGGTCGACGCCGTCGGGGCTCTCGCCGGTCCAGGGATGCCAGACGAGCGAGGCCACGACGAGCGCCGCCGCCACGAGCAGCGTGGGCAGCCGCCACCGGCGTGCGGCGGTCCGACCGGCGCGGCCGAACGGGACGACCACCGGAGGCTCGGGCGGCAGCGGGCGAACCGTGGCGATCGACGCCAGCAGCCGCTCCCGGACGTGTGCCGGCGGCGTCACCGGCGCGATCTCGGCCAGGGCGATCGCGGCCTCGCGCAGGCCGTCGACCTCGGCCTGGCAGCTCGCGCAGCCGGCGAGGTGCTCCTCGAAGGCCGCCCGCTCGGCATCGTCGAGGGCGTCGAGGGCATAGGCCCCCGAGAGCGTGTGGATGTCTGCGCTCATCGTCCGCCTCCCACTCCCAGGGTGTCACGCAATCGGATCATCCCGTCGCGGATCCGCGTCTTCGCGGTGCCGACGGGGAGCTCGAGGAGCTGGGCGACCTCCGTGTGCGTGTAGCCCCGGAGATAGGCCAGCTCGACCGCCTGTCGCTGGACGGGCGTGAGCGTGTCGAGCGCTCGGCGCACCCGGTGCGCCTCCATCGAGGCGTGGGCCGCCTCCGCGGTGGCGTCGTGGCTCACCGTCTGGTTCCTCTCGTGATACGTCCGGTCCCGCCGGGTCGCGGCCTCGCTGGCCCGCACCCGGTCGACCGCCCGCCGGTGGAGGATCGTGAGGATCCACCCCAGCGGGGTGCCGCGCCGGGCGTCGAAGCGCGACGCCGTACGCCAGACCTCGAACAGCGCCTCCTGCACGACCTCCTCCGCCTGTGCCGGATCCCGTACGACGGAGAGCGCGAGCCCGTAGGCACGGGAGGCCACCGCGTCGTAGACGGCGGCGAACGCCTCCTCGTCGCCCCGCGCCGAGCGGCGCAGGAGGTCGGCGAGCTCGGGCTGCTCGGGGCGAGCCGCGCCCGACGGGTCGCCCGCAGGCGATCCGTCGGGCACGGGCTCGAGGTGGTCCATGACTCTTTTCGGTCAGACTCGGTGAGGACGCGGCGCCGTGGTCAGCTCGGCATCAGGACGGTGTCGATGACGTAGACGGTCGCGTTGGCAGTCGGGATGTTGCCACACACCACGTTGGCGCCGTCGACGGTCATGCCGTCGGTGTCGCCCGCGACGGTGACGGTGTCCTCGTTGAGCGTGTCCTGGGTGCCGACGACGGCCGTCGGGTCGAGCTGGCCCGCGACCACGTGGTGGGTGAGGATCTTGGTGAGGAGGTCCTTGTCGGCGAGGACCTTGTCGAGGTCGGCCTTCGGCAGCTTCGCGAACGCGTCGTTGGTGGGAGCGAAGACCGTGAGGCCGTCGGCGCCGTTGAGGGTGTCGACCAGGCCGGCCTTCGTCACCGCGGTGACGAGTGTGCTGAGCAGCGGGTTGTTGCTCGCGGCGGTGGCCACCGGGTCCTGGACCATGCCGTCGAACGAGCCGGCGCCGCTGGTGGGGATCGCCGAGCAGCCGGGGCCGAAGGTCTGGTCGCCGGCGCTGGAGGTCATGGCGGACGACGACTCCGACATCGGCGAGCTGGCGGTGCTGGAGGTGTCGGTCGCCGCCGTGCCGTCGGAGTCGTCGCTGCCACACGCGGCGAGGCCGAGGATGAGGGCGGTGCCGGCGGCGGCGAGGCCGGTGTTGCGGAGGAGCTTGCTGGTCATGGGAGATTCCTTGTCCACGGGGCCGCCCTCGTCCGGGAGGCGCTGTCGGGGGATGTTCGGCGCGCTGCGGGAAACGGATTGGTCCATCACCGGAAACCCGCTCCCGGGATACTGGCGGGACGCGACCTGGAGGAGATGCGGTGCACGGACCAATCCGATCGAGGTCGGGCTCCGAACCAGCGGGTATGACCGACGCCCTGCACCCGCTCCCGCGACGCCCGCGCGTGGCCGTCGTGGGCTCCGGGGTGGCCGGCCTCACGGCCGCCTACGCCTGCTCGGCGGCCGCGGACGTGACGCTCGTCGAGGCCGACGACCGCCTGGGCGGCCACGCCGACACCCACGACGTGGTCGAGGACGGCCGCACGCTGGGCATCGACACCGGCTTCATCGTGCACAACCGGCTGACCTACCCCACCCTGCTCGCGCTCTTCGAGGAGCTCGGCGTGGAGACGCAGCCGTCGGAGATGTCGATGTCGATCGTCGACGAGCTCACGGGCCTGGAGTGGGCCGGGGCGCGCGGGATCCGTGGCGTGCTGCCGACGTGGGAGCGGGTCCGCGACCGCGACCACCTGCGGATGCTGGCCGAGATCCCTCGCTTCCACCGAGCCGCACGACGCCATCTCGCGGCGATCGACGCTCGCCCCGAGGATGCGGAGGGGCAGGAGGACCTGACCACGCTCGGCGACTTCCTCGACCGCCATGGCTTCAGCCCGACCCTGCGGCACCAGTTCGTCGAGCCGCTGATCGCGGCGGTGTGGTCCTGCGACCCGAAGCGCGCGGGCGACTACCCGGCGTCGTACCTCTTCCGCTTCCTCGCCCACCACCGGATGCTCACCGTCACCGGCAGCCCCACCTGGCGCACCGTGACCGGCGGCTCGAGGGCGTACGTCGACAAGCTCGCCGCCCGGCTGCGCGAGCGCGGCGGCGAGATCCTGCTGTCGTCTCCGGTGGACTCGGTGCGCGAGCGGGCGCACGAGGTGGAGGTGACGCTCGCCGACGGCACCGCGCGCGAGTTCGACCGGATCGTCATCGCCACCCACCCGCATCAGGCGCTGGCGATGCTCGCCGAGCCGACCGGGCTCCAGAGGGAGGTCCTCGGGGCGATCACCTACTCCTCGAACCCGGCGGTGCTGCACACCGACCAGCGGGTGATGCCGAGCAGCGACTCGGTGAGGAGCTCGTGGAACTTCCGGCGCCGCCTTGACGACGACGGCCGGGTGACGGTGACGTACGACCTCACCCGCCTCCAGCGGCTGCCCACGACGACGCGCTATCTCGTCACGCTCGGCGGCTCGGACCTGATCGACCCCGCGACGGTGATCGCCGAGATGGACTACGAGCACCCGCTCTACACCCCCGAGAGTGTCGCGGCGCAGCGCCGGCTGCCGGAGATCGAGACCGAGCGGATCCTCTTCGCCGGCGCCTATCACGGCTGGGGCTTCCACGAGGACGGCGCGCGGTCGGGCGCCGAGGCCGCGGGGCGGCTCGGCCTGAGCGGGCTCGCGGCGCGCTCGGCCTCGTCGGCCTCGTCGGCGCCGGAGGTGTTCGAGACCGACATCGAGCACGTACGCCGGAAGCCCTGGCGTCGCCGCTTCCGGCACCGCTCCTATCTCTGGGTCGTCGACCTCGACGCGCTCCCGCCGCACTCATGGCTCCGCGGCAGCATCGAGGCCCGCGACCACCTCGGTGACCCCGCCCGCCCGATCCGCGACAACCTCGCCGCCTTCCTCGCCGGCGAGGGCATCGAGCTCGGCGACGCGATGGTCCGGCTCGCGGCCCACCCCCGGGCGTGGGGTCACTGCTTCAACCCGATCAGCGTCTTCTGGTGCACGGCCTCCGACGGCCGCCCGCTCGCCACCGTGGTCGAGGTGCACAACACCTACGGCGACCGGCATGCCTACCTGCTGCGCCCCGGCGAGGGGGAGGTCGAGAAGCAGATGTACGTCTCGCCCTTCCACGGCGTCGACGGCACGTACGACGTCACCGCCCGCCGCACCGACGACACGCTCGACGTGGCGATCCGGCTGCGCACCGCTGACGGCGCCCGCTTCAGCGCGTCGATGACCGGCCGTCGCGTCGAGCGGCGGAGGCTCCGCGCGCTCGCGGCGGGTCCGCGCGACGCGCTCCTCATCCGGCTGCACGGCATCGTGCTGTGGCTGCGCCGGCTCCCGATCCAGCCCCGCCCGACCCACCATCAGGAAGGTGTCCGATGACCTCCAGTCCGGCGACGTCCGACCCTGCACGCACGACCTGGCCGAGCCTCGCCGAGCCGCCCTCGGGGCCGCGCACCCGCGTCGGCGCGAAAGTCGCCCGCGCGGTCTTCCTCCGCGCCATGGCGCGGCTGCCCGTCACCATCCGGCTGCACGAGCCCGACGGCGTACGCGTGGTCGGACGCGGTGGTCCGGAGATGACGATCCACCGGCCCGAGGAGTTCTTCGCGCGGCTCGGACGCCGCGACCTGATCGGCTTCGGCGAGGCCTACCTCACCGGCGCGTGGGACGCTCCGGACCTCGCGGCGTTCCTCGAGGTCCCGGCTGCGCGCCTCTCCCAGCTGGTGCCGCCGGCGCTCCTGCGCGCCCGCGGGTTGGTGGCACCGCGGATCGCCCGCCGCCAGCGCGGCGGCCAGGCCGACACGCAGGCCAACATCGCGCACCACTACGACCTGTCCAACGACCTCTTCGCGCAGTTCCTCGACCCGACGATGACCTACTCCAGCGCGTGGTTCCGCACCGACGCCCAGGGCGTCCCGCTGGTGGGGGACGACCTCGAGAGCGCCCAGCACCGCAAGATCGAGGCGCTGCTCGACCTCGCGGCGGTAGGCCCCGGCACCCGCGTGCTGGAGATCGGCAGCGGCTGGGGCGCGCTCGCCATCGCGGCCGCCGGGCGCGGCGCGACGGTCCGCACGCTGACCCTCTCGGTGGAGCAGCAGGAGCTGGCCCGCAAGCGGATCGCCGAGGCCGGCCTCGAGGACCGGATCAGCGTCGACCTGCTCGACTACCGCCTCGTCGACGTGGCCGAGAACGGACGCTACGACGCCGTCGTCTCGGTCGAGATGATCGAGGCCGTCGGCTGGCGGCACTGGACGACCTACTTCGCCACCATCGAGCGGGTGCTGGCCCCCGGTGGCAGGGTCGCGATCCAGGCGATCACCATGCCGCACGAGCGGATGCTCGCGTCGCGGGACGTGGCGACCTGGATCACCGAGTACATCTTCCCCGGCGGCTTCCTGCCGTCGGTCCGGGCGCTGCGCAAGGCTGCGGGCAGGGCAGGTCTGGAGACGACCCAGTCGGCCAGGCTCGGACTGCACTACGCCGAGACCCTGCGGCAGTGGGACGAGCGCTTCGCCGCCCGCGCCGCCGAGCTCGACGCGCTCGGCTTCGACGCGATGTTCCGCCGGGTCTGGCACTTCTACCTCGCCTACTGCCAGGCCGGCTTCGCCGCCGGGTACATCGACGACCACCAGCTCCTCTTCACCCGCCAGGAGATCCGCTCATGAGCACGACCACCGTCGCCGACCGGCTCGCCTCGGTCGTGGAGCCGCTCGTCGGCGAGCTGCCGGTCCGGCTGCGCGCCTGGGACGGCTCCGAGGCCGGACCGGCCGACGCGCCGCTGCTCGAGCTGCGCTCGCCCGACGCGCTGCGCCGGCTGATCTGGAGCCCCGGCGAGCTCGGCGCCGCGCAGGCCTACGTCACCGGCGAGGCCGACCTGCCCGGCGGCCTCGACGCCAGCCTCTCGCAGCTCCTCGCGGCCGGGCGCCGG
>NZ_JASGDD010000009.1:0-2871 GCF_047607365.1 Nocardioides sp. | reverse complement strand
GTCTCTCAATTCGGCCGGCGCCCCGACGGCGCCGCATCCCGACCGGCTTCGTTGTCGACGCTCAGCGCAGCCCGCTGCGCTTTCGCGCCTCCGCCTCGCCGGATCGGGCGCGGCGCCGCCGGATGCGTTTCGCCCGAATTGAGAGACACACCCTAGAGGAGCCGGGCGTATAGCTCCCGGGTCTCCTCGGCGATGGCCGTCCAGCTGAACCGCTCGACGGCGCGCTCCCGGCCGGCGACGCCTTGGGCGAGCGCCACGCCCGGGTCGGCGAGGGTGGCGTTGAGCGCGGCGGCGAAGTCGGCGACGTACCGCTCGGGGTCCAGCGGCGTGCCGGTGCCGTCCGTCGCCTGCTCGATCGGCACGAGCGTGCCGGTCACGCCGTCGACCACCACCTCGGGGATGCCCCCGGTGCGGGTCGCGACCACGGCCGTGCCACACGCCATCGCCTCGAGGTTGACGATGCCGAGGGGCTCGTAGATCGAGGGGCAGGCGAAGACGGTCGCCTGGGTGAGCAGGGTCGAGACGTCGCTGCGGGGCAGCATCTCGTCGATCCACACCACCCCGTCGCGGGTGGCCTGCAGGTCGCGGACCAGGCCGCTCACCTCCGCGGCGATCTCGGGGGTGTCCGGGGCGCCGGCGCACAGCACCAGCTGCACCTCGGGCGGCAGCTGGGCGGCTGCGCGGAGGAAGAGGGGGAGCCCCTTCTGCCGGGTGATGCGGCCGACGAAGATGACGCTCGGCCGGTCGGGGTCCACGCCGAGCTCACGCGCGCGCTGCGGGTCGTCGGTCGGCTGCCAGAGGCTGGAGTCGATGCCGTTGAGGATGGTGTGCACCCTCGCCGGGTCGACGGCCGGATAGGCGTGGAGCACGTCCTCGCGCATCGCGTCGCTGACGGCGATGATCGCGCTCGCGCCCTCGTAGGCGGTGCGCTCGGCCCAGCTCGAGACGGCGTACCCGCCGCCGAGCTGCTCGGCCTTCCACGGCCGCAGCGGCTCGAGCGAGTGCGCGGTCAGGACGTGGGGGATGCCGTGCAGGAGGCCGGACAGGTGGCCGGCCATGTTGGCGTACCACGTGTGCGAGTGGACGAGGTCGGCCCCGGCGGTGTCGTTCGCCATCGCGAGGTCGACGCCGAGGGTGCGCAGCGCCGGATTGGCCCCGGCCAGCGAGTCCGGGTCGCCGTACGACGTCGTGCCGGCCTCGTCGCGAGGCGCGCCGAACGCGCGGACCTCGATGTCGTCGTCGCCGTCGCGCAGCGCCCGGACGAGCTCGGCGACGTGCACGCCCGCGCCGCCGTAGATCTCCGGCGGGTACTCCTTCGTGAGGATGTCGACGCGCACACCCAGACAGTAGCGTGGGCTCATGGCCGTGCCGATGCGCAAGAAGGTGATGGCGATCGTGCTGGCCGGCGGGGAGGGCAAGCGGCTGATGCCCCTCACCACCGACCGGGCGAAGCCGGCGGTGCCCTATGCCGGCATCTACCGCCTGATCGACTTCGCCCTCTCCAACGTGGTCAACAGCGGCTGCCTCCAGGTGGTCGTGCTGACGCAGTACAAGTCGCACTCGCTGGACCGGCACATCACCCAGACCTGGCGGATGTCGACGATGCTCGGCAACTACGTCGCGTCCGTGCCGGCGCAGCAGCGGGTCGGCAAGAACTGGTACCTCGGCTCGGCCGACGCCATCTACCAGTCGCTCAACCTGATCGGCGACGAGCGGCCCGACCTCGTCGTCGTGGTGGGCGCCGACCACGTCTATCGGATGGACTTCGCGCAGATGGTCGAGCAGCACATCGAGCTGGGCGCGCCCTGCTCGGTCGCCGCCATCCGCCAGCCGATCTCGCTGGCCGACCAGTTCGGGGTCATCGACGTCCCCGCCGACGACCCACGGCGGATCCGGGAGTTCCTCGAGAAGCCGACCGACCCGGTCGGCCTGCCCGACTCGCCCGACGAGGTGCTCGCCTCGATGGGCAACTACTGCTTCGACACCGACGCCCTGGTCGACGCCGTCACCCGCGACGCCTCCGACCTCGCCTCCAAGCACGACATGGGCGGCGACATCGTCCCCGGCTTCGTCGAGCGGGGCGAGGCGGCGGTCTACGACTACAAGGACAACTACGTCCCGGGGTCGACCGACCGCGACCGCGGCTACTGGCGGGACGTCGGGACGATGCGCTCCTACTACGAGGCGCACATGGACGTGGTGTCGCCGCTGCCGGTCTTCAACCTCTACAACTACGAGTGGCCGATCTTCACCTCCCACGGCCCCTACCCGCCGGCGAAGGTGGTCCGCTCGGAGGTCGACGAGGTGCTGTTCTCCCCGGGGGTCGTCGTGACGGGGGGCTCGGTGCACCGATCGGTGCTCTCGCCGGGCGTCTTCGTGTCGTCCGACGCCACCGTCTCCGGCTCGGTGCTGCTCAACGACGTGAAGATCGGCGCGGGGGCGGTCGTGCGCAACGCCATCCTCGACAAGAACGTCGTCATCCCGCCCGGCGCCCGCGTCGGCGTCGACCCGGAGGAGGACGCGGCCCACGGCTTCGTGATCCTCGACGGCCTCACCGTCGCGGGCAAGGACCAGCCCTACGACTGAGCCGCCGCGGCGTCTCGCGGCGGCAGCGAGCCTCGCCGGCCCCGGGGTCGCAGCGGAGGGGGATCAACGGGTGTTTCCGCTCGCGTCGGCGCGGCTAGGGTGGCGCCATGAGCCTCCACGAGTCGCTGACGGGGATCACCGTCGCCTTCCTGGGTGGGACGGGAGCGTTGGGCACCTCGCTCGGCGGGCGCTTCGCGAGCGCCGGCGTGCCGGTGATCCTCGGCAGCCGCAGCCAGGAACGGGCCGACGCCGCCGCGGCCACCGTGGCAGCGGTGGCCGCGGTGG
>NZ_JASGDD010000008.1:0-16855 GCF_047607365.1 Nocardioides sp. | reverse complement strand
CGCGCCTGGGCCGCGTCCTGGCCGGGCCGACGGGCACGGCCGTCGCCGCCGCCCTGGTCGCCGCCTTCGCCGCCTGCCCGCTCTTCGGAGCGGTGGAGGTCGACGGCGAGCTCCTCGCGCTGCCGTTCGTCATCGGCGGCCTCGGGCTCGTGCTCACGGGCCGGAGCGCGCGAGCCTGGGCGGCCGCGGGGGTGCTGGCAGTCGGCGCGGTGAGCATCAAGCAGAACCTCGCGGACGTCGCGATCGCCGGAGGAGTCGTGCTCGTCGTACGCGCTCTCACGCGCCGGCCCTGGTGGCCCGACGCGCTGGCGTTCGCCGGGGGCGCGGTCGCCGCGCTGGCACTGCTGCTCGCGTGGGCGGCCTGGCACGGCACGTCGGCGACCGGGCTCTGGCACGCCGTCGTGACGTTCCGCACCCACGCCGGGCCGATGATCCGGGAGGCCGCGCCCGAGGAGAGCGTCCGGCACGCGTGGTATCTCGGCTATGCCTTCCTCGGCAGCGGCGCGCTCGCCGTCGTGCTGGCCGCGCTGGTGCCGAGCCGCCGAGCGCCGGACTCACGCCGGGCGCTCACCGACCTCTGGGCCCCGACCGCCGCCGTGCTCGGCTGGGAGACGCTCGGCGTGATCGTCGGCGGGAGCTACTGGCTGCACTACCTGATCGGGATGATCCCCGGCCTGCTGCTCGCCGCCCTGGCCGTGGCGCTGCGTCGCCCGCGGCGTGTGGGCTGGCTGGCGGCCGGGATCCTCACCTGCGTCGCGGTGGGCGCGACGACCTGGCCACTCGCCGGCTACGCCCGCGTCTACGACCGCAAGGTGGTCGCCTGGCTCGACGCCAACGCCCGGCCCGGCGACACAGCGGTGGTCGCCTGGGGCCACGCCGCGATCCTCCACGACACCGGCCTGCGCAGCCCCTACCCCCACCTGTGGAGCCTCCCTGTCCGCGTGCGCGACCCTCACCTGGCGCGGTTCACGCGCCTGCTCTCGGGCCCGTCCGCGCCACGCTGGATCATCGCCGACCACGGCCGGCTCACCTCGTGGGGGATCGACGGCGCGGGGGCGGAGCGGGTGCTGGCCGCCCGCTACGACCTGATCGGCGCCTTCGGCGGCTGGACCGTCTACGAGCGTCGTACGTTCGTGGGAGGCTGAGGGGGTGGCTCGGGACGGCGGTGAGTGGGAGCGCGCGCTCTTCGACGTGCTCGACGACCTCGAGGCGCAGGCGGAGTCCGCGTTCGCGGCCGAGCGCGAGGCCGAGCTCGCCGACCGCAGCCGGACGGAGTACGCCGAGGTCACTCTCGCCGCGCGGCTCATGGCCGAGACCGGCCGCGAGCTCACGCTCGACGTCGAGGGGGTCGGCGCGCTGACCGGCGTCGTCGAGCGGGTCGGCGCGGGCTGGCTCCTCCTCGCGACCGCCGCGTCGGAGTGGATCGTCCGTCACGCCGCCGTCGCCGGTGTCCGGGGTGTCGGCGAGCGTGCCGTGCCCGAGGTGGCGTGGCCCGTCACCGCGCGGCTGCGGCTCGGCTCCGCCGTACGCCGTCTGGCCGACGACCAGCGGCGGTGCCTGTTCCACCTGCGCGGTGGCGAGCGCCTCGAGGGGGTGCCGACCCGCGTCGGCCAGGACTTCGTCGAGGTGCGAGAGCCGCAGCGTCTCTCGCTGGTCCCCTTCGCCGCGCTGGCGGCCGTCCAGTCGGCCTAGAATCCCTAGGTCGCGTCGCTGTCGTAGGGCGGCTTCTCGCCCGGGCGGAGGGGCCGCTGTCGGGGGGTGCCCTGGTGGAGCTTGCCGTCCTCGCCGACGAGGATGTCCTCCTCGGCGATCATCTCGTTGATCTGCTTGCGGACGAAGGCCCGCGGGTCGAGGTCGCGCAGCTCGAGGTCGGCGTACTCGGGGCCGAGCTCGGCACGCAGCTGGTCACGAGCACCGTCGGCGAGCTTCTTGGCCTCGCGGACGAACCGCCCGGCCTGGCGCGCGAAGTCGGGCAGCTTCTCCGGGCCGAGCACGAGCACGGCGATGAACGCGATGACCGCGAGCTCTGGCAGACCGATCCCGAACACGCGTGAAGCCTACGGCACGCTCTCCGGTCCGCCGGCGCGGCCGCGGCGCCGCATCCCGCCCAGCTTCGTTGTAGGCGCTCGGCGCAGCCCGCTGCGCTCTCGCCCCTCCGCCTCGCCGGACGGGCGCGGCACCACGCCCGCGCTACGGCCGACCGGGGAGCGTGCCGCTCGGCTAGAACTTCGACGACGGGGTGAGACCCAGCTGCATTCCCGCGAGACCTCGGCCACGGCCGGTGAGCTTCTCGGCGATCCGGGTCAGCTCGAGCGCGGCGGGAGCGGTCGGGTCGGCCTCGACGACGGGCTTGCCGTCGTCGCCGCCCTCGCGCAGCGAGACCTCCAGCGGGATCCGGCCGAGCAGCGGGACGGGGCTGCCGAAGCGCTGCGACAGGGTCGCCGCGACCCGCTCGCCGCCGCCGGAGCCGAACACCTCGAGGCGGTGCTCGCGGCCCTCGGCGGTGCAGTGCGGGCAGGGCAGGTAGCTCATGTTCTCCACGACGCCGACGACCCGCTGGTGCATCATCTCCGCCATCGTGCCGGCGCGCTCGGCGACCTCGGCGGCGGCCTCCTGGGGCGTGGTGACGACGACGACCTCGGCGTTGGGGAGATACTGCCCGAGCGAGATCGCCACGTCGCCGGTGCCGGGGGGCAGGTCGAGCAGCAGCGCGTCGAGGTCGCCCCAGTAGACGTCGGCGAGCATCTGGCGCAGCGCCCGGTCGAGCATCGGGCCGCGCCAGGCGATCACCTGGTCGCGGCGCGGCTTGAGCATGCCGATCGAGATCACCGAGACGCCCGAGGGGGTCGGCACGGGCATGATCAGGTCCTCGACCTGGGTGGGCCGGGAGTCGGCGACGCCGAGCATCGCGGGCACCGAGTGGCCGTAGATGTCGGCGTCGACCACGCCGACCTTGAGGCCGGCACGGGCCATCGCGACCGCCAGGTTGACCGTGGTCGAGGACTTGCCGACGCCGCCCTTGCCCGACGCGATCGCGAAGACGCGGGTGAGCGAGCCGGGCTGGGCGAAGGGGATGTCGCGCTGGGCCACGCCGCCGGAGAGCATGTTCCGCATCTCCGAGCGCTGCTCGTCGCTCATGACGCCCAGCGAGAGGTTCACGGACGTGACGCCGTCGACACGGCCGAGGGCGGCGTTGACGTCGCGGTCGATGGTGTCCTTGAGCGGGCAGCCGGCGACGGTGAGGAGCACCGTGGCGTCGACCACGCCCGCCTCGGACACGCTGACGGACTCGACCATGCCGAGCTCGGTGATCGGACGCTTGATCTCCGGGTCGTTGACGGTCGCCAGCGCCGCCTGGACGCGGTCGAGGAGGGTGTTGCTCGGCGTGCTCACGAAGGGAAAGCCTACGCGGAGGCTTCCTCATTCCCGTCGTCGGCGGCCTTGTCGTCCCGCTCGTCGCGCTCCTCCAGGTCGGACAGCAGGGAGCGGAGCTCGCCGCGGACGAAGTCGCGGGTGGCGACCTCGCCGAGCGCCATCCGCAGCGAGGCGACCTCGCGGGCCAGGAACTCCATGTCGGCCTGCGCCTGCGCGTTGACCCGCCGGTCCTGCTCGGCGATCACCCGGTCGCGATCCTCCTGGCGGTTCTGCGCGAGCAGGATGAGCGGCGCGGCGTACGACGCCTGCAGACTCAGCATCAGGGTGAGGAAGATGAACGGATAGCCGTCGAAGCGAGCGGGCGTGACGTTCCAGACGACCCAGGCGATGACGAAGGCGGTCATCCAGAGCAGGAAGCGCGCGGTGCCCATGTAGCGCGCGAACTTCTCCGCGAAGCTGCCGAACGCGTCGGCGCTCAGCGTGGGACGCTGCACGATCGGCCGGCGGCCGAGGTCGCGCGGCGTGTCCAGCCGCGGGCTGCGCGCGGGCTCCTTCGCGGCGGCCATCGCCTTGTCCAGGGACCGGTTAGCCATGGGCTCTCACCGCCTTGTCGCGCCAGTCGTCGGGAAGCAGGTGGTCGAGGAGGTCGTCGACGCTCACCGCGCCGACGAGCCTGCCGTCGTCGTCGACCACGGGTGCGGCGACGAGGTTGTACGTCGCCAGGTGGGCCGCCACCTCGTCGAGGGTGCTCGACGGGCGCAGCGGCTCGAGGTCGCTGTCGACCGCGGCGGCCACGAGGGTCGAGGGAGGCTCGCGGAGGAGTCGCTGGATGTGGGCGACGCCGAGGAACTTCCCCGTCGGCGCCTCCAGCGGCGGACGGCAGACGTAGACCAGCGCGGCGAGCGCGGGCGTCAGCTCGGGGTTGCGGACATGGGCCAGGGCGTCGGCGATGGTCGCGTCCGGCCCGAGGATCACCGGCTCGGGCGTCATCATCGCGCCGGCGGTGTTCTCGGCGTAGGACATGAGACGCCGGACGTCCTCGGCCTCCTCGGGCTCCATCAGCTCGAGCAGCGCGGCGGCGGTCTCGGGCGGGAGCTCCGCGATCAGGTCGGCGGCGTCGTCGGGGGACATCTCCTCGAGGACGTCGGCGGCGCGCTCGGAGTCGAGCTGCTCGAGGATCTCCACCTGGTCGTCCTCGGGGAGCTCCTCGAGCACCTCGGCCAGACGCTCGTCGTCGAGGCTCGCGACGACCTGGCGCCGCCGCTCGAGCGGCAGGTCGTGGATCATGTGGGCCGCGTCGGCTGGGCGCATCTCGTTGATCGCCTGGACGAGCTGGGTGGCGGCCTGCGTGGGGGATCGCTGGGTGAGCCCCGTGACGTCGTGCCACTCCACGACGTGGGTCTGGCCGCGGCGGCGCAGCCGGGCTCCGCCGAGCTTGCCGGCGGGCTCCTCGACCGCGACCCGGGAGAGCACCCAGTCGCGGTTGCGGGCCTGCTCCATGGCGACGTCGTAGACCGTGCCGGTCGCCCCGGTCGCGGTGATCGTCACCTGGCGGTCGAACATCTGGCCGATGACCAGCGTCTCGGTCGCGCGCTGCTCGAAGCGGCGCATGTTGATCAGGCCGGTCGTGTAGACCTGCCCGGCGTCGATGCTGGTCACGCGGGTCATCGGCACGAAGATCCGGCGGCGCCCGAAGACCTCCGCGATGAGCCCGAGCACGCGGGGCTGGCTGCCCTCCGCGCGCACGCTCGCCACGAGATCGCGGATCTTGCCGACCTGCTCGCCCAGGGGGTCGTAGATCGGCAGCCCGACGAGCCGGGCGACGAAGACGCGCGACGGTGTGGTGCTCACGGTGCCACGCTAGTGCCTGGGGGAGCGGGAGCGCGGGAGGGTCGCCGCGGCTAGCATCGCGTCCGATGAACCGCCCCTCCCGCTCTCTGTTCACCGACCTCGCGGTGATCGCGGGGATCGTCGTCCTCCTCACCGGGCTCATCACGGCGGGCGTCCTGGCGAGCCGGCGCGACAGTGCCGGCCCCGCCTCCTCCGGTACGCCGTCGGCGACCGGGAGCTCCACCCTCGGGCCGACCCCGAGCATGAGCCCGTCGATCACCGTCCTGCCCTCGGAGACGGTGGTGCCGTCGGGCGCCTCCACCGGCATCCAGGGGCCGGTGGTGCCGAGCGAGGCGGTGCCCACGCAGGCCCAGGCCTCGCTCGCCCAGCAGGCCGAGCAGAGCGCGAGGCAGGCCCTCGTCTTCCGACTGGCGACCTTCAACGTGCTCGGCGCCTCCCACACGACCAAGCGCGGCGACTCGCGGATCAAGCGGTCCTACAGCGTGCGGATGAACTACGCGATCCAGGTGCTCACCGCGCACGAGGCGGACGTGGTCGGCTTCCAGGAGTTCGAGTCGCCCCAGGCGAAGCTGTTCACCAAGCTCGTCGGCTCGGCCTGGGGGCTGTGGCCGGTCGCCGGCGGAGGCGGCGCGGACGGGCGCAACTCGATCGGCTACCTCAAGAAGAAGTGGGAGCTGGTGCAGGGCAGCTCGCTCGCGATCCCGTACTTCCACGGCGCCACCGTGCACACCCCCGCCGCCCTCCTGCGCGACCGCGACACCGGCAAGAAGGTGTGGTTCATCAGCGTGCACAACCCCGCCACCAACTGCGCGGTCTGTGGCGGCAACAACGACAAGTGGCGCCGCCAGGCGGTGCGGCGCGAGCTCGCGGCGATCGCGGACCTCGGCTCGGACGGCACCCCGGTCGTCCTCATGGGCGACATGAACTCCAAGGACGAGTTCTACTGCTCGATGGTCGACTCCGGCCTCGGCCTGACCTTCCCCAATCCCGGCACCGGCAGCGGCGCCTCCTGCGTCGGCCCGCGCCCGACCACCATCGACTGGATGGTCGGCACCAAGCAGATGACGTGGTCGGGCTACATCAAGGACCGCAGCCAGCTCACCCGCCTGGCCACCGACCACCCGGTCTACTCAGCTACTGCCGTCGTCCAGTGAGGGGTCGGCGCAGAACCAGTAGACCGTCTTGTGCCGGCGGTAGCTCTCGCAGGAGTCGTCGTCGGTGGCCGGCGCGATCTCGGTGGTGGCGGTGATCATGGGGTGGTCCGACATCCGGGGCTTGTTGCGGGTGCGGTAGTCGCGGTTGTAGTCGGAGAAGTCGACCTGGTCGTCGCTGCCCCAGATCCAGTCGATCCACAGGCTCGACGAGGCGTGGCAGGAGCCGCCGGAGGAGTAGGAGCCGTCGGCGGAGACCATGCTCGCGCCGGTGGCGATCCGGCACACGACCGCGCTGCGGTCGTTGAGGTCGCCGGTGAAGAAGACCGGTGTCCCGTCCTTGTGGAGCGCGTTGATCTTCGCGACCTCGATGCTGATCGCCTTCGACCGCCAGCCGGCGCACTTGCAGCCGAAGACGTCGGCGGGATTGTGGACGTTCATCCACCACATCAGGCGGCCGGTCTCGTTGTTCCGCAGGAGCACGACCGGCATGTTGCGGTTCTTGCCGAAGAAGTAGGGGATCTTCTGCGTCGTGCCCTGGACGAGGGTCCACACGTCGGGGTCCCAGGCGATGGAGTTCTCCTGGTCGAGCCCGCCGGACGTCGGGTAGGCGACGTACCCCCCGGCGTTCAGCAGCGCGCTGCGCTGGTTGGACTGGAACTCCTGGAGCCCGACCACGCTCACGCCCTTCGCCTTGAGGAGCGCGCCTCCGCGGGCGGCCCGGCTGGGACCGTTCTTGG
Source organism: Nocardioides sp. (assembly GCF_047607365.1). Lineage (GTDB taxonomy): Bacteria > Actinomycetota > Actinomycetes > Propionibacteriales > Nocardioidaceae > Nocardioides. The sequence continues at coordinate 9,738 of NZ_JASGDD010000008.1, read as the reverse complement.
CGTGGCTGGAGCCGAGCACGTTGTAGGAGGCGGAGACGAACGTCGTGGGCTTGCTCGGGTCGCCGCTCACCTGGGTCATGCCCTTGGCGGCGTACATCTTCGTGAGCTCGGCCAGCGTGTAGATCCGCACCGTGAACTTCGTGCCCGGCAGCACCTGCATCGGCACGGTGCGCGACGACCTCGGCGTGGCCTTCGGGCCGGAGCCGGTGTCGCCGCCCGTCGTCACCGCGGCCAGGGTGCCGGCGACGACGAGGAGCAGTACGCCGGCCACGACCGCCCAGGCCCTGCGACCGAGTCGCGGGAGCCGGATCTGGGGCGCGAGTGACGGGCGGGGCGGACGTTCCCCCGCATGCCGACCGCCCATGCGCGCGGAGTCTACGGCAGCCCGCGTGCGACCTCGGCCCCTGGATCGACAGGGGTTGGATCGACCCATTCGCAAGCGCTGGCTACCGCCGAGTAACATCGGGGAGTTGCCGTCAGCGCTTGCGAAGGAGCCACCCATGGGACGCCTTGCCCAGACCGAAGGTCTCACCGACATCCAGCAGGACATCCTGTCGGCGGTCCACCAGTTCGTCGAGGACAAGATCATCCCGGTGGCCAACGACCTGGAGCACAAGGACGAGTACCCGCAGGAGATCGTCGACGGGCTCAAGGAGCTCGGCGTCTTCGGGCTCACCATCCCGGAGGAGTTCGGTGGCCTGGGGGAGTCGCTGCTGACGTACGCGCTCGTCGTCGAGGAGATCGCGCGCGGCTGGATGAGCGTCAGCGGCGTCATCAACACCCACTTCATCGTCGCCTACCTGCTGATGCAGCACGGCACCGACGAGCAGAAGCAGAAGTACCTCCCCGGCATGGCGACCGGCGACATCCGCGGCGCGTTCTCGATGTCCGAGCCGGGTCTCGGCTCCGACGTCTCCGCGGTCTCCACGAAGGCCACGAAGAAGGACGACGGCTCCTACTCCATCACCGGCCAGAAGATGTGGCTCACCAACGGCGCCACCTCCACGCTCGTCGCGCTGCTCACCAAGACCGACGAGGGCGCCGACTCGGTCTACAAGAACATGACCACCTTCCTCGTCGAGAAGGAGGCCGGCTTCGGCGAGACCGCCCAGGGCGTCACCGTCCCCGGCAAGATCGACAAGATGGGCTACAAGGGCGTCGAGACCACCGAGCTCATCCTCGAGGGGCACGAGATCTCCGCCGACCAGATCCTCGGCGGCACGCCGGGCAAGGGCTTCTTCCAGATGATGGACGGCGTCGAGGTCGGCCGGGTCAACGTCGCCGCCCGCGCCTGCGGCCTGGCGATCCGCGGCTTCGAGCTCGGCATTGCCTACGCCCAGCAGCGCAAGACGTTCGGCAAGGTCATCGCCGACCACCAGGCGGTCCTCTTCCGCCTCGCCGAGATGGCGACCAAGGTCGAGACCATCCACGCGATGATGGTCCGCGCCGCCCGGCTCAAGGACACCGGCAAGCGGATGGACGTCGAGGCCGGCATGGCCAAGATGCTCGCCAGCGAGTACGCCAACGAGGTCGTCGAGGACTCCTTCCGGATCCACGGCGGCTACGGCTACTCCAAGGAGTACGAGATCGAGCGCCTGATGCGCGAGGTCAAGTTCATGCTCATCGGCGAGGGCACCTCCGACATCCAGAAGATGATCATCGGCCGCTCGCTGCTCAAGGACTACAAGGCCTGAGCACTAGGGTGGCGGGCGTGCCGATGCGTTTTCGCCGCCAGCGTGACCCCGAGTTCGTCTTCGTCGTCACCTTCGGCCGGTCGGGCTCCACGCTCGTCCAGGGGCTGCTGAACACCATGCCGCGCACGCTGGTGCGCGGGGAGAACGGCTTCTTCCTCGGCGGGTTCTTCGCCGGTACGAAGGCGGCGACCGCGTTCGCGACCCGGCACGCCAAGCACAAGCCGGGCAAGGCGTCGAGCGCCTTCTACGGCGTCCGCGCGCTCACCCCGGAGCGGTTCGCGAAGCACGTCCGGGCGCTCTCGATCGATGTCCTGCTCGGTGCGCAGAGCCGGCGGCGCTTCGACCGGATCGGCTTCAAGGAGGTGCTCTGGCACGAGATCCCGGCGGCCGACACCCATGCCTTCTTCGACTGGTTCGACCTCGTCTTCCCGAACGCCAAGTACGTCCTCAACACCCGCAAGGTCGACGACGCCCTCGGCTCCGGCTTCTGGCAGCGCCGCGATCCCGGCCACGCGGTCGCCGCGACCGCTCGCGTCCAGGAGATCCAGGCGTTCCTGCGCGACACCCGGCCCGAGCGCTGCTTCCGCACGGACTACGAGGTGATCACCGGCCCGGACCGCGCCGCCTCGGACGCCCAGCTGCGCGGGCTCGCGGAGTTCGTCACGGGAGCCTGCGGCGACGACCTCCTCGCCGAGCTCCGGGCGACCCTGTCGGTCGGGCACGGCCCGGCGCCGTTCGGCAAGAGCCGCACCCGCGAGGCCGAGTGGTCGGTCACGGCGCCGACCGTCGACCCCGTCGACCCCGCGACCGGCCCCGCGAGCGAGTGACGCCGTGCTGAGCCGCCTCCGCCGTCGTACGCCGGCAGCGGCCGACTCCGCGACGCCGGCGTACACGCCGCCGACCGCGCCGGCCACCTTCGTCGTCCTCACCATGGTCCGCGACGAGGGGCCGATGCTGCGCCGCTGGGTCGAGCACCACGCCGGCCTGGTCGGCGCGGCCAACCTCCTCGTGCTCGACGACCAGAGCGCCGACGGCTCGACCGACGAGGCCCGTGCGCTCGGGGCGACCGTCCACCGCCTGCCGCCGTTGAGCGGGAGCGGCTTCGAGCGCACCCGGATGCGGCTGGTGTCGGGCATCGCCGAGGGGCTGCTCGAGGCCTACGACTACGCGATCTTCCTCGACGCCGACGAGCTGCTCGTGCTCGACCCCGCCCACGCCACGCTCGCCGACCTCGTCTCGATGCGTGGCTATCCCGAGGCCATCGGCGTCACCGGGCTCAACGTGGTGCACACCCCCGGCGAGGCCCCGCTGGACCTCACCCGTCCGCTCGGGCGCCAGCGCCGGCACGCGATCTTCGCGCCCGGCATGTGCAAGCCCGCGGTCAAGCGCGTCCCCGCGCGCTGGGCGATGGCCTCGCACGGGCTGCGCGCGCCCTACGCCCCGGATCCGCAGCTGTTCATGCTGCACCTCAAGTTCGCCGACCGAGGCCGGCTCGAGGAGATCGCCGCCGCCCGGCATGCGGCGTTCGTCGCCGACGGGCGGGCCCGCGCCTCCACCTGGAGCCAGCCCGCCGACGAGATCGTCGCCGCGCTCGACGAGGCCGTGGCCGGGCTCGCGGGCGCCTCGGCGCCCGTGCCGGAGTTCGACCCCGACACGATCGACCTCGCGAGCCTCATCGTCGAGGACGGCGAGGTGTTCCGACCCCTCCGCCAGGGCCAGCTCCAGGCGCTCACCCTGCAGTCGCCGACCCGCATCCCCGCCCGCCTCGAGGACCTCTTCTGATGGAGTCAGCCCGATGACCCGCCCGCTCTTCGTCCACCTCGGCTGCTCCAAGACCGGCACCTCCTCGCTCCAGGCCGGGATGTGGGACTCGGTGCCCGAGCTGGCCGCGGTCGGCGTCGGGCTGCCCTGGCCCGACCGCGACCGGCACCTCGACGGGCTGCTGCGCCCACTCGGCTGGCAGCCGGTCACCGGCTTCGCGCACGCCCGCGACGAGACGCGGCTCGCCCGCGTGCCGCAGACGCTGCGCGAGACCCCCGGCGACACCCTCCTGGTCAGCAACGAGGACCTCGCCGAGCTCACCCCCGAGGCCGCGACCCGCCTCGCCGAGCTGGCAGGGGAGGCGGACCTCGAGGTCCACCTCGTCCTCACCCTGCGCGGCTGGGCCGACCAGATCCCGAGCGAGTACCAGCAGTTCCTCAAGCACCGCATGACCCTCACCTACCCGGAGTTCCTCGAGGGCATCCGCGCACAGGAGGGCGAGTGGTCCGAGCGCTACTGGCGCCGCCAGTCGCCGATCCGGATCCTCGACGCCTGGTCCGGCCTCGTCCCGGGGGAGCGCACCCACGTCGTCTCGGTGCCGCCGTTCAAGGTGGACCCCGACGGCGTCTTCCGGATGATGGGCGAGGCCGTCGGCTTCGACGCCTCGGTCATCAAGCGCCCGACGGGGGCGCTCAACTCGTCGTACGGGGTCGTGGAGGCGGAGGTCTGGCGACGGGTCAACCTCGCGCTGGGCGACCGCCTCCCGGACTTCGTCAAGGACTACGGCCGCACGGTCCGCTTCCCGTTCACCCTCGGCTCGCTGCCCACCCAGGCCAGCGCGCGATTCACGCTGCCGCCCGAGGACCTCGGCTGGGTGACCGACTACGCACGGGCCACCATCGACGAGCTCCGTAGCCGCCCGTACGCCGTCCACGGCGACCTCGACGGCTTGCTGCCCCGCGAGGGAGTGGCCAAGCCCCTCGTCGTCCCGACCACCGAGGAGATCGCCGACGCGGCGGTCAGGCTCGTGGCCGACTACGCCGTCTACACCCACGGCAGGGTGGGGCGGATCCGCGACCGCGCCCGCGCCGAGGGCGAGCGGGCCGCGCGAGCGGAGAAGCCGAAGCGGCGATGGCCCTTCTGAGCCGCCTGAGCCGCCTGAGCAGCCGGCGCGGGCCACGCGTCGCCGCGCTGACGATGGTGCGCGACGAGGCGCTCATGCTGCCCCGATGGCTCGCCCACTACGGCGTCCAGCTCGGCCACGACCACCTCGTCGTCATCGACGACGGCAGCACCGACGGCTCGACCGACGGGCTCGACGGGCCCGGCGGCATCGGCGTCGAGGTGATCCGCGATCCCGACCACCAGGGGCTGCCGTTCGAGCGCGCCCGGATGCGGATCGTCAGCGCCGTCGCGTCGCGCCTCCTCCGCAGCCACGACGCGGTGATCTTCACCGACTGCGACGAGCTGCTGCTCCCCGACCCGGCGCACGCGGACGGGTTGCTGGACTACCTCGCCCGGCGCCCGGAGCCCGTGCTGGCGGGCATCGGCTTCAACCTCGTCCACCGCCTCGACAGGGACGACGAGCCGCCGCTCGACCCCGCGCGGCCGGTGCTCGGCCAGCGCCGCGACGGCTTCGTCGTTCCGCGGCTGAGCAAGCCCTCGATCAAGCGCGCCGACGCCCGCTGGCGCTTCGCCTCCCATGGCATCGAGGCCCCGTTCGCCCCCGACCCGCACCTGCTCCTCCTCCATCTGAAGTACGCCGACGCCGGCCTGCTCCGCGTCACCGGCGACCACCGCCGGCGCCTCCACGCCGAGACCGGGCTGGGCCCGCGCAGTGCCTGGGCCTCGACCGGCGAGGAGCAGGTCACGTGGCTGCGCCAGGTGCTCGCGGGACGGCCGGAGCCGGCGTACCTCGATCCGGAGAAGGTCCTCCGCGACCATCCCGACGGACTCGTCCGGCAGCGCGGCGAGGCGTGGGAGACCACCGGGCTGCGCGAGACGGTCGCGATGAGCGAGGGCGAACTCGTCCGCCTGCCGGATCGCTTCCTCCACCTGGTGTGAGGAACCGCTAGGTTCAGACCCTGTGAGCGAGACGGCTGTGTCCAGGCCCGCTGCGTCCAAGACGAACGCGGGCAACTTCTTCGAGGACTTCCGGATCGGGCAGGTGATCCAGCACGCGACGCCCCGGACCGTGACCGAGGGCGATCGGGCGCTCTACGGGGCGATCTACCCGACCCGGTTCTCGATCCCCTCCTCGGCCGCCTTCGCGGCGTCGGTCGGCCTGGCCCCGCACCCCGTCGAGGAGCTGATCGCCTTCCACATCGCCTTCGGCAAGACGGTGCCGGACATCTCCCTCAACGCCGTGGCCAACCTCGGCTACGCGGAGTGCCGCTTCCACCTGCCGATCACGCCGGGCGACACGCTCAGCACCACCAGCGAGGTGATCGGGCTCAAGCAGAACTCCAACGGCAGGTCCGGCGTCGTCTACGTCCGCTCGACCGCGATCAACCAGCGCGGCGAGAAGGCGCTGGAGTGGGCGCGGTGGGTGATGGTGCACAAGCGCGACGCGGACGCTCCGGCGCCGGAGGCCGTCGTGCCCGAGCTGGCGAAGGTCGTGGCGCCCGAGGACCTCGTGATCCCGCGCGGCCTCGCGTTCACGAACTACGACGTCGTCGCGGCGGGCGAGCCGCACCTCCTCGACGACTACGAGATCGGCGAGAGGATCGACCACGTCGACGGCGTCACGCTCACCGACGCCGAGCACATGCTGGCCACCCGGCTCTGGCAGAACACCGCCAAGGTGCACTTCAACACCGAGGCGCGACCGGACGGCCGCCGCCTCGTCTACGGTGGCCACGTGATCTCCCTGGCCCGGGCGCTGAGCTTCAACGGGCTCGCCAACGCCCAGCTCATCGCCGCGATCAACGCCGGCTCCCACGTCGCCCCGGCATTCGCCGGCGACACGGTCTACGCCTGGTCGGAGGTGCTCGACACGGCCGAGACCGCCGCCCCCGGCGTCGGGGCGCTGCGGCTGCGCCTGGTCGCGACCAGGGGTCGTGACGAGTCGATGACCCTGCGCACGGAGGAGGGGAAGTACGCCGAGGGCGTCCTGCTCGACCTCGACCTGTGGACGCTGGTGCCCCGATGAACCACCCCATGAGCGCCTCGGCGGAGAAGCGGTCGGTCTTCATCACCGGCGGGGCCAACGGGATCGGCGAGGCGACCGCGCGGCGGTTCGCCGCCGAGGGCTGGTTCGTCGGCGTCTACGACGTCGACATGGCCGGCGCCCGGCGGCTCTCCGACGAGCTCGGGTGGGAGACGGCGCGCGGCGGCATGCTCGACGTGACCAACCCGACGCAGTGGGACTACGCGCTCAAGGAGTTCGTCGCCGCGGCCGGCGGGCGCCTGGACCTGCTCATCAACAACGCCGGCATCCTGCGGGCCGGCCGGCTCGCCGACGTACCCCTGACCGCGCACCACGCCACGATCGACGTCAACGTCAACGGCGTGATCAACGGCTGCCACGCCGCCTACCCCTACCTCAAGGAGACGCCGGGCTCCGGCGTGATCAACCTCTGCAGCGCCAGCGCCATCTACGGCCAGCCGGAGATCGCCAGCTACTCCGCCTCCAAGTTCGCCGTCCGCGGGCTCACCGAGGCGCTCGAGCTGGAGTGGCGGGCCGACGGGATCCGGGTGCAGGCGGTGTGGCCGCTGTGGGTCAAGACCGCCCTCCTCGAGGGCAACCACGCCACCTCGACCGAGACGATGGGCGTCAACCTGACCGTCGACGACGTCGCCACCCAGATCCTCGCGATGACCCGCAAGCCCGGCCTCATGGGCCGGATCCGGACCTCGCCGGTGCACACCGCCGTCGGCTTCCCGGCCAAGGCGCTGGCGACCGCGGCCGACCTCGTGCCGTCGGTGATCAGCCGCGAGATCAACAAGTGGATCAGCAAGGCCTGAGGCCGCCGGGCTCGTGAGCGACCTCTACCTCGTCCGCCACGGCGCCACCGAGTGGTCGGTCTCCGGCCGGCACACGGGGGTGACCGAGCTCCCGCTGCTGCCCGAGGGGGAGTCCGGGGCCCGCGCCCTCGCGCCGCGGCTCGCCGAGATCCCGTTCGCGCTGGTCCTGACCTCGCCGCGGCAGCGGGCGCGGCACACCGCCGAGCTCGCGGGCTTCCCCGACACCGAGGTCGACGACGACCTGGCCGAGTGGGCGTACGGCGACTACGAGGGCATCACGACCGACGAGATCCGCCGGCACTCGCCGGGCTGGACGATCTGGGACGGGCCGACCCCCGGCGGCGAGACGGCTGCGGAGATCGCGGTCCGGCTCGATCGGGTCGTCGCCCGTGCCCTCGCGGTCCCGGAGGCCGACGGCCCGGTCCTCGTCTTCGCCCACGGCCACTCCCTGCGCGCCCTCACCGCGCGCTGGCTCGGCCTGCCCGCCGGTGACGGCCGGCTCTGGCGCCTGGACACCTCCACGGTCTCCGTCCTCGGCCACGAGCGCGAGCAGCCGGTGATCCTCCGCTGGAATGCCTGAGGCGCCCCGCTCTCGATAGCCTTGCGCCGTGCGCATCGACCTCCACACCCACTCGCGGGTGAGCGACGGGACCGATACGCCGACCGAGCTGATCCACGCCGCGCGAGACGCCGGGCTGGACGTCGTGGCGCTCACCGACCACGACACCACCGACGGCTGGGCGGAGGCCGCGACGGCGGCCGAGGAGGCCGGCATCGGGCTCGTCCCCGGCATCGAGCTCAGCACCCGCCACGGCCGCCGTGGGGTCCACCTGCTCGGCTACCTGCTCGACCCCGCCTACCCGCCGCTGGCCGAGGAGCTCGACCGGATCCTCGGCGGCCGCGGCGGCCGGGTCGCGCAGATGGTGTCCCGGCTGAACGAGCTGGGCCTGGCGATCGAGGTCGACGACGTCAGCGCGGCCTCGGTCGACGCCGTCTCCACCGGCCGCCCGCACGTGGCCGACGCGCTCGTCCGGCTCGGGCACGTGGCCGACCGCGACGAGGCGTTCTCGCGCTACCTCTCGTGGGGGAGGCCGGCCTACGTCGGGCACTACGCGCCCGACCTGATCGAGACCATCGGCCTGGTCACCTCCGCCGGCGGCGTCGCGGTGATCGCGCACCCGTGGGGCCGCTCGTCGGAGGCCTACCGGCTCCGCGAGGCCGACCTCGCCGAGCTCCAGGCCGCGGGCCTGGTCGGCATCGAGGCCGACCACCAGGACCACGACGGCCCCATGCGCGACGCGCTCCGGGCGATGGCGCGCAACCTCGGGCTGATCGTCACCGGGTCCAGCGACTACCACGGCAGCGGCAAGAAGGACCACGACCTCGGCGTCAACACCACGGCCCCGGACCAGCTCGCGGCCCTCCTCGACCGGGCCGCCGCCGCGTCGGCGGCCAGCGGACGTCGTACGCCGGAGCCGACCGGAGCGGTGAGGGTGCGGTGAGCCTCACCCTCATGGTCGAGGTCTTCGTGACGCTCTTCGTCATCATGGATCCCGTCGGCACGGTGCCGGTCTTCCTGTCGCTGACGGCCGGCCGGACGCACGACACGATCAAGCGGGCGGCGTGGCAGGCGGTGCTCGTCTCGTTCGTCGTGATCGTGGTCTTCGCGGTCTTCGGCCGGGGGATCCTCGACTACCTCGGCATCACGCTGCCCGCGATGCAGGCCTCGGGCGGGCTGCTCCTGCTGCTCGTCGCGCTCGAGCTGCTGACGGGCGACGACGACGAGCAGTCACTGGCGCAGGGCAAGGCCAAGAACGTCGCGCTGGTCCCGCTCGGCACGCCCCTGCTCGCCGGCCCCGGCGCCATCGTCGCGACGATGCTCTTCGTCCACGACATCGACGGCGTCGGCGACGGTCTCGCGGTCGCGCTCGGCATCGTGCTCGTCCACCTCGCGCTGTGGCTCTCGATGCGGTTCTCCCTGCCGCTGCAGCGGCTGCTCAAGGAGAGCGGCATCATGCTCGTCACCCGCATCGCCGGCCTCCTGCTCGCCGCCATCGCGGTGCAGATGGTCGCCGACGCCGTCCGCGCCTTCATCGCCGCCGGCTGACGGCGCGTTGGCGGCGTTGTGCGCCGCTCGACGGCCCGCTTCGCTCAGAGGCCGCCTTCACGGCGACGCCTTGCCACCGCGCGCGTCACCGGCGGCGATCCTCGCCGCAAGCCAGCGGCGCGTTGGCGGCGTTGTGCGCCGCTCGACGGCCCGCTTCGCTCAGAGGCCGCCTTCACGGCGACGCCTTGCCACCTCGCGCGTCACCGGCGG
>NZ_JASGDD010000007.1:0-13059 GCF_047607365.1 Nocardioides sp. | reverse complement strand
GGCGCCGGTCCGCACGGGGACGAGGCCGACTCCGGCGCCCGCGACGACGACCGCCTCGCCGGCCTCGACGGCCGCGCGGTTGAACGGCGCCGGGCCGCCGAGGCCGACGAGATCGCCCTCGACGGGAAGCGCCGTCCCGAACGACCGCGCGCCCGTCGTACGGAGGTGGCCGAGGCCGACGAGCAGCCCGTCGGCGGCGCCGTCGACGCCGCCGACGAGGTGCTGCGCGTCGTCCCCGCGTACGGCGTCCAGCAGCTCGTCCGGGGACACCTGCCCGCGCAGCCACGCGGTGCCCCACCAGGCCAGCCGCAGGGACAGGGGGAGCGAGGACGACATGATCCCTGACGATACGATCCACCCCATGGCTGCGGTGCTCGAGTTCGACGACGTCACGGTCAGGCGACACCCCGCGGTGCTCCTCGATCGCCTCTCCTGGACGGTCGAGGAGGACGAGCGGTGGGTGATCCTCGGGCCCAACGGAGCGGGCAAGACGACGCTCATGCAGCTGGCCTCCGCGCAGATGCACCCGACCGCCGGCACGGTGCGGGTCCTCGGCGAGCAGCTCGGTCGGGTCGACGTCTTCGAGCTCCGTCCGCGCATCGGCCTGACCAGCGCCGCGCTGGCCGAGCAGATCCCGTGGAACGAGAAGGTCCGCGACGTGGTCGTGTCGGCGGCGTACGGCGTGCTCGGCCGGTGGAAGGAGCACTACGACGAGCTCGACCACGACCGCGCGGGCGACCTCCTGGTCGAGGTCGGCATCACCCACCTGGCCGACCGCACCTTCGGCACGCTGAGCGAGGGCGAGAAGAAACGGGTCCAGATCGCGCGCTCGCTCATGGTGGATCCCGAGCTGCTGCTGCTCGACGAGCCGGCGGCCGGACTCGACCTGGGCGGTCGCGAGGACCTCGTCTCGACCCTCACCCTGCTGGCGCTCGCGCCCGAGGCGCCGGCGACCGTCCTCGTCTCGCACCACGTCGAGGAGATCCCGCCGGGCTTCAGCCACGTCCTCATGCTGCGTGCCGGGCGGGTCGTGGCCGCGGGGCTGATCGACGACGAGCTCAACGAGGCCAACCTCTCGGCGACCTTCGGCATCCCGCTGACGCTCGAGCAGCGCGAGGGCCGCTATTGGGCTAGACGCCGCACACGCGCCGCGCGGTAGGTTCTGCACATGGACTGGCTGGGGGACCATCTCTGGGCGGCATGGCTCGGGATCTCGCTCGTGCTCCTCATCGGGGAGCTCGCGAGCCTCGACCTCGTGCTGCTCATGCTCGCGGTGGGAGCCGTCGCCGGAGCGGTGACCGCGGGATTCACCGACGTGTGGGTCGTCCAGATCGTCGTCGCGGTCGTCGTCGCGGTCGGGCTGCTCGCCGTCGTACGCCCCGGGATCGTCGCCCGGCTGCACACCGGGCCGGAACTTCTGATCGGGCCCGAGCGTCTGATCGGACAACAGGCGCTCTCGCCGGTCGCGCTGAGCGGCGACGCGCCCGGACAGCTGAAGATCGACGGCGAGCTGTGGACGGCCCGCCCCGCAGTCGGGGCCGCTCCCATCGAGCCGGGCCGGACCGTGGTGGTCCTGGCCATCGAGGGCGCCACGGCCATCGTGGCTCCCGTGGACTGAAGGAGTCGCGCTCATGGCCGTGTTGATCATCCTGGGCCTCATCGTCCTGCTGGCGATCACGATCCTCGCCAAGACGATCAAGATCATCCCGCAGGCCTCGGCAGGCGTGGTGGAGCGCTTCGGGAAGTACCACCGGACCCTCACCCCGGGCCTCAACATCGTCGTGCCGTTCATCGACAAGGTTCGCTACCACCTCGACATGCGCGAGCAGGTCGTCACCTTCCCGCCGCAGCCGGTGATCACCTCGGACAACCTGACGGTCTCGATCGACACGGTCGTCTACTTCCAGATCACCGACCCGGTGGCCGCGACGTACGAGATCGCCAACTACATCCAGGCCGTCGAGCAGCTCACCATGACGACGCTGCGCAACATCGCCGGCTCCATGGACCTCGAGCAGACCCTCACCAGCCGCGAGCGGATCAACTCCGGCCTCGCCGTGGTCCTCGACGAGGCCACCGGCCGCTGGGGGATCAAGGTCAAGCGCGTCGAGGTGAAGAGCATCGACCCGCCCGCGTCGATCAAGGACGCGATGGAGAAGCAGATGCGCGCCGACCGCGACAAGCGCGCGCTGATCCTCACCGCGGAGGGCCAGCGCCAGTCCGCGATCCTGACCGCGGAGGGCAACAAGCAGGCGGCCATCCTCAACGCGGAGGGCGCCAAGGAGGCGCAGATCCTCAACGCCGAGGGCGACAAGCAGTCGCAGATCCTGCGCGCGGAGGGCGAGGGCCAGGCCATCGGCACCGTCTTCGGCGCGATCCACGCCGGCGACCCCGACCAGGCGCTGCTGGCCTACCAGTACCTCCAGATGCTCCCGCAGATCGCCCAGGGAGACGCCAACAAGCTCTGGATCGTGCCCTCGGAGATCGGCGACGCGCTCAAGGGCCTCGGCTCGGTCACCCAGGCGGCGATCGACAAGGGAGCGGCTACTCCACCCACGCCGTGAGCCAGCGGCCGATGACGTCGTACGCGTGGGCGCGGACGTCGGGGAGCGACAGCACCACGTCGTGACGGGCGCCGGCGATGGCCTTGTAGGTCACGTCGGTGCCGACGGCCGTCGCCCAGCGGCGGATCTGGGTCACGTCGAGGACGAGGTCGGCGGTGTGCGCCGCCTCGGTCATGTGGACCGTCCAGTGCGACTGGTCCGAGGAGAGCACGAGCACCGGCGCGGGCACGTTCAGGCCGGCGTGCAGCCGGTCATGGCCCTCACGGATCGCCTTCAGCCATCCGGCGTACACGGGGAAGGAGGTCAGCGGCTTGAGGTCGAGCTCGAACTCCCACTCGCCCTCGTGGTCGCGGTGCAGGCTGCGGGCGTAGATCCCGCTGACGTGCCGCTTGATGTGGAACTTCGGTCGCCGGGAGCCGAGCTGCTTGATCACCGGGGTGCCCACCAGGCGCAGGAAGGTCGAGCCCTGGAGGTCGAACCACGGCGAGTTCAGCACCATCGCGCTCAGCGCCTCGGGCCGCCGCTCGTCGGCCCACAGCGGCATGGTCAGGCCGCCGGTGGAGTGCGCGGTGACGATCACCGACGTGTGCCCGTCCCGCTCGGTGATCCGCTCCCAGGCCTGGTCGATCTCCTCGAAGTACGTCGACAGGTCGCTGACGTAGTTCGGCGTCTGGTGGTCGCGCAGCGACCGGCCGTACTTGCGCAGGTCGAGGGCGTAGAAGTCGTAGCCGCGCTTGGTCCACCACTCCGCGAACTCCTTCTGGAAGAAGTAGTCCGAGAAGCCGTGCACGTGCAGGACCGCCCGCGTCCGGCTCCCGCGACCCGCCGCCGGGCGCTTCACCAGGGTGGCGAACACGTCGCCCTCGTCGTCCGGGGTGAGCACGAGCGTCTCGGCGGTGTACGGCGCCCCCAGCCGGTCCACCACCGGCTCGAAGATGGTCGTGGTGTCCAGCGTCATGACGTCCAGTCTGCCAAAGCGCGTAACCCGCGCGTGACCGAGCCGGGCTAGCGTCGCCCGTGTGCGCCACACCCGGACGGTCCACGGCAGGTCCTTCACCTTCGACGGCCTCGTGGAGGTGATGGCGAAGGCGTCGAGCCCCAAGTCCGGGGACGTGCTGGCCGGATGCGCCGCGGAGACCGACGCCGAGCGCGCGGCCGCCCGCTACGTGCTCGCCGACCTGCCGCTCACCATCTTCCTCGACGAGGCGCTGGTGCCCTACGAGACCGACGACGTCACCCGGCTGATCCTCGACACCCACGACGCGACGGCGTTCGCCGAGATCGGGCACCTCACCGTGGGCGGGCTGCGGGAGTGGCTGCTCGACGCCGCCGCCCGCGACGACCACGCCGCGCTCGCCCGGATCGCGCCGGGGCTCACGCCCGAGATGGCCGCGGCCGTCTCGAAGCTGTGCCGCAACCAGGACCTCATCGCCATCGCCGCCGCCTGCCTGGTCACCACCCGGTTCCGGACCACGATCGGGCTGCCCGGCCGGCTGTCGACGCGGTTGCAGCCCAACCATCCCACCGACGACGCCACCGGCATCGCCGCCTCGATCCTCGACGGCCTGCTGCTCGGCAGCGGCGACGCCGTCATCGGGATCAACCCCGCCAGCGACAACCCGCGCCAGGTCACGCGGCTGCTCCAGCTGATCGACGGGATCCGCACCCGCTACGACGTCCCGGTCCAGTCCTGCGTGCTCACCCACGTGACCACGACGATCGACCTCATCGCCGCCGGGGCGCCGGTGGACCTGCCCTTCCAGTCCATCGCCGGCACCCAGGGCGCCAACGCGGGCTTCGGCGTCGAGCTGTCGATGCTCGCCGAGGCCGACGAGGGGGCGCGCTCGCTCGGCCGGGCGACCGTCGGCGACCCCGCCGAGTCCAACGTCATGTACTTCGAGACCGGCCAGGGCTCGGCCCTCTCCGCGGACGCCCACCGCGGCACCGGCGGCAGGCCGGTCGACCAGCAGACCCTCGAGGCCCGGGCGTACGGCGTCGCGCGCGTCTTCCGTCCGCTGCTGATCAACACCGTGGTCGGCTTCATCGGCCCGGAGTACCTCTACGACGGCAAGCAGATCATCCGCGCCGGGCTCGAGGACCACTTCTGCGGCAAGCTGCTCGGTCTGCCGATGGGCGCCGACGTCTGCTACACCAACCACGCCGAGGCCGACCAGGACGACATGGACACCCTGCTGACGCTGCTCGGCGTCGCCGGGCTCACCTACGTGATGGGCATCCCGGGAGCCGACGACGTGATGCTCGGCTACCAGTCGACGTCGTTCCACGACGCGCTCTACGTCCGCAAGGCGCTCGGCAAGCGGCCCGCACCGGAGTTCGAGGAGTGGCTGGCGAGGATGGGGATGCTGGAGGCGGACGGCTCGGTCCGTGACCTCGACCCGGCCACGAGCGGCCTCAGGGAGCTGGTGTGACCGACTTCTGGGGGCGGCTGCGCGCCACCAGCCCGGCACGGATCGGGCTCGGACGCGCGGGCAATGGCGTTCCGACCTCCGAGCTGCTCGACTTCGGGGCGGCCCACGCCGCGGCGCGGGACGCCATCCACCTGCCGCTCGACGTCGACGCGCTCGTCGCCGGCCTCGACGCCCTCGGGCTGGGCACCCCGGTCGTCGTTCCCTCGGCGGCGCCGGACCGCGCGACCTACCTCACCCGGCCGGACCTGGGCCGCACGCCGGCGAGGGGCGCGCTGGACCCGCTCACCGGGATCCGCGACTCGGGCGGGCAGAGCCCGGGACTCGCGGTCGTGGTGGCCGACGGGCTCTCCGCCGAGGCGGTCGACCGGCACGCCGTGCCCCTGCTCGAGGCCCTGCTGCCGCTGCTCGGCGGCGCCGTCACGGTCGCCCCGCCGGTCGTCGCCACCCAGGCGCGGGTGGCGCTCGGCGATCCGATCGGCGAGGCCCTGGGGGCGCGGCTCGGCCTGGTCCTCATCGGCGAGCGCCCCGGGCTGTCGAGCAGCGACTCCCTGGGGGCCTATCTCACCTGGGCTCCGGCGCCCGGCGTGCTCGACTCGGCCCGCAACTGCGTCTCCAACATCCGCCCTCCGCAGGGGCTGGACTACGCGACCGCCGCCCGCACGATCGCCAGCCTGATCGCCGGCGCCCGCGAGCTGGGGGCGACCGGCGTCAAACTCAAGGATCAGGCCGTCATCGAGTCGTAACAGGCGACGACGCCATTCCTTACGTGCGGCTCCTAGCGTCGGGCCACCTCACCCGAAGGAGACCCCGCCATGTCCGATCCGCAGGCCGGCCTCAAGGCCGCAGGCGTCACCTACTCTCACGCCGAGGAGGGCTACTTCGAGGCGCGCCAGCTCAGGCGAACGGCCGGCTTCTGGGGACTGTGGGGCATCGGCGTCGCCGCGGTCATCTCCGGTGACTTCTCCGGCTGGAACGGCGGCCTCGGCGCGGCCGGCTGGGGCGGCCTGCTGATCGCCACGCTCCTCATGATCGTCATGTACTTCGGCATGCTCTTCTCCATCGGGGAGATGTCGGCGGCGATGCCGCACACCGGTGGCGCCTACTCCTTCGCCCGCGCCGCGATGGGGCCGTGGGGCGGCTTCATCACCGGCTTCGCCGAGACGATCGAGTACGTCTTCACCACCGGCGTCGTCGTCTACTTCTCCGCCGGATACGCCGACGGCGTCTTCGGCGGCGGCTTCCCCATGTGGGTCTGGTGGGTCATCCTGTACGCCGTCTTTGTGCTGCTCAACGCCGCCGGGGCTGAGGCCTCCTTCAAGTTCGCCACCGTGGTCGCGATCATCTCGGTCGCGATCCTCGTCCTCTTCGGGCTGCTCGCGGCCGTCAAGGGGGCCGTCGACTTCGGCGCGGTCGACGACATCGTCCCGGACGGCGGCAACGGCTCCTTCCTGCCGTTCGGCGTCATGGGCGTCGTGTACGCGCTGCCCTTCGCGATGTGGTTCTTCCTCGGCATCGAGGAGCTGCCGCTGGCTGCCGAGGAGGCGCACAACCCGGAGAAGGACATCCCCAAGGCGGGCTTCATCGGCATGATCACGCTCGTCGTGTGCGCGGCGATCGTCTTCTTCCTGAACCCGGCGGTGCTGGGCTCCGCCGCCACGGCCGCCTCGGGCGAGCCCCTGCTCGACGGCTTCCGCGACTTCCTCCCGGACGGCTGGGCCCGGGTGCTCTCCGCCTTCGCGCTGATCGGCCTGCTGGCCTCGCTGCAGGGGATCATGTACGCCTACGGCCGCAACATCTACTCGCTGTCGCGCGCCGGGTACTACCCGAAGGTGCTCTCCCTGACGGGCAAGCGCCAGACGCCGTACGTCGCCCTCATCGTGGGCGCCGTGATCGGGTTCGTGGCGCTGATCATCGCCGACAACGCGGGAGAGACGGCGGGCAACATCGTGCTGAACATCGCCGTCTGGGGCGCGGTCCTGGCGTACATGCTGCAGATGGTGTCGTTCGTGCTGCTGCGCCGGAAGTTCCCGAGCGCCACGCGTCCGTACGTCAGCCCTGTCGGCGTCGCGGGCGCGGTCGTCGCGTTCGTGCTCGCCCTGATCACCTTCCTCGGCATCTTGAAGAACGACGCCTACCGGCCGGCGATCATCGCGATCGTGATCATCTACGCGATCGGCCTCGCCGTCTTCGGGATGTGGGGGCGGCACCAGCTGATCCTCTCGCCGGAGGAGGAGTACGCGATGTCGGGCGGCCTCCACCGCGACCCCGCCGTCGAGCACTACGGCGCCGAGCTGGAGGCGGAGCTGGAGGACAGGCCCGAGTAGCCCGAGTAGCCGGGAGTAGCCGGAATAGATCGTGGCGTATCCTCCTTCTACCAATGCTTGAAGATTCAAGCGATGGGAGAAGGAGGATCACGATGGGCATGCAGTTCGGAGTCTTCACGGTCGGCGACCTGACCGCCGACCCCACGACGGGCACGACGCCGACCGAGTACGAGCGGATCAAGGCGACCGTCGCGATCGCCACGAAGGCCGAGGAGATCGGCCTCGACGTCTTCGCTACCGGCGAGCACCACAACCCGCCCTTCATCGCCTCCAACCCGACCGCGACGCTGGCCTACATCGGCGCGCAGACCTCGAACGTCATCCTGAGCACCTCGACCACGCTGATCACCACGACCGACCCGGTGCTCATCGCCGAGGACTACGCCAAGCTGCAGCACCTCACCGACGGACGGGTCGACCTGATGATGGGCCGCGGCAACACCGGCCCGGTCTACCCGTGGTTCGGCAAGGACATCCGCCAGGGCATCAACCTCGCGATCGAGAACTACGCGCTGCTGCGCCGGCTCTGGTCCGAGGAGGGTGACAAGGGGATCGACTGGCAGGGGCGCTTCCGCACGCCTTTGGAGGGCTACACCTCGACCCCGCGCCCGCTCGACGGCGTCGCGCCCTTCGTCTGGCACGGCTCGATCCGCAGCCCCGAGATCGCCGAGCAGGCCGCCTACTACGGCGACGGCTTCTTCCACAACCACATCTTCTGGCCCGCGAGCCACACCGAGCAGATGGTCCGTCTGTACCGCCAGCGCTTCGCCCACTACGGGCACGGCACGGAGGAGCAGGCCATCGTCGGCCTCGGCGGGCAGTTCTTCATGCGCCGCAACAGCCAGGACGCGGTCAACGAGTTCCGGCCCTACTTCGACAACGCGCCGGTCTACGGCCACGGCCCGAGCCTCGAGGACTTCACCGAGGCCACGCCGCTGACCGTCGGCAGCCCGCAGCAGGTGATCGAGCGGACCCTCTCCTTCCGGGAGTACGTCGGCGACTACCAGCGCCAGCTCTTCCTCATCGACCACGCGGGGCTGCCCCTCAAGACGGTCCTGGAGCAGCTCGACCTCTACGGCGAGATCCTCCCGACGCTGCGCGAGGAGTTCGCCAAGATCCGCAAGCCGGGCAGCCCCGACGCGCCCACCCACGCCTCGCTCGTCGCGGCCCGGCAGCTGGTCGAGGCATGACCACCCGGATCGTCGTCGTCTCGGCGGGGCTCTCCACCCCGTCCTCGACCAGGCTCCTCGCCGACCTGCTCGGCGAGGCGGCGGTCGCCGCCGTCGCGTCGAGGGGAGCCGAGGTGGAGCTGGAGCACGTGGAGCTCCGCGGCCTCGCGCACGACCTCACCGACCATCTGCTGACCAGCTTCCCCTCGGCCGCGCTGAGGTCGGCCATCGACGCGGTGCGTCACGCCGACGGCGTGATCGCCGTGACGCCGGTCTTCTCGGCGTCGTACTCCGGCCTCTTCAAGACGTTCTTCGACGTCCTCGAGCTCGGCGTGCTGGACGGGAAGCCGGTCGTGCTCGCCGCGACCGCCGGCACCGCCCGGCACAGCCTCGTGCTCGACCACGCCCTGCGACCGCTCTTCTCCTACCTGCACGCGATCGCGGTGCCGACCGGGGTCTTCGCCGCCACCGAGGACTTCGCCGGCGGGCCGGAGCTCGCGAAGCGGGTCGAGCGTGCGGCCGGCGAGCTGGCCGCCCTCGTCGCGCCCGGCGGCGGGGCTCCTGCGGAGGCGGATCGGCGGGAGCTGGTGGAGGACGTCCTCGCCCACCCGACCGACTTCGAAACCCTCCTGCGACGGGCGAGCGATCCCCTAGGATCGTCCCGCGCGGACTGACCGGTCCTCGCGGCCGGGTCACCGGCACCGCTCTGAGGGGGGTCGTGGATGGTCTGGGTCATCGTCGTGCTCATGGCGCTGCTGATCGCCCTCATCGTCTGCCTGGCGCTGTGGCCGGCAAGCAAGCCGAAGCCCGGCCCGATCGCCGAGCGTCTGCGCGACGGTGACACGCCGTCCGGCGAGGAGGACTGAGATGGCGACCACCGCGACGACCCCGACGACGAGGACCACGCGCAAGTGCCCGTGGTGCGGAAGCACCGTGCGCCTGGCGTACGCGCCCATCGTGGCGACCAACCTGCAGGGCGTGCGGGGCGACGGCACGCGCGCGGTCTCCGGCCTGGCCGGTGGCGAGTTCGGGTTCGACGACGACTTCGCCATCGGCGGCGAGACGCCGGGGGCGGCCGTCCCGGAGGCGGCCGACCCGACCAAGCCGGCCGTGCTCGAGGCGCCGCCCGCGCTTCCCCTCTCCGGCGCCGAGGTCCTCGGCCGTGCCGGTGATCTGCCGATCGTCGCGCCGCCGCAGGTCGCGCCCGGCTCCGACACGGGGTTCTTCGCCCGCCGCATCACGCGCAGGCTGATCCCGGTCGCCGCCCGCGCCGACGCCCGCGACCTGCCGGCCCGGGCGTGCACGACCTGTCACCACCCGATGCCGTTCGACTCCGACGAGTGCGAGGTCCTGGTGATCGCGGTGCTCGGCATCAACCGGGCGGGCAAGACCTACCTCCTCGCCACGGCGCTGAGCGAGGCGCTCCAGAACGGCGCCCTCGAGGTGGCCGGCATCACGGGCTTCCGGGCCGACGAGGGCACGGGCAACCGGGTGCACCGCGACTACTACCTCCCGGTCTTCCGCCGCCGCAACCGGCTCGACCCGACCCTGGACCCGGCCGAGGGCGACGCGGTCGAGCCGCTCGTCTTCCGCTTCGAGGTCGACGGGCAGTCCTACCTGCTGGCCCTCCACGACCTCGCCGGCGAGGCGATCGCCGAGCCCCGCCGCCGCGCCGTGGTCGCGCCCTTCGTGCGCCACGCCGACGCGATCCTGTTCGTCGTCGACCCGCTCGAGATCGAGTCGGTCCGCACGGCGCTGCCGTTCGAGCAGATCACCGTCGACTGGCGCGGCTGGAGCCAGCTCGACGTGCTCCAGGGCGTCATCCAGGCCCTCGGCGAGGCGGCCGCGAGCACGCCGGTCTCGGTGGTGCTCACCAAGTCCGACCTCATCGGGCTGGCCGACGGGAGGCGTCATCTGTTCGACGAGCCGGCCACGGGGGACTGGCTGGAGGATCAGTTCGCCGTCGACCAGGAGGTCCGGGCCCTGCTCGCCGAGTGGGGCGTCCCGCAGTTCGCCCACGCGGTCGACCGTGCCGACCGCGGCTTCTTCCACGCCGTGTCGGCCTTCGGCGCCGCGCCCACGAACCCGTCGGCGCCCGGCGTGGTCCGGCCGTTGCGGGTCACCGACCCCTTCGGCACCCTGATCCGGCTGCTCTCGGAGGCCAGGAGCCGCCCGTGAGCGCGCCGCTGGAGCAGTACCTCTACGGCTGGGCCGAAGCCGGCCTCGAGGGACGCAACCGGCTCCAGATCGTCGCGACCAGCCCCGGCTGGCGCGAGGAGGACCGCTACCGGCGCGTCGCCCAGCGGCTCGCCCGCCTCGAGGCCGACGGCGACCGGGACCCCATCGCGTTCGGCTGGGCCGACCTGGGCGGCCGCCGCTTCGTGTTCCAGCGCCGGCTCGTCCCGAGCCCGACGGGCGACGCCCGCCGCCTGGTCGCCCACGTCGTCGCCGGTGCGCCGGAGGAGCTTCCGGTCGGGCTCGTGCTCCGGGCCTTCGACTCGTCCTTCTGGTGGTCCGGCGAGCCCCGCGACCCGGTCTGCCCGACCGCCTGCCCGGCGGACCTGGCCGCCTCGTGGAGCGAGGCCGACCGCCCTGCCGCGTCCGCCGCGGCCGACGCCCTGCTGGGCCACGTGCTCGCCACCCCCGCCGGCGTTCCGACCACCTTCGACGGCTCCCCGCGCGAGACCCACGCGGCGCTCTGGACCATCGGCGAGCGTCTCCCCACCCTCCTCGAGACGCTGAGCTGCTCCACCTACGAGACCGGCCAGATGGTGGGCTGGTTCGACGTCGCCGGGCTCGACGGCCGGGCCCGCCCGCGGGGCGCGTCCTGGGCATCGCACAACGCCGTCGACCCGCGCTACGCCCCGGCCGAGCTGGACGACCTCGGCGTCGTCGTCGAGGCGGCCGTCCGCGACCGCTCCGCGATCGAGGCCAAGGAGCGGCCCGCGGTCTACCGCGAGGTGCTCCGGGTCGCCGCCCGGGTCGTGGCCCGCCAGGCCGACGGGGTGCAGACCCTGATGACCCGCCCGCAGACCCTGCCCCTGGTCCTGGCGACCGACATCGGCGCCGACGGCGTGGCGGTCGCGATGTGGGGCTCCTCGGCGGCTCCGTGGCCCCCGCTGCCCGCGGAGCTCCCCGTGGCGCGGCCCCGCCTGGACGACCTGGCGGTGCGAACGGCGGACGCGGCCGACGTCCTGGCCGTCGCCACGGTTGGCACGGTGGCGCGGCGGCTGCAGACGCTCGACCCGGCCCTCGGGCCGCTCTACGTCGAGCGCCTCCTCCAGCGCCGTGCCGCCGGGCACACGCTGCCGGTCCCCGAGCTCGGCTTCCTCGCCGCGGCGATGGCCTGGGCCTACGAGACCCACCCCGACGAGTCGCTCCTGCGCGCGCTCATGACCTGGGTCGACGAGCAGCTCACCGGCGCGCTGGTGGCCGACCGCCGCGTGCCGGCGGCCTGGCGACCTCACCTCTTCGACGAGGCCGCACGGCGCCACCTGCTGCAGGCCGAGGACTACCGCGACCTCATCATCGCCCACCCCGACCTCTTCGACGGCGATTGGCTGCCCCGCGACGCCTCGATCCTCGCCTCCCTCATCACCTCCGACATCGCGGCCGTGCGCGGGGTCACCGCCGACGCCATCACCGCCGAGGGCACGACGGGGGAGACGGTGGCGCTCGCCTTCGGCCTGCGTCGCCAGGGCCGCTCGCTGGGCGGCGCCGCGCTCCTCGAGGCGGTCGGCCGGACCGCCAAGCCGCGCTTCGACCGGGCCGACTCCGACGCGATCTGGCAGCTCCTGGAGGCGCTCGCGGTGGACGCGAGCGTCGGCGCCGGCTCGGTGGGGCTCGACCAGGTGCCGTGGCACCTGACGCCCCGCCTGGGGCCGGTGGACGGCTGGATCGACCTCGTGGCCGACCTGATGACCGAGCCGGTCGCGACGCGGCTCGCCGCGTGGCCGGGTGTCCTCGACGACGTCGCGCCGGCGCAGCGGCGGGTCGCCGGCCGGGTCGCCCTGCATGACGTGGTGCTCGGCGGCGCCTCCGACGCCGACGTACGCCGTCTGCTGGCCGGCATCGACGCGGCCGCCCTCCCGCCCGCGGACCGGGTGGCGGCCACGCTGTCCGCGCTGGAGCGGCGACCCGACGGTGCCCCGCCTCTGCCCTCGGCGGTCCTGTTCGCGGTGCGATCGGCGCTGGTGCGGACCGGCCTCCTGCGACTCGGGGTGTCGGCCGGCGAGAGCGCCGACCGTCTCCGCGCCGCCGTACGCCGGCTGCTGGCCGCCGAGCCCGACGCGTTCTCGCGCGTGCGGCCCGACTGGCTCTCGGCGTGGTGGCTGCGGACGAACGGACTGCGCCGAGGATGACGAGGATGAGGAAGACTTCGGGGACGACCGGCGTGCGGTGCCGGCACAGGGGAGGAGAGCGATGAGCGAGCAGGCGGGCCTGAGCGCCGATGCCGCCGACGGTCAGGTGGGGCTGATCCTGGCGCGCGCCCATCAGGCGGCGGAGGCGATCCGGGCGGAGGCCGAGCGGGCCGCGGCGGCGACGGCGTCCGAGGCGACCCGGCGGGCGGAGG
>NZ_JASGDD010000006.1:0-5055 GCF_047607365.1 Nocardioides sp. | reverse complement strand
CTTCGCCGGCTTGACCGCCTTGCGGGCTCCGCCGCGACCCGCGAGCACGGAGCGGGCGCTGCGGGAGACCTCCGGAGCGGGGGTCGCGTCGGCGGCGCGGCTGCGCCGTGGCGCGGCGTGCTTCCCCACTCGGTCGTCTCCCTCGGGCGTCGTCGCAGAACAGAGTCGTTCAAGGTCGAGCCCCCACCCTGCATGAGCAGGGCGGGGGTCGCAAACCGAACTCCACAATCAGTGGACATTTCCTGTCACACCGACCCCAGAGGGATCAGCAGTCACAGGAGCAACAGGACGGCGGACCTCGAAGGATGGCCGGAGGACGGTCAGAGGACGTAGTTCTCGAGCATCTCCGTGACCAGCGCGGCGATCGGCGAGCGCTCCGAGCGGGTCAGCGTGACGTGGGCGAAGAGGGGGTGCCCCTTGAGCTTGTCGACCACCGCGACGACGCCGTCGTGACGCCCCACCCGGAGGTTGTCGCGCTGGGCCACGTCGTGGGTCAGCACGACCTTGGAGTTCTGCCCGATGCGCGACAGGACGGTGAGAAGAACGTTTCGCTCCAGCGACTGCGCCTCGTCGACGATCACGAAGGCGTCGTGCAGCGAGCGACCGCGGATGTGCGTCAGCGGCAGCACCTCGAGCATCCCGCGGTCGACGATCTCGTCGATCACGTCCTGCGACGTCATCGCGCCGAGCGTGTCGAAGACCGCCTGCGCCCAGGGCCCCATCTTCTCGGCCTCCGAGCCGGGCAGGTAGCCGAGCTCCTGCCCGCCGACCGCGAACAGCGGCCGGAAGATGACGACCTTCTTGTGCTGACGCCGCTCCAGCACCGCCTCGAGCCCGGCGCACAGCGCCATCGCGGACTTGCCGGTGCCGGCCCGGCCGCCCAGCGACACAATGCCCACCTCGGGGTCGAGCAGCATCTCCAGCGCGATCCGCTGCTCGGCCGAGCGGCCGTGGATGCCGAACGCCTCGCGGTCGCCGCGAACGAGGTGGACCTGCTTGTCGGCGCCGACGCGGCCCAGCGCGGTGCCGCGGTCGGACATGAGCACCAGGCCGGTGTGGCACGGCAGGTCGCGGGCGCTGTCGAGATCGATGACGCCGTCGTCGTACAGCTCGTCGAGGTCGGCGGAGGCGACCTCCAGCTCGGCCATGCCGGTCCAGCCGACCTCGGAGTCGGAGATGGCCTCGGCGCGGTACTCCTCCGCCTCCAGGCCCACTGCCGACGCCTTGATCCGCAGCGGCAGGTCCTTCGACACGAGTACGACGTCAGCCCCCTCGTCCGAGAGGTTCTTCGCCACAGCCAGGATGCGGGTGTCGTTGTCGCCCAGCCGGAAGCCCGACGGCAGCGCGTCGGGTGAGGTGTGGTTGAGCTCCACGCGCAGCGTGCCGCCCTCGTCGCCGATCGGCACGGGCGAGTCGAGCCGGCCGTGCTTGATCCGCAGATCGTCGAGGGTGCGCAGCGCGGTGCGGGCGAAGAAGCCCAGCTCCGGGTGATGCCGTTTGCCCTCGAGCTCGGTGACGACGACGACAGGAAGGACGACCTCGTGCTCCGCAAAGCGCTTGAGCGCCCCGGGATCTGCGAGAAGCACGCTGGTGTCGAGCACGAACGTTCGCACGGTCGGCTCCTGCTGCGGCGACTTGGCCACGCGATTCACCTCATCACGACCGCGGCGCACACCCCTGCCCGGCCTCAGTTCACGCAGATGGACCGGGAAGGGCACCGAAGGCCGGGGTGGCGGCCTCCCTCGCCTCGACACACCTCGGTGTGGCGAGTCATCAGGTCGTGAACAGTCACGAACGGGCCTCCTGGCTCGGCGGGCTTCCCCACCCACCGATATCCCGAACGTACGCCGGAGTGGCAACGCCCCGGGTCAACACGCCCGTTCCCCAGGTGAATTGTTTGTTTCACCAACCTGTGAACGAGTCCTCGGCCGCTGAACGCGCGCGGCTCCAAGGAGCCGGCTGGAAGCCGGCCTTGGAGCGAAGCGGCCGGCGACAGCCGAGCGACGCCGGGGACGCGCCGTCGCCGGCCGTCAGCGGCCGAGGCGGCGTTCGCGGCGGGCATAGTCGCGCAGGGCCCGGATGAAGTCGACGCGCCGGAAGTCGGGCCAGAGCGCCTCGCAGAAGTAGAACTCCGACTTCGCGGACTGCCACAGCAGGAAGCCCCCGAGCCGCTGCTCGCCGCTGGTACGGATCACCAGATCGGGGTCGGGCTGCCCGGCGGTGTAGAGGTGGCCCTCGATCGACGCCGCGATGTGCTCCGGCGTGAGCTCCTGGGCCAGCTCCTCGAGCGAGGTGCCGCGGCTGGCGTGCTCGGCCAGGAGCGAGCGGACCGCGTCGGCGATCTCCCGCCTGCCGCCGTACCCCACGCCGACGTTCACGAGCATGCCCTCCACGTCGCGGGTGCGCTCCTCGGCGAGCTTGAGCCGGGAGGCGATGTGGCCGGGCAGCAGGTCGAGCGCGCCGACCGGGTGGATCCGCCAGCGGCCCGCGTCGGCGAGGGAGTCGACCGCCTCGGCGATGATCAGGAGCAGCGGCTCGAGCTCGGCGGCGGGTCGCTCGGAGATGTTGTCGGTGGAGAGCAGCCACAGCGTCACCACCTCGATCCCGGTCTCCTCCGACCAGGTGAGCAGTGGCTCGATGTTCGCGGCGCCGGCGCGATGCCCGTAGGCCGTGTCGCGACCGACCGCCCTGGCCCAGCGGCGGTTGCCGTCGAGCATCACGCCGATGTGCTTGGGCCGGCCCTCGGGGGGAAGCCGGCGGAGCATGCGCGCCTCGTACGCGGGATAGAGCGCCTTGCGCACTCCGTGCTTCACGCCAGCCCAGTCAGCCACCCCCCCAGCGTAAACGCCGAACCGATCCTTCCTCTCAGATTCGCCCTGTACCTTCGACGCATGAACGGAGCCGTGGCAGAGGAGTTCCGCGACCGCATCGAAGCCGTCGCGGAGCGGTTCGCCGAGGTCAAGCCACGGTTGCGGGGCTGGATCCACGCGGCCAGCGTGCCGCTCATCCTGGCGGCGGGGATCGTGCTCATCGCCCTCGCCCCGGCCGGCCGCGCGCGGATCGGCGCGGTGGTCTTCAGCCTCTGCGCCGTGATGCTCTTCGCCGTGTCGGCGGTCTACCACCGCGGGCGGTGGCGGGAGCGCTCACAGGCCTTCCTCAAGCGGTGGGACCACGCCAACATCTTCCTGCTGATCGCGGGCTCCTACACGCCCTTCTCCCTGCTGCTGCTCGACGGCGCCGCGCGCACGCTCCTGCTCTCGGTGGTGTGGGGCGGAGCAATCCTCGGCGTGGGCTTCCGGATCCTGTGGACCGAGGCGCCGCGCTGGCTCTACGTGCCGATCTACATCGCGCTCGGCTGGGCGGCGATCTTCTTCATCCCCGCCTTCTTCGACGGCGCGACCGCCCTGGGGCTCGGCATCGGCATCGCGGTCTTCACGCTCATCTGCGTCGGCGGCACGCTCTACACCCTCGGTGGCGTGGTCTACGGCCTGCAGCGGCCCGACCCGTGGCCGCGGTGGTTCGGCTTCCACGAGGTCTTCCACGTGTTCACCATCCTCGCGTTCACGGCGCACTACACGGGCATCTCGCTGGCGACCTACGCGCTGCGCTAGTGGTCGGCCGCAGCCGGCCGGTCAGGCCCGGACGGCCACGGCGTTGCCGCCGCGGCGCTTGGCGTCGTACATCGCGTCGTCGGCGGTGGCGAGCAGTCGGGCGGCTCCGCCGCCGTGGTACGTCGCCATGCCGACGCTGACGGTCAGGCTCAGCGAGCCTTCGGGTCCCTCGACGGGCTCCGAGGCCAGCGCGAGCGCGCGGGAGGCGAAGGCGACGCCGTGCGCGAGGTCCAGGCCGGTCACGAAGAGGACGAACTCGTCCCCGCCGAACCGGCCCACTCCGCCGTTGCGGCCGACGAGCCCGGTGAGCCGCTTCGCGACCGCGACGAGCACCGCGTCCCCGCACAGATGGCCGTGGGAGTCGTTGATCGACTTGAACCGGTCAAGGTCGACGACCATCACCATGAGCTTGCTGCCGAAGCGCTCGGACCGCTCGATCGAGCGCGCGAGCATCCGGTCGAGGCCGCCGCGGTTGAGCACGCCGGTGAGCCGGTCGGTATCGGCCAGGTCGACGGCCGCGTAGGGGTCGTGGGACAGCTCGGCGTACGCCAGGTGGACGAAGAGGCCGACGCCGAGCGCCGCCCACTGGGTGAGCTGCGCGCCGGTCGCCTGGAGGGCGAGCCCGAGCGCGGAGCAGGCGATGACGCCGTACAGGGACCAGCGCAGGGCTCCGCGGCTGAACTCGGCACGACGGCCCATCATCGCGGCGGCGAGGATGATCACGGCCGTGCAGTAGACCGTGTGGAGGAGGTAGGCCCAGCCCTTGCCGCGGTCGAGCAGCCCGAGCGCGGTGAACTGGTCCTCCCACCACGGGAGGCCCGCGAAGCCGGGCAGCAGGACGAGGACGGGCTCGATGACGATCAGGGCGACGTCGCGCGGCCGGGGGTGGCCGGCGACGCCGACCGCGCGGCGGCCGAAGAGGAGGAGCGATCCGGACGTCAGCGCGACGACGGCGAACCACACCGAGTGCAGCTGCGGCGACGTGCCTCCGTCGCGGGTGTCCACGAAGGCGCACCAGCACCAGACGAGGATGCAGAGCTCGACCAGCCCGATCCAGATCCAGCCGCCGAGCCGTGGCACGCGCGCGAACGAGGCGACGGCGAGCAGCGCCGCCAGCCCCACCGCGATGGCGGCAGCCGCGTCCATAGGCGATCCTTTCCCCCCGGAAGTGCCTGGAGACACCGTAGGCGATACGTTCGCGAGGTGGGCGATCGGCCACTGACCCTCCTCCCCGGCATCGTGGACCGGCATGTCCATCTCGGCCTGGTGGACCGGCGCACCCTGGCCGGCGGCGCGCTGGTCGAGGTGCACGACCTCGGCTGGTCGCCCGGGCCGGCGGCCGACTGGCGGCGGCATCCGCCCGCGGGGGTGCGGGTGCTCGCGGCCGGGCCGTTCCACACCGCTCCGGGCGGTTACCCGACGGGGCGCTCGTGGGCTCCTGCCG
>NZ_JASGDD010000005.1:0-31147 GCF_047607365.1 Nocardioides sp. | reverse complement strand
TTCTATGCCGAGGAAGACCTCGCCCGTCTCCGCATGAGCATGAAGGAGCCGGTCGGGGTAGGCGCCGGCGTGCTCGGCGAGCCCGATCCGGCCCAGCAGCTCCCGGCCCCGCGCCTCGGCCTCGGCCCGGCCGGTGCGACGGACCCGGCGCAGCCCCAGCGTGACGTTGTCGAGCACCGAGAGGTGCGGGAAGAGGTTGTAGTGCTGGAAGACGACGCCGATCCGGGCGCGCACCGCGTCGACGTCCACGCGGGGGTCGCTGATGTCCTCACCGGCCAGCAGGATCTGCCCGTCGTCGATGGGCTCGAGCAGGTTGATCGTCTTGAGCAAGGTCGACTTGCCCGACCCGGAGGCGCCGATGAGGACGACGACCTCGTGCTCGGCCACCTCGATCGTGACGCCGTCGAGGACGACCCGGTCGCCGAAGCGCTTCTCGATGCCGAGCAGGGACAGCGTGCTCACACGACGCCACCGATCTGCTCACGACGGCGGGCGCGGGCGGTGAGCCAGTCGGTGAGCCGGATGAACGGCCACGAGAGCAGGACGAAGAGCAGTCCGGCGACGACGTACGGCGTGAAGTTGTAGGTGCTCGAGACCTCGATCTGGGCGGCGCGGACGGCGTCGACGGCGCCGAGCACCGAGATCAGGCCGACGTCCTTCTGCATCGACACGAGGTCGTTCATCAGCGCGGGCGTCACCTTGCGCACCGCCTGCGGCAGGACGACGACGCGCAGGGTCTGGCCGTAGCTCAGGCCCAGCGACCTCGCCGCCAGCCGCTGCGAGGGGTGGACCGCCTCGATGCCGGCGCGCAAGACCTCGGCGACGTAGGCGCCGTAGGTGATCACGAGCGCGATCGTCCCCCAGACGTACGACGGCACCCGGCCGGTCAGCCCGAGCCCGGGGATCCCGAAGCCCACGAGATAGAGCACGATCAGGAGCGGCACCCCGCGGAAGAGATCGGTATAGGCGGCCGCGAGGAACCGCACCGGCGCGAGCACCGGTCCGCGCGTCGTCCGCGCGATGGCGACGAGCGAGCCGACCACCGCGACCGCCGCCGCGGCCACGACGAGCACGCGGACGTTGAGCCACAGGCCCTCGAGGATCTCCGGCAGCACGTCCCAGCCGTAGCCGACGTCGAAGAAGGAGGTGCGGACGTCCTTCCAGCCCGGGCTGGTGGTGATGACGAGCCACGCCACGCCGGCGAAGAGCAGCGTGCTCGCCACGCTGACGAGCAGGGAGCGACGCCGCTGGGCGGTGCGGTAGCGGCGCCGCCCGAGCTCGAGATCCGAGGTCACTGGAGGACGGGCGCGCCCGCCGCGTCGGTGAGCCACGTGGTCGCCAGCTCGTCGAGGGTGCCGTCCTCGCGGAGCGCGTCGACGGCCTCGGTCACCGGCGAGGTCAGCGGCGAGTCCTTGGCGAGCAGCAGACCGAACTCGTCGCCGCCGTCGCTGCCCTGGAGCTGGCCGACGACCACGCCGTCGTCGAGCTCGGCGTTGGCGAGGTAGAGCGCGGTCGGCAGGTCGACCGCGATGGCGTCGACCTGCCCGGCCTTCAGCGCCGCGACGGAGTCCTCGACGCTGTTGTAGGTCTGGACGTCGTGGCTCGGGTCGATCTCGGACTCGGCGAGCGTGATCGAGGTGGTGCCGACCGCGCCGCCGATGGTCGCGTCCTTGAGGCCGGCGAGGTCGGTGGCGTCGGCCCCGGTGTTGCCCTTGATCGACACGATCGCGGTGGCGGTCGTGTAGTAGGGGCTGGAGAAGTCGACGGCCTTCTTGCGGTCGGCGCTGATCGTGAACTGCTGGAGGTTGAAGTCGAAGTCCTTCGGCCCCGGCGCGATCGCGGCGTCGAACGTGGTCCGGACCCAGACGACGTCGTCATGGGCGAAGCCGAGCTTGTCGGCGACGGCGTACGCCACCGCGGCCTCGAACCCCTTGCCCGACTCCGGCTTGTCGTCCTCCACCCACGGCGAGTACGCCGGCTCGCCGGTCGCGATGGTGAGCTTGCCCGCGGTGAGCGTGTCGAGGGCGGCGGTGCCGCTCGCCGTGCTGGTGGCGTCCGCGGCGCCGTCGGTGTCGCTGCCGCACGCGGCGAGCGCCGTCACCGCAACGACCGAGGTGAGAACGGAAAGAAGTCGAGTCAAACGCATGACTTCATCGTCTCAGATGAGAACCGGCGAGACGAACCCGGAGCGAAGATCGGCACCCGGTAGGTGCCCGAAACAATCTGGTCTTACGATCCGTCCGTGCTGAAGCCCCCTCACGTCGACGTGATCGCCTACTTCGCTGACGACCCGACCCGGATCTACCAGCTTCTGCAGTGGATCCCGGTGCTCGAGGGGCTTGATACGACGCATTCCGTGGGTGTGGTGACCCGCGATCCGGAGACGGCGGGCATCGCGGCGGAGCGCACGCACCTGCCGGTCTTCTGCGTGCCCGACTTCGACGAGATGCACCAGCTCTACCCCCAGCTGGACGCGAAGGTCGCGGTCTACTGCAACAACTCGATGCGCAACTTCCACTCGCTGCTCGACCACCGGATGCTGCACGTGCACATCAACCACGGCGAGTCCGACAAGCAGTCGATGGTGTCCAACAACGCCAAGGCCTACGACCGCGTGTTCGTCGCCGGCGAGGCGGCCGCGCAGCGGATCGAGGGCGGCCTGCTGGAGTTCGACGCCACGAAGCTGGTCCGGATCGGCCGGCCGCAGCTGGACCTGCAGCCCGAGCCGATCATCGCCGACGTCTCCGCGTCCGGGCGCCGCACGGTGCTCTACGCCCCCACCTGGGAGGGCGACGCGGAGTACAACGACTACACCTCGGTCGGCCTCTTCGGCGAGCGGATCGCCCGCGCGATCCTGGCCGTTCCGGACGTGCGCCTCGTCTACAAGCCGCACCCCAAGGTGACCACGTCGGAGACGCCCGAGATCGCCGCGGGCCACCGCGCGATCCTCGAGGTGCTGGCCGCGGCGGCCGCCGCCGAGCCCGGGGCCGGTCACGAGGCGGTGCTCGAGGGCGACATCCTGGCGGTGATGCCGCGCTGCGACGCGATGGTCACCGACGTCTCCTCGGTCGGCCTGGACTGGCTCTACCTGCGCACCGACAAGCCGATCCTCATCACCGACCGGCACCACGACCCCGAGACCCTGCGCCGCGAGGTGCCGGTCAGCCGCGCCGCCGACGTCCTCGAGGCCGAGGACATGGCGACGCTCACCGAGCTGCTCACCGCGCGCCTGGCCCACGACGAGCACCGGATCGCGCGGGCCGCGATGCGGCACCACTACTTCGACGACGTCCGGGTGGGCGAGTCGACGCAGCGGTTCCACGCCGAGATCGCCGCCCTGTGCGAGCTGCGCGACCGCCTGACCGGGATCGACCCAGAGGCCGACACCGCCGTCACGGCCTAGACGATCACGCGAGGAGCCCCTCCAGCCGCCGGTAGGACGTCTCCATGCCGGTGGTCATGCCGGTGCCGAGGACGATGTCCCGCAGCTCGGCACTCGGGTAGGTGATGACCAGCGAGAGCAGGGTTCCGCCGTCGACCGCGGTGAGCGTCAGCTCGTTGAGCGTCGACGGGCCGTCCATGCCGATCATGGCCTCGGTGGTGACGGTGCGGTGCGGCGGCAGCGACTCGAGCAGCTCGCCGGTGAACCCGAAGCGATCGCCGGCCGTGCCCTCCGCGGGAGCCCACTCGTAGCGGTAGCCCTCCCCCACGCCCGTCGCGACCTCGCAGACCGGCATCGTCCAGCCGTCGGGCCCGAGCAGCCAGCGCCGCAACAGGTCGGGGTCGTGGTGGGCACGCCAGACGTCCTCCACCGAGCCACGGATCACCCGCGTGATCCGGACGAGCGTGTCGGAGAGGATCTGCGTCTCGACGCCGTTGCCGGCCGCGTACGACGTCAGGTCGGCGATCACGTCGTCCATCTGTCCCATGGCGGCGCGCATGCCCTCCTCCATGCCCATCCGGACGAGCTGCTCCATGGCCTCGAACGACGGGAAGTACGTCGTCGTGGTGACCCGGGACCCGTCCCCGTCGGTCGCCTCGAAGCTGAAGACCATGCGCATCGCCGGCATCTCCCGGTTGGGCGAGCCGTCGGCGAGGGCGAACCCGTCGAGCACCTCGAAGCCCTTGAGCTCGTCGACCGAGAGCCACTCCCAGTAGCCGCCGGAGGCCTCGCCGTCGGGCCCGGTCATGACGTACTGGCTCAGGCCGCCGACGGCGACGTCGTGCCGGGTGAACGTCGCGGGCCACCCCGGCGGACCCCAGAAGCGCTCGAGCGAGCGCGGGTCGGCGTACGCGTCCCAGAGGCGGCGGAGTGGCGCGGTGAAGTCGGCGACGACCGTCATGGTCAGTGCCTCGGGGTCCTTGGTGACGGTGGTGACGGGCATGTCAGCCCTCCTCGGAGGTGGGGGTGTCGGGTTCGTCGAGCAGGGCGTCGAGCCGCGCGACGCGGCCACGCCAGATCTGCTCGTAGGAGTCCAGGAGCGCCTGCGCGCGCCGGATGGCGTCCGGGTTGCCACGCACGAGGCGCTCCCGTCCGCGGGCCTGCTTGGTGACCAGGCCCGCCTCGGTCAGGACGGCGACGTGCTTCTGCACCGCCGCGAAGCTCATGTCGTAGAGCGAGGCGAGCGACGAGACCGAGGCCTCTCCCGCCAGCGTGCGCCGGACGATGTCGCGGCGCGTGGCGTCCGCCAGGGCTCGGAAGACCCGGTCGACCTCGGCGTCCGTGAGAGCAAGTTCTACAACCATTTGGTTGTAGATAATCATCTCCGCGCGTCCGGCGCAAGAGGGGTATGACCTCGGCGGCAGCGGGGACTCCTCCGACATGTCCACCGCAGCCACCGTCCTCATCGTCGTGCTCGCCGTCGTGATCGGCGGGGCGCTGATCGCCGTGTGGTGGGTCGACGCCCGTCGCGCCAAGCGCGTCGAGGCCGACCCGCAGCGCACCGGCCTGCGTGGCCGCCTCGGCCGCATCGACGAGGAGCGGCTCCGTCAGGACGAGGAGCGCTACGCGGAGCTGCAGGAGGGCGCCACGTCCAATCCCTACAACCGACTGAGGTGAGTTCCATGAGCAAGCTCGTCAAGGCCTTCGCGGCCGGCGTCGGTGTCGGCTACTACCTCGGCAGCCGGCCCCGTGAGCAGGCCGTCGCCGAGATCAGGAGCGCGGCGCAGGCCGTCTACGGCTTCACGCGCGATCGTGTGGCCGACGCCCGCGAGGCGAAGGACACCTGGCAGTCGCCCAGCTCCGACTCGGACGCAGACCCGTTCCCGAGCACCTCCCCCGGCAACGTCACGGCGTCCCCGACCTGGGCCGACGCCGACATCGATGGAAAGGTCCACCAGCATGCCTGAGAAGAACGCCGACAAGATCGTCTCCCTCCTGCAGGACCGCCTGCACGCGGACAACGACCTCCAGCTCACGCTGAAGCACATCCACTGGAACGTCGTCGGGCCGCAGTTCGTGGCCGTCCACGAGATGATCGACCCCCAGGTCGACGCGGTCCGGCTCCAGGCCGACGCCCTCGCGGAGCGGATCGCCGCCCTCGGCGGCATCCCCGTCGGGACGCCCGGCGCGCTGGTCAAGGCCCGCTCGTGGGAGGACTACTCGCTCGGTCGCGCGACCACGCAGCAGCACCTGCGCGCGCTCTCCGACGTCTACAAGGGCGTCATCGACGACCACCGCAAGGCCATGGAGGAGCTCGAGGACCTCGATCTGGTGACCCAGGACCTGATCATCGGCCACATCCAGGAGCTGGAGCAGTTCGACTGGTTCGTCCGTGCCCACCTCGAGCAGCCGGCCGAGGCGCCGGAGGGCACGACCGTTCCGGACGACCTGTCCAGCCTCGGCGAGGGCGCGTCGAGCACGTCCTGACCCCTTTTCCCCGCTTCCCTCTCTCCTCCCCGGGCCCGCCCTGAGTCGTCAGGTCGGGCCCGCGGCCGTGATCCATCCCCGCCGACGAAGGAGTCACCATGCCCGAGCAGCTGCAGCCCGAGGACACCCTGGACGACCGCGGCGTCGACGATGTCCTCGACGAGGGGATCTCACCGCCCGAGCGGCCGCGCGGCGTCGACGACAAGGCGACCACCCCTGCCGGCCAGCGCGAGGGCGAGACGCTCGACGAGCGTCTCGCCCAGGAGGAGCCGGACGTCGACGCCGGCCTGGACACCGACGACGTGGACGCCGAGGAGTCCGGAGACCCCGCCGACTCCGCCGCCGGGGACGAGCGGTCGGGACGCCTCGTGGCACCCGACGAGGGGTCGCGCGAGGACGTCGACAAGGACGAGGTCGCCTCCGACGTCGGCATCGACGGAGCCGGCGCCAGCGCCGAGGAGGCCACGATGCACGTCATCGAGGACTGAGCCCCGACGGAGCGGTCGCCCGCTCAGTCGAGGCAGAACTCGTTGCCCTCGGGGTCGAGCATGACGATGAACCCCATGCTCATCGGCGGGTCGGGCTCGAACCGCCGCTGACGCGTGGCCCCGAGGGAGACCAGCCGCTCGCACTCGGCCTCCAGCGCCGCCATCCGCTCCTCCCCCTGGAGCCCCGGCGCGACGCGGAGGTCGAGGTGCACGCGGTTCTTGGCCGCCTTCTCCTCCGGCACCTGCTGGAAGAAGATCCGCGGCCCGCGGCCCTCCGGGTCCTCCAGTGCCGACGCCGCGTTGCGCCGCTCCACGGGCACGCCGGTCGCCTGGAGGAACGCGTCCCAGGCCGCGAGCGGCTCGTCGCCCTCGACGAGCTCCACGCCGGGCGGCGGCGGGTGGACGTAGCCCAGCGCGTCGCGCCAGAAGGTCGACAGGGTGCGCGGGTCCAGGGCGTCGAACGTCACTTGCACGGTGCGGCTCATGTCTCCCACTGTGGCACGGGGGTCGGACACAAGCGGGCCGGCGGCCGCGAGGCGGCTGCCAGGCGGCTGCGACGGGCTGGGACCATGAGGGCATGGACAGCGAGACACGGGCCTACCGGACCGGCGAGCGCGACGTCGTACGCGATCTGACGGCTGACTGCGCCGAGTTCGCCGCCGGTCGCGGCGACGGCCTGCTGCACGTCTTCGTCCCCCACGCCACCGCCGGGCTGGCGATCCTCGAGACCGGGGCCGGCAGTGACGACGACCTGCTCGCGGCGCTCGCCGACCTGCTGCCGGCCGACGACCGCTGGCGGCACCGCCACGGCAGTCGCGGGCACGGCCGCTCCCACGTGATGCCCGCCCTCGTGCCGCCGTACGCCACCATCCCGGTCCTCGGCGGACGGCTCGCCCTCGGCACCTGGCAGAGCGTCTGCCTGGTCGACCTCAACGTGGACAACGCGGTCCGCGAGGTCCGGCTGAGCTTCCTGCGGGGGTGAGGACGGGATGACGGGCGGACGCGAGGGGTACGACGAGGACATGTCGCATCGACTGGATGACCGCCCCGAGGCGGACGCGCCGGAGAAGCCCGAGTCGCCGACCGAGCTCACCAAGCCCTCGTGGCTCTACATCGCCCGCTCGACGTGGCGCGAGTTCTCCGACGACCAGTGCACCGACCTGGCCGCCGCGCTGACCTACTACGCCGTGCTCTCGCTCTTCCCGGCGGCGATCGCGCTGCTCTCCCTCATCGGGCTCGTCTCCAACCCGGAGAAGACCGTCGAGTCCCTGCTCGGCATCCTCGACGAC
The DNA here is from genome assembly GCF_047607365.1 of Nocardioides sp. GTDB lineage: Bacteria > Actinomycetota > Actinomycetes > Propionibacteriales > Nocardioidaceae > Nocardioides. The sequence continues at coordinate 23,501 of NZ_JASGDD010000005.1, read as the reverse complement.
CTCGGTGCCTCCTCCGCGGTCGACACCGTCCGGCCGACGCTGGAGGATCTCGCGCAGGGCGGCGGCGCGGGGATCGCGCTGGCCGTCGGCATCCTGGCGGCGCTCTGGTCGGCGTCCGGCTACGTCGGGGCGTTCGGCCGGGCCATGAACCGCGTCTACGAGGTCGAGGAGGGGCGCCCGATCTGGAAGCTGCGCCCGCTCATGCTGCTGCTGACCTTCGTCACCGTGGTGCTCGTCGCGCTGGTCGCCTTCGCCCTCGTGCTCACCGGGCCGGCCGCCCGCGCCGTCGGCGACGCCGTCGGGCTGGGCGACACGACCGTGCTGGTGTGGGGCATCGCGAAGTGGCCGGTGATCCTCGTCGCGGTCGTGGCCATCGTCGCCCTGCTCTACTACGCCACGCCCAACGTGAAGCAGCCGAGGTTCCGCTGGATCAGCGTCGGCGCGTTCGTCGCCATCCTCGTCTGCGTCGTGGCCTCCGTGGCGTTCGGTCTCTACGTCGCCAACTTCTCCTCCTACGACAAGACCTACGGCTCGCTCGCCGGCGTCATCGTGTTCCTGCTGTGGCTCTGGCTGATCAACGTGGCGCTCCTCTTCGGCGCCGAGCTCGACTCCGAGCTCGAGCGCGGGCGCGAGCTGCAGGCCGGCATCCACGCCGAGGAGCATCTCCAACTACCGGTGCGCGACGACCGCGTCATCGAGAAGAACGACGAGAAGCGCCGCGAGATGGTCGAGCAGGGCCGCGAGCTGCGTCGCAGCCACGGCGAGGAGGAGTGAGTCAGGCCCTCGCGTCCGGGCGCCTGTCCCCGCGCTTGGCCTGACGGCGCTCCTCGCGGAGACGGCGCTCCTCGGCGTACGCGGCGGCGGCCTCCTCGAGCGTGGGAGCCGTGCCGCCGTACGCCTTCGGGAGCCACCACGATCCCGGCGGCTGCTCGTCGGCGGGGTGCTCGCGGATCAGGGTGTCGAGCATCGACTCCATCCGCGACTTGAGATCGGCCGTCTCGGCGACCGGGTCCTCCCCCGTGAGATGCATCGGCTCGCCGACCGCGATGCCGATCGTCTTGTGCCGGGAGAGGTCGAGCTTGCGCCCCTTGGCGAGGATGCGCTGGGTGCCCCACACGACGACGGGGATGAGCGGCACGCCGGCCTCCGCGGCGATCCGCGCGGCACCGGTCTTGACGTCCTTGATCAGGAAGCTGTTGGAGATGGTGCCCTCGACGAAGATGCCCACGAGCTCGCCCGCATGGAGCTGCTCAACCGCGACCTTCATGCCCTCCGCGCCGTTGGCGCGGTCGATCGCGATGTGCTTGAAGGCCCGCATGACGGGGCCGCCGATCTTGTTGTCGAAGACCTCCTTCTTGGCGATGAAGCGGGTCAGCCGGCCCTTCTCCGCACCCGGGTAGCCGTGGATGATGTAGTCGACGTACGACAGGTGGTTGACCGCCAGCAGCGCTCCTCCCGTGTCCGGGATGTGCTCCAGGCCGGTCGCCCGGATGTCGATGTCTCCGAGCTTGAACCAGGCACGGGCGGCTTTGATGACGAGGGGGTAGGCGAGGTCCACCCGGGCATTATGTCCCCTCGATCACCACCGCCCTCGGCTGCCCGTCGACGCGACGGCGAACGCTCGCCAGAACGTCCGCGGCGGCGCGGAAGTCCAGCCGCGAGACCCGGCCGTGCTCGACGGTGAAGTCGAAGGCGACCTTGACCTCGCTCCGGTGGATCCAGGCCGCACCGGGCCGGTCCCCGACGAAGACCGGGAACGCGGCCGACGCCCCGCCGTTGAAGAAGGCGGCCACCTCCTCGGCACCCTCCATCCGCTCCGGCGTGCCCATCGCCGCCGCCGCGGCGTCGGCCTCCACCACGACGTCGGGGGCCAGCAGCCGCAGCAGGCGGGCGAAGTCGCCCTCGCGTGCCGCCGCCATGAAGGAGTCGACGACCTGCCAGTCGGCGAGGGTGTCCCTCGGTGCCCCGAGCGCCACCTTGGCCCGCGCCCGGGAGGCGAGCTTGCGCGCGGCCGCGGGCGAGGTGTCGAGCATCGCGGCGATGCTCGGGAAGTCCACGCCGAAGCTGTCGTGCAGCACGAACGCGACCCGCTCGGCGGGCGTCAGCCGGTCGAGCACGACCTGTAGCGCGATGCCCACCGTGTCCGCCAGCGCGACCTCCTCGGCCGGGTCGGCGCCAGCGCCGCTGCCCGTGCCCGCGGCCTCGTCCGGCAGGGTCTCCACCGGGACCGGGGTGCGCTCGCGCAGCCGGTCCAGGCACAGCCGGGAGGTCACGGTGGTGAGCCAGGCCGGGAGATCGTCGATGCCCTCCGGCGTACGGTGCAGCCGGAGCCATGCCTGCTGCACGACGTCCTGCGCGCCGTCGGGGTCGCGCAGGATGCGGGTCGCGATCCACACCAGCCGCTCCCGCTCGGCCTCGAACCCGACGCTCAGCTGCTCGTCCGTCGCCATGTGGTCACACTCTCCCCTCGCGCACCGTCATCACTGTGACGCATCCGGACCGGCCGGTGTGACAGCCAGGAGAGAGAAGATGAAGACGATGACCTGCCACGACCTCGGCGGCCCCTGCGCCCTCGCCCACCGCGGCGAGACCGCCGACGACGTGATCAAGGCCCAGGACAGGCACCTCAAGGAGGTCGTCAGGGCCGGCGACACCGCCCACGTCCCCGCCCGCGAGGAGATGAAGGGCCGCTGGCTCCACCCGAAGCGATCGATGGGCTGGTACAACGACGTCAAGCGCCGCTTCGCCGCCCTCCCCGAGGCCTGACCGCCCCCGATTTGGGTTCTCCCCGTACGACAGGTAACGTTCTGTTCACCGACGCGGGGTGGAGCAGCTCGGTAGCTCGCTGGGCTCATAACCCAGAGGTCACAGGTTCAAATCCTGTCCCCGCTACCAGGAGATCGAGGCCAGACATCGTCTGGCCTCGATCTGTTTTGTGACCCACCATCACCCGACCCCGGGAGTGGGGCCGTCAGTTGGAGATGCCGACCGCCGAGCCGACGTACGCCGGGGTCTGGATGATGTCCAGCATGAAGTCGGCGGCGTCGCCGACGGCGATGGAGTAGCCGGTCGCGCGTCCGGTGGCATCGGTCTTGAGCGTTCGGCGGTCGGGACCGCGCTTGAGGGCGGGCAGCCGGACGGCGGTCCACCGGAGTCCGCTGGCCGCGAGCACCGCCTCCATCTCGACCTTGGCGTCGAGGATGGGCGGGAGCCGGCGGGCGAACAGCGGGACGAGGACGCGCCGGAAGACGAAGGCGCCGGAGTCGGGCAGTCCCATGTTGGACGCGCACACGATGCGCTCGATGCCCCGAGCGCGCATCTCCTCGACGATGAGGCGGGTGGCGCTGGGCACCAGGTCGTTGGGCCGGCCGTCCCCGAGGCCGCCGACGCCGAGGTACTGGATCACGGCGTCGACGCCGTCCAGTGCCTCCGCGATGGCGACGGGGTCGAGGGCGTCACCGCGCACCACCCGCACCCCCGGAGGGGCCTTGGCGGCGCTGGCCTCGGAGCGGGCGAGGACCGTGACCTCGAGACCCCGGTCGAGGGCCTTGGCGACGGCCGCGCCGCCGCCCATGCCGGTCGAGCCGAAGATCGCGAGCCTCATGTCGTTCCTGTTCGTTTCGCGGGGTCGATGGTGGCGGGCGGGCCAGAGCTCATCCGTCGGGATGAGCGGCGTCCCACTCCTCGCGCTCGCGCTGCAGGGCGCGGTCGCCCTGCGTGCCGGCGTACCGGAGCGTGGTGTCGTGCAGGTCGGCGCCCCGGGCAAGGCGGCGGAGGTAGCGACGGCCGAGCACGGGGAAGCGGTCGATCCATCGCAGCGCGGCCGGATAGAAGGCGAGGCCGGGTGCCTCGGCACCGGCCGCACGGACGATCGCGGCCGCCGCGTCCTCGATGGTGCCCAGGCCGGGCGGTCCCTCCAGCCAGCGTTCGATGCCGCGGATCCCGCGCACCTCGAAGGACGCGGCGGAGTCGATCGCACCGAAGTCCAGCCCGACCACGCGTACGCCGTGGGGCCGGAGCTCCACCCCCATCATCTGGGTCATCGCCATGCCCGCGGCACGGGAGGCCGCGTAATGACCCAGATGCGGGTAGGGCGCGACACGCGCCATCGAGCCGACGTTGACGATCGTGCCGCTCCCCTGCTCGATCATCCGGGGTGCGATGCGGGCGACGAGCGCGGCCTGACTCCACACGTTGGTCTCGAACATCTCCCGCGCCTCGTCGCGATCGGCGCCGATCCAGGTCAGCGCCTGCATCGTGGTGCCGGCGTTGTTGATCACGACGTCGATGCCACCGAGCACCTCGAGCGCGGCATCGGCGAGTCGGACGGCCTCCCCACGGAGGCTCAGGTCGGCGGTCAGGACGCGGGCCTCGTGGCCGCCGTCCCGACCGATCTCCTCGGCGAGCGCCGTGAGCCGATCCTCCCGCCGGGCCGACAGCGCCAGGCGCGCGCCCCGGCGCGCCAGGAGCAGGGCGGCCTCGCGTCCCACCCCGGACGACGCTCCGGTCAGCAGGATCCGCTTCCCGTCGAGCGTCATCCGATTTACCTCTCACATGGCCGTTATTCGTCTCGAACGCTAGACCGCCATCCGACATGCGGTCAATAGCGGCCAGTCGTCCGCTATCGTTGGTGCCATGCCCCGGAGTAGTGCGACGGACGCGGCGCTGACGCGTGAGCGGATCCTGCATGCGGTCGTCGATCGCGCCTCCACGGAGGGGCTGAGCCACGTGAGCACGCGGTCGATCGCCCGCGATGTCGGACTGAGCAGCTCCGGCGCCCTCGGGCCGTTCGCGTCGCGGGAGTCGCTGCTGCGCGAAGCGCTCGACGTCGCCGTAGCGGAGTTCGTCGACCAGGTCGTGCTCCCGAGCCTGGAGCACGACGCGGGGCCGGCCCGCTTGGGCGTGATCGTGGAGCGGTGGCTCGCCTACCTCACCCACTGCCCCTTCCGTGGGGGCTGCGTCGTGACCGCCGTCTCGGTGGACCTGGACGGCCGGCCCGGCGAGCTGCGGGACGCCACGCGCGACGCGGTCGGGCGATGGCGCAGGTTCCTCGCCGACCAGTTCCGGGCCGCCGGCCGATCCGACGTCGAGGCCGTCGACGACGCGGTCGCCCTGATGGGCGTCGCGATGGCCCTCAACCAGGAGATCCAGCTCCTCGGGGAGTCCGGGACCGCGCTCGAGCGCGGGCGCCGCACGATGCGCGCGGTCATCGACCGGCGCAGTCCGTGCTGACGACCCTCGTCGACCACGCGGGCGGGCCGGCGGGATAGCGGACGGAGAGAGCGGGTACGACTCGACTCGTCAGCGACGTCGGCAGAGCGGGAGACGCGACGGTGAGCACGATTTCCTACGACCCGGGCACGGGCTACGACGAGGTCTTCGACGCCGACGGGCGGGTGCGGCCGCTGTACGCCGAGGTGATGGACCGGCTCGCCGGGACCGACCTCGACAAGCTGGCGCGCAGGGTCGCCGAGAGCCTCGAGGCGGACGGGGTCTACTTCGGCGGGGACGACCCGCATCCCTACTGCGTGGACCCGGTCCCCCGGCTCCTGACCGGCGACGAGTGGGACCTGCTGGCGCGGGGCGTCGCGCAGCGCACCCGGGTGCTCGAGGCCTTCGTCGGCGACGTCTACGGCGAGCGCCGGGCCGTGCGGCAGGGCATCGTGCCGGAGCGGGTGCTCGAGGCGACGCCGTACCTCGAGAAGGACCTCGTCGGCTGCCCGATCCCGACGGGCGGGTGGATCGGGGTCGCCGGCTTCGACCTGGTCCGCGGCGCCGACGGCCGCTTCCGCGTCCTCGAGGACAACCTGCGTACGCCGGCAGGCGCGGCGTTCGCCGAGGCGGCGAACCGCGTCACGGCCGAGGTCGCGGGCCTCGGCCCCGGACCCGGCTCCTTCCTGGCCGACACCGCGTCCGCGCTGCGGCGCGCGCTCGAGAGGAGCGCGCCCGACCTCGACGGCGAGCTCGTCCTCGTCAGCGACGGCGAGCACAACTCCGCCTGGTTCGAGCACCGCCGGCTCGCCGAGGCGGCGGGGCTGCGGCTCGCGCTGATCGAGGACCTGCGCAGCCGCGGTGGGCGGGTCGAGCTCGCCGACGGCACCCCCGTCCGGGCGTTCTACCGGCGCAGCGACTCCGACAGCATCCGCAGCGACGACGGGCGGATCATGCCGCTCGCGGCGACCGTGCTCGACGCGGTGTGCGAGAACCGGGTGGGCATGGTCAACCGCTACGGCGGCGGGGTGGCCGACGACAAGATGATCTACACCTATGTCGACGACCTCACCCGGCTCTACCTCGGCGAGGAGCCGATCCTGCCGTCGGTCACGACCTACGACCTGCTCGACGAGCGTCGGCTGGCCGACGCCGACGAGCGGCTGCACGAGTTGGTGGCCAAGCCGCGCGACGGCTACGGCGGCCAGGGCGTCGTGGTCGGGCCGGCCGCCACCGACGAGGAGATCGAGACCGCGCGGGCGGCGATCCACGCGGACCCGGAGGCCTGGATCGTGCAGGAGGTGGTCGAGCTCTCCACCCTGCCGGCCGTGGTCGACGGTCGGCTCGAGCCGCGCCACGTCGACCTGCGCGTGATCGCCGTCCGCGACGGCGACAGCCGGGACAGCGCTGCCGACGGCGGCGGCGATGACGCGACGGGGGTGACCCCCGTCCGCGGCGGGCTCACCCGGGTCGCGCTGGAGGCGGGCTCCATGGTGGTCAACTCCTCCCGCCGGGGTGGCGCGAAGGCGACGTGGGTCGTCTAGAGGTCGACCGGCACCTTGAGGTAGGCCCGGTACCCCTTGGCGACCGACCCGCTGACCGAGGCGAGCTGGCGGACTCCCCCGTCGTCGCCGAAGACGTTGTCCGAGCCGAGCGAGACCCGGTTGAGGTTGGCGGTCGACCCGGAGTAGAGCGAGGACCCGCTGTAGACCGCGGCCGCGGCGCTGCGCGGGAAGGCGAGCTGCGAGGTGGCCAGTGGGGTGCCGTCGTTGAGCGCGGCCCTCCGGTTGCGGTAGACCTCGAAGTGGATGTGCGGCCACCTCCCCGAGTAGCAGGCCGGGAAGATGCTGACGAACCTCACGCGGCCCTTCTTGCCGGTGATCTGGACGCCGCGGAGGTAGTTCTCGTCGGTGATGCCCGAGCTGTACATCGAGTAGTCGCCCGCGGCGTCGCAGTGCCAGGCGTAGACGGCCAGCCCCTTGACCGGCTTCCTCGTCGCCGTGTTGACCAGCTTGAAGACGAACGTGAGCGGCACGCCCTTCGCGAGGGTGGTGGAGCTGCCGAAGCTGCGCCGGATGTCGCGGCGCACGACGCCGCTCTGCTCCAGCACGTCGGGCCCGTTGGAGCCGTCGCCCGGGTAGGGGCCGGCGGTCTCGTTCGGGATCTCGACCGCGCTGGTCGAGGCCGACGCCGCGCCGGCGCCGAGGAGCACCGCGCCACCGGCCCCGAGCGCGCCCGCGCCCATCAGCCGCATCACGTCGCGACGCCGCTGGTGCCGCCCGAGCGTCTCCAGGTCGAAGCTCAGTCCCCGGTCGTGATCGGCCACGGTGCCGTCGTCGCTGCACATGCCCACCAGCATGGGCCCGGCTCGTGAGGACGGTGTCGGATCCGCGTGAGAGTCCGGTGAGAAGCCGCCTACGAGTCCGGCGCGCTGTGCTTCTGCCGGATCCGGCGGCGCGGCCGCCCGCCGACGTACGACGCCGCGGAGTCGACCAGAAAGCCCTGGGCGAGCAGCTCGCGGCCCACGAGCATCCGGTAGCCCATCGAGTCGCGGCGGGTCAGCGTGATCTCCGCCTCGACGACCTCGTCCAGGAGGCGGACCTCCAGCAGCACGACGTACCGCACCTGCGCGACGCCGTTGGAGGAGCGCACCTTGCGGCGATCGTGCACGGGCAGCTCGACCTCGACCGCGTCGTTGGCCGACCGCTGCAGCGGATGTATCTCGAAGCGGACCCAGGGCACCCCGTCCCGCGTGAACTCCTCGACGCCGAACGCGTGCAGCGACGAGGTCTGGGCTCCGGTGTCGATCTTGGCCTTCAGCCAGGGCACGCCCACGCCCGGCAGCCCCACCCACTCCCGCCAGCCCACCAGCCGGGCAGCATGATTGCCGGAGTCACCAGTCACGTCGTCTATCCAACCAGGATGCACAGATGAAGATCGCGATTCTGTCTCGCGCGCCCCGCGCCTACAGCACCCAGCGGCTTCGCGCCGCGGCCGTCGCCCGCGGCCACGAGGTGAAGGTGCTCAACACGCTGCGCTTCGCGATCGACCTCTCGGGCGACACGCCCGACCTGCAGTTCCGCGGCCGGCAGATCAGCGACTACGACGCGATCCTGCCGCGGATCGGCAACTCGATCACCTACTACGGCACCGCGGTGGTGCGGCAGTTCGAGCAGATGGACGTCTACACCCCCAACACCGCGGCCGGCATCGCCAACAGCCGCGACAAGCTGCGCGCCAACCAGATCCTGTCGCGCCACGGCATCGCGATGCCGCCGACCGCGTTCGTCCAGGGCCGCGCGGACGTGATCCCGGCGATCGAGCGGGTCGGCGGCGCGCCGGTCGTGATCAAGCTGCTCGAGGGCACCCAGGGCATCGGCGTCATCCTCGCCCCGGACATCAAGGTGGCCGAGGCGATCATCGAGACCCTGCAGTCCACCCGGCAGAACGTCCTCATCCAGAAGTTCATCAAGGAGTCCAAGGGCCGCGACATCCGCGCGCTGGTGGTGGGCGACCGCGTCGTGGCGGCCATGCGGCGTACGGCGAGGGGCGACGAGTTCCGCTCCAACGTGCACCGCGGCGGATCCGTCGAGCGCGTCGAGATCACGCCGGAGTACGAGCAGGCGGCCGTCCGCGCGGCGCAGATCATGGGCCTCAAGGTGGCCGGTGTGGACATGCTCGAGAGCGACGACGGGCCGCTGATCATGGAGGTCAACTCCTCCCCCGGCCTCCAGGGCATCGAGGAGGCGACCAAGCTCGACGTGGCCGGCGCGATCGTCGACTACATCGACAACCAGGTCGCCTTCCCCCAGATCGACGTGCGCGAGCGGCTCGCGGTGAGCACCGGCTACGGCGTCGCCGAGCTGGTCGTGCACGGCGACGCCGAGCTGGTCGGCAAGTCCCTCGGCGGCTCCGGCCTCCGCGAGCGCGACATCACCGTCCTCACGCTGCACCGCGGCTCGCTGGTCATCCCCAACCCGGCGGCGCGCAACATCCTCGAGGCCGAGGACCGGCTGCTCTGCTGGGGCAAGCTCGAGGAGATGCGCTCGATGATCCCCGAGCGGCCCAAGCGCCGGCCGCGGGTCAAGAAGTTGCCGAAGCAGCCGATCCCCGAGCAGACGATCTGAGCGAGCGCCGGCTCAGGGCAGCAGCCGGGGGATCCCCTTGGCCACGGTGTGCTGCAGTCCCAGCCCGACGATCCTGGCGAGGCCGGGCACGCGGGAGTCGAAGGCGATCGTGTAGTCGAGGTCGGTGCCGCCGTCGGGCCGGGCCGTCAGCCGCTGCACGCCGTGGTGGCCGTGGATGGGCAGCAGGCCGGAGGTGATGCGGTACTCGATCAGCGTCGGGGGCTGCGACACGGTGGTCGTCTCCACGAAGGCGGGCAGGACCGGCGCGATCTTCAGAGACCGCGCCGACCCGACGCCGTTGCGGGACGTCTCCCCGTCGCGCAGGCGCGTGATCCGCGCCCCGAAGACCGGGCCCAGGTTCTCGTGCTCGGACAGGGCGTCGAAGACGGCCTGGGGCGGAGAGGTGAACGAGTGCGTGACGTGCACGCGGACGGCGGCGCTCATGCGCCTACTCTGGCACGCCCGACCGGCTCCGTGCCCAGGTCCCGGCCGACTCCCGGCCACGCGACCTGGTCCTGAACACGACCCGTGACTGCACCGTGAAGCTCAGCGTCACCAGCGCGATCTCGGTGAGCAGCTTGGCCGGCAGCAACGGCACGCCGAGCGTCACCAGTGTGGCGAGCAGGAGGTAGTTCAGTCCGAGGACGACGACCGCGAGGGCGGCGTACCTCCGCACGGCACGGCCCAGGCGCGCCTCGTGCGCATGGTCGAAGACCAGGGAGCGGTTGACGGCGAAGTTCACGCACGCGCTCGTCAGGCGGGCGCCGAGCACGGCCAGCAGCAGCGAGCCGAAGCACGCCTGGAGCACGATCACCATGACGACGTCGATCGCGAAGCCGAGCAGCGAGGAGCCGAGGAAGGCCAGCAGGGGGCGGTAGATCCGGAGGGAGTCGACGACCGGGCGGAAGTGCGAGGAGGAGTTGTCGTCGAGGTAGACCGTCTCGATCGGCACCGTCCGCAGGTCGATCCCGGAGCGCGAGGCCTGGAGCAGCATGGTCAGCTCGTACTCGTAGCGCTCTCCGCCCACCTGGAGCAGCCAGGGCAGCAGCTCGGCCGGGAAGGCGCGCAGCCCGGTCTGGGTGTCGCGCAGCCGGGAGCCGGTCGCGAGCCGGAAGAGCAGCTGGGTGGCGTCGTTGCCGATCCGGCTGCGCAGCGGCACCGCGCCGTCGAACTCGCGCACACCGAGCACGATCTGGTCGCGCCGGCCGGGATCGACCGCGTCCGCGACCCGCAGCACGTCGGTGGCCAGGTGCTGTCCGTCGGCATCGGCGCAGACCACGACCCGTCCCAGCCGCAGCCCGTCGAGGAAGGCGAAGCCGGCCTTGAGCGCGGCCCCCTTGCCGCCGTTCGCCGGCTGGTGCAGCACGGTGGCGCCCAGCGCCTCGGCCTGCGCGAACAGCGGCGCGTACGCCGGCCCCGAGCCGTCGTCGACCACGAGCACGTCCACGCCCGGCCGCAGCCGGCGAAGCTCCTCGATGACGCCGACGAAGGCCGGTCCGGGGCAGTAGGCCGGGATGACCACCACCGGGAGCTCTGCCGCCGTGACAGGCCCGATCACCCTCGCCACGACGCTCACCCGGCCACGTAGAGGATGTCGGAGGTGCCGCGCTCGCCGCCGTTGCTCGGCCGGTTGACCACGTCGCCCTGGAAGTACATCGTCGAGGAGCCGCCGCCGTCGAGGTTGTAGGCGGTGACCGCACCGAGGTCCTGCATCAACGACGCGAACTCCGTCATGGTGACGCCGCGGCTGTAGCCCTTGTCCCGCCCGTCGACCACGACGAGCACGAGGTGGTTGGTGTCGACGAAGCCGATGCCGGTGCGCGGCTGCTCGCCCTGGATCGAGTGGTTGCCGAAGTTGGTGTCGACCTCGACCTCGTCGATGCCGTCGACGACCTCGCCGTTCTCCAGGAGCGGCGGCCCGAACGACAGCGTGTTCCAGACGCCGGCGTCGACCAGCTCCTGGGCGGTGGTCGCGGTCTCGTCGTACACGACGACCTCGCCGTCGCGGTAGAACGCGAGCCCCTCCCGGGCGCCCTTGTCGCGGTAGATCACCCCGTTGCGGATGACCATGCCGGTGCTGCGGAAGCCATAGTAGTCGCCGTTGATGGCGAAGACGGCGTCGTTGTCCTTCGCGATCGCGGAGGTCTTCTCGATGACGTTCTCGCCGAACTCGTTGTTGGCGAAGGCGGAGCGGAGGACGGTCGCGTCGGTGAGGACGACGTCGGCGACGAAGTAGGTCACGGTGTCGTTGCCGCTGCCCGTGGTCTTCTTGGTGACCGTGATGGTGGTGCCGTCGGCGCTCCAGCTGTCGTCGGTGGAGACGGCCTCACTGGTGTCGAGAGTCGTGCTGGTGACACCGGCGGCCTCCTCGTAGGCATCGACGTCGGCCACCTCGACGTGGTCGACCACGTAGGTGTCGAGCGCCCAGGCGCTGGCGCTGCCGGCGGCGACGACCGTCGCCGCTCCTCCGATCAGGAAGGAGCGCCGGGCGATCCGGCGCCGGCCCTCGCGGCGCTCACGGCCCTCGCGGTGGGCGGCCATCAGGAGCCCTGCCCGTCGGTGCCGGTGCCACCGCCGCCACCGGGACCGCCGCCGCTGGGACGGCTGCCGCCGCCCATGCCACCACCGCCGCCGCCACCGCCACCGGTGGTCGCCACCTCGGTGGCGGTGATCGTCGAGCCCTTCGTGAGGCCGTCGGTCGAGTCGGCGCTGGTGCCGTCGGCGGAGCCGGAGTAGACGGTGTAGTCCGTGTCGGCGGTCAGGGCGTCGGAGAGGACGATGAAGGAGGTGACGTCGGAGGCGAGGACGAAGCTCACCGCGATCGAGCCGTCGGAGCCGACCAGGGAGACGCGGTCGCCGGCCGAGGCGCCGTCGAGCGTCACCGAGGCCTCGGCGGGCGACTCGAGGTCGCCGTTGACGTCGACCGGCCCGTCGCCGCCCCCGCCGGTGCCGGCGTCGGAGTGGATCACGGTGGTGCCGCCGCTGATCGTGGCGGCACCGTTGGAGTCGAGGCCGTCCTTGGCGGCGGTGATCTCGACGGTGCCTCCGGCGATGGTGAGCAGTACGCCGTCCTCGGCCTGCTCGCTGCCGCCCTCGACCGTGCCGCTGGTGGTGTTGATCCCGTCGTCGCTGGCGACGATGTCGAGGGTGCCGCCGTTGATCGTGAAGATCGGCGCCTGGATACCCTCGGTCGATTCGGTGATGTCGACGGTGCCGCCGTCGATCTGGACCCAGCCGTACTCGCCCTCGTCGGTGTTGGTCGACTTCAGGCCCTTGCTGCCGGCGGCGATCGTGATGGTGCCGTCCTCGATCACCAGATAGTCCTTGCCCCGGATGCCGTCGTCGACCGCGGTGACGTCGATGGTGCCCGAGAGGATCACCAGGCCGTCCTTGGTGGCGATCCCGTCGGCGCTGTTGCCGTTGACGGTCAGCGAGCCGGACCCGGCGATCGTGAGGTCGGCCATCGAGAAGATGGTCGCGTCGGGCGCGTCCTCCTCCTCGTCGTCCGCACTGGAGGCGGCGGAGTCCGAGACCGTGTTGGTGGAGCCGTCGGCGAGGATGATGACGGCCTCGTCGGCCTCGGTGATGACGATCGGCTCGGTGGTCGCCGAGGTGATGTCCACCCCGTCCAGGACCAGCTTGACCTTCCCGTCACCGGTGCTGTTCACCACGATCTGGCCATCGGTGAGCGTGCCCGAGAGGATGTAGGTCCCGGCCTCGGTGATGGTGACGACGTCGCCGTCGACGCTCGCGCCGTCTCCGTCGACGGTCGACGCACCGTCGGCCAGCGTGATCGTGGTGGCATCGGAGGCGTCGTAGTCGCCGTCGTTGCTGTCGGCATGGGTGTCGTCGATCGTGGTGGCGGCGACCGTCTGGGTGGTCGTCGAGCCGCTCGAGGAGCTGCCGGACTCCGCGGCGCCGCAGGCGGTCACCGTGAAGAGCGTCAGCAGGGCGGCGGTGGAGGCGGCCGCGAGGCGGGTGCGGAAGGGGTGGTGGGACATCGTTGTCTCCTGGAGAGATCGGGGGGTTCAGGCGGCGCGGGGAACGCCGAAGCGGTTCATGACGCGGTGCCACTTCAGGCGGGGCAGGTCGGGATGCAGCGCGGCCATGCCGACGCCGAACTTGGAGATCGACACCGGGCGGTGGCCGTGGGACCACAGCAGGCGGTCGGCGGCCGACGGGGTGGCGCCGGTCTTGGTCTCGACGATGGCGAGGCGGGGACGGTCCAGGCTGCGGCCGGTGCCGATCGCGGCCCAGCCGAGGTCGACGTCGATCGTCACCCGGCTCGCGGGCCGCGCCTCGGATCCGGGCAGCAGCAGCGTGGAGCGGCGGTAGGTCGTCACCATGACGGGCTCGAGCGCGATCGCGGTCGGGACGATGCCGGTGACGAACGCACGCCCCTCGGCGGTGAGCTCGTCGGTCGTCTGCTCGATCCGCTGCTTGATCGTCTGGCCACGCGCGCCGTGCGTCTTGACCTCGAGCCAGCTGGTCCCGGTGTCGAGGTACTCGCGGGTGCGGACCTTCCAGCGGCCGCGCCGGCCACGACCGGAGGTGAGGAAGCTCTGCCGGTCCGGGGTGTCCAGGTAGACCGAGCGATAGCCGAAGTCGCGCACCCCGTCGATCTCGAGGACCCGCGTCTCCCGCGGTACGCCGTCCAGCAGGACGTCCACGTCACCCAGCGGCAGCACGTACTTCCTGTCGACCCGGGCGAGGAGAGCCGCCTCGTCGACCATCTCCTCCAGCGAGATCGGCTCCATGCCGGCGTACGGCTCCGCCACCACGGCCGTCCCGACGGTCATCGGACCGACTCCAGCGGGCGGGAGGTCGCGACGTGCGCGGCCGGCGACGCCGGGCCGGCGACCGGGCGGTGCCGGACGGAGACGAGCGTGGTGTCGTTGACCAGGTCGGTCCGGATCACCCGCACCGAGACGACGCGCGTGGAGAGCAGGCCCTCGAGGTGGGCGATGATGCCGGCGCGGTCGGTGAGCGCCCGGTCGAGCAGCAGCTCCTGGCTCTCGGGGCGGCTCGCGATGCGCGGGTGGTCGCCCACCGCGATGGCGACGAGGATCGCGGCCATGAGGCCCAGGTCGGTCCAGCTCGTGCCGGCGCTCAGGCCGCCGAGGAGGCCGAGGGCGAGTGAGGCGAAGTAGTAGGCGATCTCGTGCTGGGCGAGCTCCTCGGAGCGCAGCCGGATGATCGACAGGATGCCGAAGAGCCCGAGCCCGATTCCCGCGCCGATGGTGCTCGCCGACAGCGCGGCCGAGACGGCGAGCACGCCCACGTTGGTGGTCAGGAAGGCGACGATCATCTCGGGGCGTCGATGCCGGGGCAGGAAGAGGCCGAAGACGAGGACGCAGATCGCGATCACGTCGGCGAGGTAGAGAACGGAGGTGGGCAGCACGGTGAACTCCTGGGAAACGGGGACTGACACCATGAGTTCACCGGGCCGGGATGAGGGGAGCCGGAGTTCGCGCTATGGAGACCCTGAAATTGCTGGCTTCGCACCCGAATGATCCGCGCCCGGCGCGGAAACACCCCCGGTATGCCTCCCATCAAGTCACTCATCGTCATCGCGCTCGGCGCTGCGATCGCCTACCTGATCGCGCGCCTGACCGGCATCACCTCGCGTGAGGATGCCGTTGCCCTCGCCAACCAGGCCGCCGACCTCGCCGCCGAGAAGAAGGACGTCGCGGTGAGCGCGGCCTCCGACGCGGCGAGCGTCGTCGCGGAGAAGGCGGGCGAGCTCGCCCACAAGGCCGCCGACGCCGCCCAGTCCGTCAAGCACTGAGTCGGCGCCGGCCGGCGCCGATCCGGCCAGGGCCCGTGAGCAGCGCGGCCGTCGCGGTGCCGGCTAGGACGTCGTAGGTCCCCACCTCGCCGGCGCCGTCGGCGGCCGCGCGTCTCACGGGTGGAAGTCGAGCACGGTCCGCACGTAGCTCGCGACCGCCTCCTCACGCCCGACGTCGGCGCCGCGGGCCTCGCTGAGGAACCAGCGGTGCTGGCTGATCTCGAAGTAGAGCTCGGCGTCCGGCAGCCGGCCCCGCAGGTCGGGCGGGACGAGCCCGAGGGTGCCGAAGTACTTGTCGTCGAGCCACTCGCGCGCGGCCTGGTCCTCCGGGATCGGGTGACCGACGCCGGCCTCCCACCGCGCGCGGAACCGCGCCAGCTCCGCGAGCAGGGCCCGGGCCTGGTTCTCCTGGACGTCGAGACCGGTGAGCTGGAAGAGCCGCCGCACGTGGTGGCCGGACTCGACGACCTGCGGCTGGTAGCGGAGCAGCGACCCGCCCTCCATCGGCGCGATCTCGATCTGGTCGATGTCGAACCCCAGCTGGTTGAGCCGGCGGACCCGCTGGTCGATGCGGAAGCTCTCGTCGCGCGGGATCACCTCGGGGCTGGTGAGCTCCCACCACAGGTCCTCGTACCTCGGCCGCAGCTGCTCGGCGATCGCCACCGGGTCGAGGTCACCGGTGGTCGCGCCGCTCGCGAGCACGTCGAAGAGCTCGCCGAGGATGTTCACCGTCGCGACCTCGATGTCCCAATCCCGCTGCCCGTCGCTCAGGCTCGGATGGATCTCCCCCGTCTCGGCGTCGACGAGGTACGCCGACAGGGCCCCCGCGTCCCGGCGGAACAGGGTGTTGGAGAGCGAGCAGTCGCCCCAGTAGAAGCCGGCCAGATGGAGCCGGACGAAGAGCACCGCCAGCGCGTCGATGAGGCGGTCGCGCACCTCCAGCCCGCGGGGCTCGAGGAAGAGGGCGCGGTAGGGCACGGAGTAGGACAGGTGCCGGGTGATGAGGAGACCGCCCAGCTCCTCGCCCTCGGCGTCGGTGCGGCTCGTCACCGTCCCGAAGGCGTGGACCGAGGGGACGCCGCGCTCCTCGAGCTCCCGGAGCAGTCGGTACTCCGCGGTGACGAACCGGTCGGTCGCCTCCTTGAGCGCGAAGACCTCCGTCCCGGCACGCACGAACCGGACGACGTGCCGCGAGATGCCGCGGGGCAGGTCCACCAGCGCCGGGACGTCCCACTCCTCCAGCGGGACGCCGAAGGGCAGGTCGAGCAGAGCGGTCGCGACGCCGGAGAAGGTGATCCTGCAGGTGGCGGGCACGGCCACGGCGGGCCGCCTCAGCCTCCGAGCCGGAGGCCGGTCTCGGCGTCGAAGAGGTGCACGTTCGACGGATCGGCGACCACGGTGAGGACCTGCCCCTTCTGGATCCGGTCGCGGGCCCCGACGCGGACCACGATGTTGCGCTCCTCGCCGCCGAGCGAGGTCGCGCCGTAGACGTAGCCGTCCGAGCCGAGCTCCTCGACCACGAGGACGTCCAGCGTGAGGCCGGGCTCGGTCTCCGGCACCACCTTCCATGCCTCGGGGCGCACGCCGACGATGACCTCGCCGGACGCCCCGGCGATGGGGAAGGAGTAGCCCCCGAGGTTGACGACGCCGTCGTTGGCGGTGGCCGGCAGCAGGTTCATCTGCGGCGAGCCGATGAAGCCCGCGACGAAGACGTTGGCCGGGCGGTCGTAGAGGTCGAGCGGCGTGTCGACCTGCTGCAGCTCGCCGAGGTTCATCACCGCGACCCGGTCCCCCATCGTCATCGCCTCGACCTGGTCGTGCGTGACGTAGACGGTCGTGACCCCGAGGTCGCGCTGGAGCTTGGCGATGTCGGTGCGGGTCTGGACGCGCATCTTCGCGTCGAGGTTCGACAGCGGCTCGTCCATGAGGAAGACCTGCGGCTCGCGGACGATGGCCCGGCCCATCGCCACCCGCTGGCGCTGGCCTCCCGAGAGCGCCTTCGGCTTGCGATCGAGGAACTGGGTGAGCCCGAGGATCTCGGCGGCCTCGCGGACCCGCCGCTCCTGCTCGGCCTTGGGCAGCTTGGCCATCTTCAGCGCGAACGCCATGTTCTCCGCGACGCTCATGTGGGGGTAGAGCGCGTAGTTCTGGAACACCATCGCGATGTCCCGGTCCTTGGGCGGCACGCGGGTGACGTCGCGGTCGCCGATGAGGATGCGACCGGAGCTGACCTCCTCGAGCCCGGCGAGCATCCGCAGCGTCGTGGACTTGCCGCAGCCGGACGGCCCGACGAGCACCATGAACTCGCCGTCCTTGATCTCCAGGTCCATCCCGGGAACGGCGGGCGAGTCAGCTCCCGGATACCAGCGCTGTGCCTTGTCGAAGGTGATCGATGCCATCGAGGAACCTGCTTCGTGTGGTCGGTCGTGGTGTGTGGACAGCGCCCAGCGTACTGACTAATGTGACGCACGTCACGCTTGTGTTCACGTTGTGATGACAAGCCTGTCCCACACCAAGGAGGGATGGCACATGGCCAACTCGTACAGCCGCCGACGGGGCCTCGCGGTCGGAGCCGCACTCGTCAGCACCACTCTGCTTCTCACCGCCTGCGGCGGTGGCGGCGACGACGACAAGGCCAGTGGCACCTCGCCGGGCAAGGGGAAGGCCGAGTGCGAGTCGCTGGGCCTGGACTCCTACGGCGACCTCACCGGAAAGTCCGTCCACGTCTACACCGGCATCGTCACCCCCGAGGACCAGTCCCAGAAGGACAGCTACAAGCTGTTCACCACCTGCACCGGCGCCAAGGTCGAGTACGAGGGGTCCAAGGACTTCGAGGCCCAGGTCGTCGTCCGGGCGCGTGGTGGCAACGCCCCCGACATCGCCTACGTTCCGCAGCCCGGCCTGCTCAACACGCTCGTCCAGACCGGCAAGGTCGTCGAGGCGCCCGACGCGGTCGCCGACAACGTCGACAAGTGGTGGGGCGAGGACTGGAAGAGCTACGGCTCGGTCGACGGCACGTTCTACGCCGCCCCGCTCGGCGCGAACGTGAAGTCGTTCGTCTGGTACAGCCCGAAGATGTTCAAGGAGAAGGGCTGGACCGTCCCCACCACGTGGGACGAGCTGATGACGCTCACCCAGAAGATCGCCGCCACGGGGATGAAGCCCTGGTGCGCAGGCGTCGAGTCCGGCGAGGCCACCGGCTGGCCGCTCACCGACTGGCTCGAGGAGCTCGTGCTCCGCACCGCGGGGCCCGACACCTATGACGACTGGATCAGCCACGACATCCCGTTCAACGACCCGAAGATCGCGACCGCGCTCGACAAGGTCGGCGACATCCTGAAGAACCCGAAGTACGTCAACGGCGGCATCGGCGACGTGAACTCGATCGCCACCACGGCGTTCCAGGAGGGCGGCCTGCCCATCACCGAGGGCACGTGCGCGCTGCACCAGCAGGCCTCCTTCTACGCGGCCAACTGGCCCGAGGGCACCGACGTGAGCGAGAACGGCGACGTCTTCGCCTTCTACGAGCCCTCGGTCGACGCCAGCTCCAAGCCGGTCGAGGGCGGCGGCGAGTTCGTGGCGGCGTTCAACAAGAACCTCGCCACGCAGGCCTTCCAGACCTACCTGTCGACCGACACCTGGGCCAACGAGAAGGCCAAGGCCACGACCTCCGGCGGCTGGGTGAGCGCCAACAAGGGTCTCGACGCCAACAACCTCGTCAGCCCGATCGACAAGCTCTCGGCCTCGATCCTGCAGGACCCGGACGCCGTCTTCCGCTTCGACGCCTCGGACCTGATGCCGGCCGACGTGGGCTCCGGCTCGTTCTGGAAGCAGATGGTCAACTGGATCACGGGTCAGGACACCCAGAAGACGCTCGACGAGATCGAGGCGTCCTGGCCGGCGTCCTGACGTACGAGTCCGAGACCGAGTCCGAATGAGCGTGTGAGAGCCGGGAGGTCCCATGTCCACAGGTGAGAAGCTGCTGCAAGCGCTTCTGGTCGTCGCCGTCTTCTTCGCGGTGATCGCCCTCATCCTGGTCGCGACCTCCCGGCTCCGCTCGCGGGTCGGAGAGGTGATCCAGTCGGCGGCGTTCGTGCTGCCGGCCTCGGCCCTGATCGGGGTCGGCCTGCTCTACCCGGCGGTCAACTCGATCTACCTGTCCTTCAAGGACCGCTTCAGCCAGAACTTCGTCGGGCTCGACAACTACAAGGCGATCTTCACCGACGCCGACCTGCTGCGGGTGCTGCTCAACACCGCGGTGTGGGTGGTCGTGACGCCGATCGTCGCCACCATGATCGGCCTGCTCTATGCCGTGCTCGTCGACCACGCGCGGTTCGAGCGCACGGCGAAGGCCGTCATCTTCCTGCCGATGGCGATCTCCCTGGTGGGCGCCTCGCTGATCTGGAAGTTCGTCTACGACGACAAGATCGGCATCCTCAACGCCACCACCGACGCGCTGGGCCTGGGACGGCACCACTGGCTGATCAACAGCCCGTGGAACACGTTCTGGCTGATCATCATCCTCATCTGGGTCCAGGCGGGGTTCGCGATGACGGTGCTCTCGGCGAGCATCAAGGCGATCCCGACCGACATCGTCGAGGCCGCGCGGCTCGACGGGGTCGGGGGGTGGAGGATGTTCCGCTACATCACCGTGCCGAGCATCCGGCCCACGATCGTCGTGGTCCTCACGACGATCACCATCACCACGCTCAAGGCCTTCGACGTCGTGCGCCAGACGACCGGCGGCAACTACAAGACGAGCGTGCTGTCCTACGAGTACTACCGGCAGAGCTTCCAGTCGGCCAACTTCGGCCTCGGCTCCGCGCTGGCGGTGCTCATCTTCGTGCTCGTCCTCCCCGTCGTGATCTACAACGTCCGGCAGATGCGCCAACTGGAGGCCCGATGACCGCCGTCCCGCTCACCGAGATCGCCGCGCCCGCCCCGAAGCCGGCCAGCGCGTCCAGCAAGGCGAAGGACGCGCTCTCCAACCCCTGGGCCTCGCTCGCGGCCTTCGTCATCGCGGTCTTCTGGACCATCCCGACCGCGGGACTGCTGATCTCCTCGTTCCGGCCCGAGTCGGAGGTGAAGACGACCGGCTGGTGGCACGTCTTCACCTCGCCGTCGTTCACCCTCGACAACTACCGCGCCGTGCTCGGCGGCGACGGCGACGCGGCGCTCGGCCCGTTCGTGATCAACTCGATCGCGATCACCCTGCCCGCGGTGATCATCCCGATCTTCCTCGCCACGATGGCGTCGTACGCCTTCGCCTGGATGAGCTTCCGTGGCCGCAACCTGCTCTTCATCGCGATCTTCGCGCTGCAGATCGTGCCGATCCAGGTGACGCTGGTGCCTCTGCTCAACCTCTACGGCGACCTCGGCCTCCAGGGCCAGGACGCCCCGGCCGGGGGCTTCTACTCGCTGTGGCTCTCGCACACGATGTTCGCGCTGCCGCTGGCGATCTTCCTGCTGCACAACTTCATGCGCGAGATCCCCGGCGAGCTGATCGAGTCCGCCCGGATCGACGGCGCGACGCACCCGCAGATCTTCCTGCGCCTGATCCTGCCGCTGATGATGCCGGCGATCGCGGCCTTCGGCATCCTGCAGTTCCTCTGGGTGTGGAACGACCTGCTCGTCTCCCTGGTCTTCGGCGGCTACCAGATCTACCCGATCAACGCCCAACTCGCGGCGCTCGCCGGCACCCGCGGCTCCTCGTGGCACCTGCTGTCCGCCGGCGCGTTCGTCTCGCTCATCATCCCGCTGGTGGTCTTCCTCGCCCTGCAGCGCTTCTTCGTCCGCGGCCTGCTGGCCGGCTCGGTGAAGGGCTGAGGCGGCGAGTGGCGCGACACCTGCCGCTCGGGCCGGACCTCCGATTCGGGGCCGCGACGGCGTCCTACCAGATCGAGGGCGCGACCGACGTGGACGGCCGCGGGCCCTCGATCTGGGACACCTTCGCGCGTACGCCGGGCGCGGTCCGCGACGGCAAGGACGGTCGTGACGCGCCCGACTCCTACCACCGCTACGCCGAGGACGCCGACCTGCTGCGCGACCTCGGCGTCGACTACTACCGCTTCTCGGTCGCCTGGCCGCGGATCGTGCCGCAGGGGCGGGGCCGGATCGAGCCACGCGGGCTCGACTACTACGACCGGGTGGTGGACGCCGTCCTGGAGCGGGGCGTCACCCCGACCGGCACGCTCTACCACTGGGACCTCCCCCAGCCGCTGGAGGACGCCGGCGGGTGGCTGACCCGCGACACGGCGTACGCCTTCGCGGACTACGCGATGGTGGTGCACGAGCGCCTGGGCGACCGCGTCAAGGTCTGGGCGACCCACAACGAGCCGTGGTGCGCCGCCTACCTCGGCTACTCCGCCGGCGTGCACGCGCCGGGCCTCCGGGCCGGCGGCCGCGCCCACCGCGCCGCCCACCACCTCATGCTCGGCCACGGGCTGGCCGCCGAGCGGCTGCACGCGGCGGGCTGCGAGGACGTCGGCATCGTGCTCAACCTCGCGCCGGTGTGGCCCGAGAGCCGGGACCCGGCGCTGCTCGAGGCGGCCGACGGCGTGGACGCGATCCGCAACCGGGTGTGGCTGGGCCCCCTCGTCGACGGCGCGTACGACGAGGGGCTGCTGAAGGTCGCTCCCGAGCTGTCCGACCCCGAGCTCGTCCGCGACGGCGACCTCGGCCTGGTCCGCGGCAGCGCCGACTGGCTGGGGATCAACTACTACACGCCGGTGCGGCCGGGGCCTGCGGCGCCCACCCTGCCCGGCCGGGAGACGCACCCCGAGACCGGCGCCTATCCCGGCGTCGCGCCGGTCGCCTTCCTCGTGCGGGACCCGCGCACCGACATCGGCTGGGAGGTCGAGCCGGTGGGGCTCGAGGAGCTCCTCGTCGAGACCCACGCGCGGACCGGGCTGCCGCTCATGGTCACCGAGAACGGCGCGGCCTACAGCAGCGGCGTGGAGGACGAGGACCGGATCGCCTACCTCGAGGGGCACGTCGCGGCCACCGAGCGGGCGCGGGTGGCCGGCGCCGACGTGCGGGCCTACATCGTGTGGACGCTGCTGGACAACTTCGAGTGGGCGGAGGGCTACACCCAGTTCTTCGGCATCGTCGCCGTCGACCCGGTCACGAAGGACCGCACCCCCAAGGCGTCCTACCACTGGCTGCGGCAGCGCCTCGGGGGCTGAGCGGGCGGTCGGTCAGGCGGTCGGTCAAGCGATCGGGCCGGTGCCGAGGGTCACGGTGGCCGACTTCGTGGCCCCCGACGAGGTGGTCCAGGTGACCTTCGCCTGCTCCCCCGGCTCGGTCTGCGCGACGAGGTCGTGGAGCTGGTCGGCCGACGCGACCGCGGTGCCGTTGAAGGAGGTGATGGTGTCGCCCACGACGATCCCCGCCTTCTCGGCCGCCTCGCCGTCGGCGACCTCGGCCACCGTCGCCTCGGTCGACGTGGTGGACAGGCCGATGCCGAGGTAGCCCGGGTAGCCGAGGGTGATGTCCCCGGACGTCGAGCCGTCGAGGATCTCGTCGACGACCGACTCGACCGTCGCGATCGGGATGGCGTAGCCGATCACCGTGCTGCCGCCGCTGCTCGCCGCGACGTTCATGCCGACGACCTCGCCGTCGGAGTCGAGGACGGCGCCGCCGGAGTCGCCGGGCACGATGTAGGCGTCGAGCTCCATCAGGTCGGTGAGCTGGCTGGAGCCGCCGCCGCTCTCGTCTTGGACGGTGATGTCCTGGTCGAGCGCGGAGACGGTGCCCGGGGAGGCGGTGAGGCTGCCGCCGTCGCCGTTGGCGTCGCCGACCGAGGTGATCTCGTCGCCGACCGCGGCCGCGTCGTCGGAGAGGTCGACGGTCTCCAGGCCGCTGGCGTCCTGCAGGCGGAGCACCGCGACGTCCGCGGTCGCGTCGCCGCCGACGTACGTCGCCGTGTAGGTCTTGCCGGTCGAGACGACCGTGACCTTGACCGAGGTGGCGCCCTCGACGACGTGGTGGTTGGTGACGATGAGGCCGCTGGAGGTGAGGATCATGCCGGTGCCGGCCGCGGTGCCCCCGGAGACCGTGGAGGTGATCTCCACGATGCCCGTCGACTGCTCGTCGGTGGCGTCGCTGGTGGAGTCGGCGGTGGCGCCCTGGGCGTTGCCGCTGCCGCCCGAGAGCCCGCCGCCCTGGCCGAACTGCGGGAACTGGCCGAAGCCGCCCTGGGAGCCGAGGCCCGAGGAGCCGCTCGAGCCGTCCGAGCCACCGGAGCCGCTGCCGGGATAGCCGGTCGACGGGAGGCTGTCCTGCCAGCTGCCGGACGAGCTGCTGCCGCTGGACTGCCGCTCGACGGCGGCGGTCGTGGTCGAGCCGGCGAGGGCGGTGGCCGCGCCGGCCACGCC
>NZ_JASGDD010000004.1:0-2680 GCF_047607365.1 Nocardioides sp. | reverse complement strand
GGGCAGGATCTCCCGGGCCGCGTACGCCGACTCGCCGGCGCCCCGGGTGCCGAGGACCGCGTTGCGGGCGACCGTGACGAGGTCGCCGAGCACGGCGCTCGCGGTCGGCGCGCCGCCGGCGCCGGGGCCGTAGAACATCAGCTGCCCAGCGGACTCCGCCTCCACGAAGACCGCGTTGTAGGCGCCGCGCACGCTCGCCAGCGGGTGGCTGCGCGGGATCATGACCGGGTGGACGCGCACCGAGACGGCGTCCTCGCCCGCCTTGCCGCTCGTGCCGGGCAGGGCCTCGGCGATCGCGAGCAGCTTGACGACGCTGCCCATCGCCTTGGCGCTGGCGACGTCGGTGGCGGTCACCTCGACGATGCCCTCGCGGTGCACGTCCGAGGCGGTGACGCGGGTGTGGAAGGCGAGGCTGGCGAGGATCGCGGCCTTGGCGGCTGCGTCGAACGCCTCGACGTCGGCCGTGGGGTCAGCCTCGGCGTAGCCCAGCTCCTGGGCCTCGGCGAGCGTCTCCTCGAAGCCGGCGCCGAGGGTGTCCATCTTGTCGAGGATGAAGTTGGTGGTGCCGTTGACGATGCCCATCACCTTGCGCACGTGGTCACCGGCGAGCGACTCGCGCAGCGGGCGGAGGATCGGGATGGCGCCGGCGACGGCGGCCTCATAGTAGAGGTCGCGGCCGGCCTTCTCGGCCGCCTCGAAGAGCGTCGCTCCGTCCTCGGCGAGCAGCGCCTTGTTGGCCGTGACGACGCTGGCGCCGTGCTCCAGCGCGCTGAGGATGAGGGAGCGCGCGGGCTCGATGCCGCCGATCACCTCGACGACGAGGTCGACGTCCTCCCGGGCGACCAGGCCCGCCGCGTCGGTGGTCAGGAGCTCGGCGGGCACCTCGATCTCGCGGGGCGCGTCCAGACGGCGCACGGCGACGCCGACGAGGTTGAGCGGGGCGCCCACGCGCGCGGCGAGGTCGCCGGACTGCTCGGTGAGCAGCCGCACCACCTGGGACCCGACCGACCCACAGCCGAGGACCGCAACGTTGAGAGGGCGCATGGGTCCAAGGGTATCGGCGCCGCGCGCCGACCGCTCATCGGTGGCGATTAGGCCATGGGGCGCTCCGCGGTCACCGACCAGACGTGGTCGATCAGGTCGTCGGCGGTGAAGGTGAAGACGTCGATGCCTCCGACGGCGAGCTCGCCCATCGTGGCGTTCCACACCGAGACCCCGCCGTCGGGGCCGGCGCGAAGCTCGACCTCGCTGTAGGTGAGGCCGGGGCGGGCCGCGCGGAAGGCGCCGATGAACTCGCCGAGCGCCTCGGCGCCCACCAGTCCATCGGCCTGCTCGCCGATCGCGCGGGCACCGAAGCGGACCCGCGCGGTCGGGGTCGCGATGCGGACGGCCTCGTCGAGGTCGCCGTTCCAGAGTCGTGTCCACCCGTGAAGGGCGTCCAAGCGTGCCGAGTCGGTCATGCGACCAGGCTTCCAGCGACCACCGACAATTCGCCGACGGCGCCGGGACGGGCGCGTGGTTGGCTGGGCGCATGACGTCGTACATCGCCCAGGTCACCGTCGACTGCCACAACGCCTACGAGCTGTCGCAGTGGTGGAAGCCCGTGCTCGGCTACGTCGACCTCCCCGACGACCCGAACGAGCCCGGGCACGAGGAGTGCTCGATCATCGACCCCGACACCCGCCAGGAGGTCCTCTTCCTCCAGGTGCCGGACGAGAAGAGCGTGAAGAACCGGCTCCACTTCGACCTCCGGCCGCGCGAGCGCACCCGCGACGAGGAGGTCGAGGTGGTGCTCGCCCACGGCGCCAGCCTCGTCGCCGACCACCGCGGCATCGACGGCCCCGGCACCGGCTGGGTCGTCCTGGCCGACCCGGAGGGCAACGAGTTCTGCATCCTTCGCTCCGACGCCGAGCTCGCCGCCCGGCCGAATGCCTAGCGGGACTCGCGCAGCCGGAGGGCGGGCAGCGAGGCGGCTGCGCCGAGTGCGCCGGCGGCGAGGACGAGCAGCACCGCCCCGTCCACCGGGCGGGTGGCGGCGAACGCGGCGAAGACCGCGCTGCCGAGCGCCAGGACGAGCGCCTGGGTGAGGGCGTCGTTGAGCTGCAGCGCCGAGGACACGCGACCGTGCTCGGACGCCGGGGCGGTCGAGAGCGTGAGCACGCTGAGCGTGGAGAAGGCCAGGCCGATCCCGAGCCCGGCGAGCGCCCACGCGAGGACGGGGACGACGAGCGGGACGGCGTCGACGACGACCAGCCCGACGCCGAGGATGCCCGCCGCGGTGGCCGCCACGCCCACGCGTACGCCGAGGAGCGGGTCTCCGAGCAGGCCCCGGCGTCGCCCGGCGAGCCACGACCCGAGCGCCCACGCCACCGCGCCGGTCGTGAGCACCCAGCCCGCTTGGCCGAGGCTCAGCCCGCGGGCGAGGTGGAGCAGCAGCGGTAGATAGGCCTCCGCGCCGGCGAACGCGGCCCCGATCAGGCCGCGGGTGGCGACGATGCTGGGCAGCCCGCGTCCGCCGCTCCACGTCCTCGCGGGAAGCAGCGCGCGCCCGGCGAGGACGGCTGCGGCTCCCCCGGCGACGAGCAGAAGCACCCGCGGCACCGGCTCCGTCCTCGCCGCGACGCTCACCGCGAGGACCCCGGCCGCGGCGGCCAGCGCACCGACCGCGGTCGCCCGCGAG
>NZ_JASGDD010000003.1:0-17882 GCF_047607365.1 Nocardioides sp. | reverse complement strand
GGCACCCCGGCGGCCCGGGCGGCGTCGACCAGCCGCGCCATCGCCTCGACCGCGGCGCCGACGGCCGCGAGGTCGGCCGGCGTCTCGCACCAGTCCGCGATGGCCGCGGGGTCGGCGAAGTCCACCTGCGCGTCCACGAGCACGACGGCCGGCCGGCGTCCCGCGAGGTCCGCGAGCTGTCGCTCCCTCAGGGCCTGCGGAGTCATCGCGGCGCCTCGGCCGCCCGCAGCGCCGGCAGCACAGTCGCGCCGAAGTAGGGCAGGTCGGCGTGGTAGTCCGGGAAGATCAGCATCAGCCCGTCGAGCTCGGCCTCGCGGACCAGCCGCAGGATCGCCTCGGTGACCGTCGACGGCGAGCCGGCGACGTACTGCACCTGGAATGCCCGCTCCCCCGTGGCGTCCTCCGCCCACGCCCGGGCGCGGTCCTCGGGCACGCCCCAGGCGATGCTCATGTTGACCAGCGCCTCGGTGTCGACGCCCTCGCCGTAGCGCGCGACCAACTCGTGCGCCTCCTCGTCGGTCGGCGCGAGCACGATGGTCATCATCGAGTAGGTCTTGCACTCCCGGCCGAGCTCGGCCGCGCGCCGGTGGACGTAGCGCGACTTCTCGACCATCTCCTCGAAGGAGTCGGCGCCGAGGAACGCGCCGTCGGCGTACGCGGCCTGGAAGTCCATGCCCATGACCGAGGCGCCGGCGTTGATCAGCGTCGGGCGCTGGTCGGGATGCGGCCGGGAGGAGGCGCGGTCGAGGGTGAAGAAGTCCGACGCCATCGTGACCTCGTCCTCGCGCCACAGCCGGGTGACCGCCTCGGTCCACTCCGCCGTCATGCGGTAGCGGTCCGCCTTGGACATCTCCTGCCACAGGCCCATCTGCTCGAACTCGTCGGCGTACGAGCCGTTGACGATGTTGAGGCCCGCGCGGCCTCCGGAGATCTGCTGCAGCGTGGTCAGCATCTTCGCCGTCACGATCGGGTGGTGGAGGTTGGCGTGCATCGTCGCCCAGATCCGCACCCGCTCGGTGCACTCGGCCAGCCCGGCCATCAGCGTCATCGACTCGAGCGTCTCGCCCCAGTGGTCGGTGAGGCCGCCGAACCCCTTCCACTTCGCCATCGTCATGATGAAGTCGAGCCCGGCGGCCTCCGCGTCGAGCGCGACCCGCTTGTTGTAGGCGTAGCTGGCCTCCGGGTGCGGGGCGGTGGTCGAGACCATCCAGCCGCCGTTCCCGATCGGGAGGAAGACGCCGTACTCGGTCATTCAGATGCACGTCATTCGGATGCCTGTCATGCGGTACGTCGTCACGGGGCCGGCCAGACGACCTTGCCGTCGTCGCCGACCACCGCGTCGGCGTACTCGTTGCTGAACCAGCTCGCGGCGGCCGTGGCGTCGACCGTGCCGCCCTGGTAGGTGTTGATCAGGCCGACCAGCGAGGCGACGTTGTCCAGGTCGACCGAGCCCCACTTCCCGGGCAGCGGGTTGTCCGCCACGACCTGGGCCTCGGTGGTCCACACGTCCTTCTCGTGGTCCTCGCTGTCGTCCGGGTCGCCGGACTGCTTCTGCTGGAAATCGATGCAGTCGTCCACGTGGGCGTCCTCGGCGCAGTACTGGAACGCCTTGAACGCCGCGCGCAGGAAGTCCTCGAGGGTGTCGGCGTTGGCCTTCGCCCAGTCGGCGTTGACGGCGTAGGCGCCGAGCGAGCCGGCGACGCCGTAGTCGCTGGGCTTCCAGACGGTGACGTCCTCGTCGGCGTCCTTCAGCAGGTTGGGCTCGTTGGAGATGAAGCCGGTGAGCGCGTCGACCTGACCGCGCGGCAGGATCGTCGGGTCGTAGCCGACCTTGACGGTCTTCACCTCGTCCATGTCGACGCCGGCCTTGTTGAGCATGGCGGTCACGGAGAGCGGCACGTAGCCCTTCTGGCCGAGCGTCTTGCCCTCGAGCTGGGTCAGGTCGGTGATGTCGGGGTTGGTCATGAGGATGTCCAGCCCGGCGTCGGAGTACGACGACACCCCGAGGATCTTGGCCTCGCCGCCGTTCTCCACGGTGCTCGCGTTGGAGGTGATGATGTCCTGCTCCGACAGCGGGCCGATCTGCACCTGGCCGGCCTGGACGAGCTTGGCGTTGACCGAGGTGTCGCCCTGGCCGGCCTGGAGGTCGACGTCGAGGCAGAGGTCCTTGAAGTAGCCGAGCTGGTCGGCCGCGATCACCTCGAGGATCGAGGCCGAGGCCTGCCAGTAGTAGCCGGACATGTAGGTGATCTTCCCGGCGGCCTTGTTGGCGGCACAGCGCTCGGCGCTGATCGCGTCCGAGCCTCCCCCGCCGGTCGTGGCGTCGTCGTCGCTGCTGCCGCATGCGGCGAGGGAGGTGGCGAGCAGGGCGGTGCCGAGGACGGCCGCGGTCGCGCGGAGGCGGTGACGGGTGGTCATGGGTTTCTCCTTGGGATGGTGGGTCATCGCTGCCTGGACTCGTGCCAGTGCAGGACCCTGCGCTCGACGACGGTGACGAGGAGCAGGAGGAGTGAGCCCATCAGCGCAAGCACGAAGATGGCGGCCCACACGGTGGACAGGTGGTTCATCGAGGTGGCGACCTGGATGGTGGTGCCGAGGCCCGCACTCGATCCTGCGGCGTTGAGCTCGGCGACGACGGCGCCGATGATCGAGAGCGGGAAGACGATCTGCAGGGCCGCGAAGACGTACGGCAGGGCGCTGGGGATCCGCAGGTGCCGCAGGATCTCCCCCCGGGAGGCGTCGACGCTCCGGTAGACCTGCAGCACGGGCAGCGGGACGGTCCGCAGGCCGGCGGCGGTGTTGATCAGGATCGGGAAGAAGCAGATCAGGCTGGTGAGGATCAGCTTCGGCGCCGGACCGAAGCCGAAGGCGACGACGAGCGCGGGCGCGATCGCGACCAGCGGCGTCACGTTGAGCACGACCGCGATCGGCATGATCGCCCGGCGGGCGACCGGGAGCTCGCTGATCAGGATCGCGAGCGCGAAGGCGACCACGAACCCGATCCCCAGCCCGAGCAGCGCCTCGCGCAGCGTGGTCCACGCCTGGGTGAGGAAGTAGCCGGGCTGGCTGCGGAGGCTCTCGGCGATCCGGTCCAGTGGGGCCAGCAGGTAGGGCCAGCGATGCGCCGCCGCCTGCCAGGCGAACCCGAGCACGACCAGGGTCACCGCGGCGGGGCCCCACCACACCGGGCTGAGGAACGACAGGCGCCGGCGCAGACGGGTCGCCGACGGCGTACGGGGAGTGCTCACGCCTGTCCCACCTCGCGGGCGCCGTCGCCCGCGAGGGCGGAGTGCCCGAAGGCGAAGCGGAGGTGGTCGCGGATCTCGAGCTCGTAGGCGTGGAACTCCGGGCTCGCGACGAGCTCGGCGGTGCGCGGCCGGGGAAGGTCGACGTCGATCGTCTCGACGATCCGGCCGGGCCGGGGGGCCATCACGACGACCTGGTCGGAGAGGCGGACGGCCTCGCTGATCGAGTGGGTGACGAAGAGGACGGTCGACTGCGTCTCCTCCCACAGCTCGAGCAGCTGCTCCTGGAGGGTCTCGCGGGTGAACTCGTCGAGGGCGGAGAAGGGCTCGTCCATGAGCATCACCTCGGGGCGCAGGCCGAAGGCGCGGACGATCGCGGCGCGCTGCCGCATCCCGCCCGAGAGCTGGCTGGGGAGCTTGTGCATCACGTCGCCCAGCCCGGCCCGGCGCAGCAGCTCCTCCATGTCGGGCAGCGGCGTGCGGTTGTGCCGCCGGTTGACCTTGGTGGGCAGGGTGACGTTCTTGAGCACGGTGAGCCACGGCAGCAGCGCCGCGCCCTGGGGGACCAGGCCGAGGGCCTTGCGCTCCGCGGCCTGCTGTGGGGTGGTGCCGTGGACCGTGACGGTGCCGCGGTCGGGGCGCTCCAGGCCGCCGACGAGACGCAGGAGGGTGGACTTCCCGCAGCCGCTGGGGCCAATGATGCTGACGAAGCGACCGGGCGGGACCGTCAGGTCGACCTCGTGGAGGGCGACCACACGGCTCAGATCGGGCTGCTCGTAGGCGCGGCAGGCGCCCACGATGCTGATCGCAGCGGCGTCTGGGTCCACCGGCAGAGGGTATCGATAGCCTGGCCCGGTGCGTATCGCCACCTGGAACGTCAACTCCGTCCGCACCCGCATCGATCGGGTCGAGGCCTTCCTCGACGCCCACGACATCGACGTGCTGGCCATCCAGGAGACCAAGGCGCGGCCCGACCAGATCCCGACGATGGGGCTGGAGTCGCGGGGCTACGAGATGGCGGCGGTGGGCTACCACCAGTGGAACGGCGTCGCGATCATCTCGCGGGTCGGGCTCGCCGACGTCGCGGTGGGCTTCCCCGGGATGCCGCAGTTCGACGAGGCCGAGGAGGCCCGCGCGCTCTTCGCCACCTGCGGAGGCGTGCGGATCGGGTCGCTGTACGTGCCCAACGGCCGGAAGCCGGACGACCCGCACTATGCCTACAAGCTGGAGTGGCTGGCCGCGCTGCGGACCGCGTCGGAGTCGTGGCTCGATCAGCCGACCGCCCTGGTGGGCGACTGGAACGTCTGCCCCTACGACGAGGACTGCTTCGACCCCTCGCAGTTCAAGAACTCGACCCACCTGACGCCGCCCGAGCGCGACGCCTTCTTCGCCATCGAGTCCTCGTACGCCGACGTGGTGCGGCCCTTCGCCCCCGGTCCGTCGGTCTACACCTACTGGGACTACTACCGGCAGCGGTTCGAGCGGAACCGCGGGCTGCGGATCGACTTCGTGCTGGGGTCCCCCTCGTTCGCGAGCCGTGTGACGGGAGCCTGGATCGACACCGACGCCCGCGACCCCGCCCAGGGCACCGGCGCCCCGTCGGACCACGCCCCGGTCGTGGTCGACCTCGCCGACTGAACGGGCGAGACCGCGCTGTCGAGCGATCCGGCCGTGGGGCTGCCGCCGTACGATCCTCCGGTGCCGTCGACCGCCGCGCTGCTCGCCTTCTCCGCGGCGGCGTTCATCCTCATCGTGATCCCGGGGCCGAGTGTGCTCTTCTCGATCGGGCGGGCGATCGCCTACGGGCGGGGCGCGGGGCTCGTGTCCGTCGCCGGGAACACGCTCGGCTCGTTCGTGCTGGCGTGCGCGGTGGCGTTCGGGATCGGGGCGCTGATCGCCGCCTCGGCGGTGGCGTTCACCGCGATCAAGGTGGTCGGCGTCGCCTACCTGCTCTACCTGGGCGTCACGGCGATCAGGAGCCGCAAGGAGGGGCACATCGCCGTGGCGGCGGCCGGACGGCGTACGTCGTTGGGCGTGGTGTTCCGGCAGGCGATCCTGGTCGGCTCGACCAACCCCAAGTCGCTGGCCTTCTTCGTCGCGGTGCTGCCGCAGTTCGTCGAGGAGTCGCAGGGCTCGGCGACCGGCCAGATCCTCGTCTTCGGCGCGATGTTCGCCCTCATCGCCTTCTGCTCGGACTCGGTCTGGGCGCTCGCCGCCGGCAGCGCACGCGACTGGTTCGCCACCTCGCCGCGCCGGGCCGAGACCCTCTCGGCCACCGGCGGCGCGATGATGATCGGCCTGGCCGGCGTCCTCGCCTTCGCCCGCCGCGCCTGAACCCGGATCCACCGACTCTCGCCGTCGCGAGCGTCACCAGACGGGTGTCCTGGCAAGGCGGAGTGCCGATCCGGGCTGGGGCGCGCCGGGCTCACAGGCCGACGTCGTGGGTGTGGTGGACGACGTCGTGGAGGAAGTAGCGGGCGAGGGTCTCGACGGTGAAGCGGGAGCCGTTGGACCGGGCGCCGGTGCGCGGCAGCTGTTCGTCGCGGACGAGGAAGAGGGCGCCGGCCATGGCCTCGCCGGCGCCGAGCAGCTCGTCGGCGACCTCGCCGGGGTCCTGGCCGTTGTAGTCGGCGGAGACCGCGGTCTCGTCCTGGTCCCAGTTGAGGAACTCGGGGTCGTCGAGCACCAGCATGAGGTTCAGCCGGGCCAGCATGATCCGGTAGACGTCGCGCAGGTGGGCGGCGTACTCGAGCGGCGACCAGGTGGCCTCGTCGGGCCGCGTCGCCAGCTCGGCCGCGGGCCGGGAGCCCAGCAGCTCGGCCCACTGCTCGGCCAGCTCGCGCGCCTGGGGCGGCACGGCGGCGAACGGCCAGTCCGCCGGGTCGAAGCCGCACTCGTCGCAGGGGCGCTCGAGCACCCAGGTCCAGTCCTTGTCGTCGGGAACGATCGGCATGTCCGGAGTCTCGCGGGCCCGTGGCCCCGTCGCCATCGAGATCGCGCCATCGATCGTCGGTCGGCCGCCAGATGTGGCCGGACGGATCATCGGGGCGCCGCCGATGATCCGTCCGTCCGCGTCCGAGGGGCGCTCAGCGGCGCTTGACCCGCTTCGTCGTGACGGCCTTCGTGTCGGCGGTGGCGCCGACCACGGCGACGTACCGCGTGATCGTGCGGCCGTTGCGGTCGCGCACCACCCGGGAGGCGGTTCCGGCGGCCGAGAGCGTCCCGCGGCCGACGACCCGGCGGTGCCTGCCCTTCCCGCGGTAGAACGTCACCGGCGCCCCCGCCGCCCACGACGGCGCGGTCACCGTCAGGGCGTCCTTGCGCTTGCCGTGGTCGTGCGCGGAGAGCGACGCCGAGAAGGTCAGTGGCTTGACCGGCAGCGGGTCCAGGGAGTTGCCCTCGGGAATCGAGGAGCAGCCGTCAACCATCGGCACTCCCGCCATCCGCTGCAGGAGCCAGGTCTCCCCCGTGGCGAGGAAGGTGACGCCGGCGACGCCGTGCTCGGCGCCCTCGACGACCTGCATCTGGATCTGAGTGCCCTCGGAGCAGTACTCGTGGGCGAGCCCCTGCACGTCGCCCACGATCATCACGTCGTCACCGGTGCCGTCGTGGTCGCCCGCGACCATGAACATCGGCATCGTGGGGTGTCCCGGCTCGCTGCCCATGATGAGCCGGTTGAGGATCCGCGTCGCGGCCGGGATCTCCACCAGCGGCGGCAGCCCGGGCTTGATCAACTGTGACGCCGTCAGGCCCGGGTAGTTGCCGTTGAACGAGCCGATGCACTGGTCGGCCACCGTGGCAGCCAGCTCCTTCCCGTAGTCCGACTCGTACCTGCCCAGGTCGACCTCGTAGGCCCGCGCCAGCGCCACGAGGGCCGCCGGGATGACCCCCGACCACGTCTGCGAACCGTCGATGTAGGCCAGGTTGTGGGCGAGATGGACCGGGATGCCGCCGATCGCGGTCCCCACGATGTTCAGCTCGGGCGCGTACGACGCGGCCAGCTCGCTGGCCCACTCCCCCGCGATCGAACCCCCCGAGTAGCCGAAGAGGCCGACCCTCGTCGACGCGGCGGAGACACCGAGGAAGGACTCGGTCGCCCGGATCGAGTCGAGCGTGCTCCACCCGGCCTCGTGGCCGGCGACCCAGTGCAGGTCCTCGCCCTCGAAGTCGGGGATCGTGACGGCGTACCCCTGTGCCACCAGCGTCGAGACGATCGCCATCTCGTTGGAGTCGTCGCCCGTGCGATAGGTGTAGCTGGGCGAGCAGACGTCGCCGAGGGCGTCGTAGAAGCTGAGGTAGCTCACCACGCCCAGCGGTGCCGCGTTCAGCGGCGCCACCACGGTGGTGACCGTCACCGAGGGGCGGCCGAGCTCGTCCTGGGTGCGATAGAGGAGCTGGGTGGCGCTCATCGGCACCGTCGAGCCGACCTTCAGCGTGACCGAGCGCGAGTCGAGCACGGCTCCGGCGGGCTGCTGAGCCAACGGCGTCGAGCCGTCGTAGGCGTAGAACGGGTCGTCGTGCGGCAGCGGGATCGTGCTGTCGGCCGCCTGCGCGGCCGGGGTGGTCGCGGCGAGCGGGGTCGCGAGGAGCAGCGAGCCGAGGACGGCCGCGAGCAGGCGTGTGGCGTGCGTCACATTCCGGATCAACGAGCCCGCGCGCCTCCTGTTACGAGCGCACCCCCACGACGGCCGTCGCGTCGCGCTCCTCGTCTCGGTGGACGGAGGCTGTCAGCCCGGCGTCCTCGAGCAGGGAGGCGGTGACCGGAGCTTGGGCGTCGGAGCTGGCCAGGACGACGGCGCCGCCGGGGGCGAGCCAGCGGGGAGCCTCGGCGACGGCGCGCCGCTGGAGGTCGAGCCCGTCGTGGCCGCCGTCGAGCGCCGTGTGCGGCTCGTGGTCGCGCGCCTCGCGCGGCATCAACGCGATCCGGTCGTGGGGCACGTACGGCAGGTGCGCGAGGATCACGTCGAAGCTCCCCCGCAGCCCGCTCGGCAGGCCCTCGAACAGGTCGGACTCCAGGACCCGATCGGCGGGCAGGTTGAGCCGCGCGCAGGCGACCGCGATCAGGTCCGCGTCGGCAGCCCAGACCTCGGCCCCCGGCACGCGATCGCGTACGACGGCCGCCAGCGCCCCGCTCCCGCACCCCAGGTCGAGCAGCGTCCGCGGCTCGCGGGCCACGGCGAGCTCGGCCAGGAGGAGGGAGCGCTGCCGCGGCACGAACACCCCGGGCAGCAGCCGGATCCGCAAGCCCCCCAGCTCCGCCCAGCCGAGGATCGCCTCGAGCGGCTCACCGGCCTCACGGCGTACGGTCGTCGACTCCAGGGCTGCCGGATCACCGGCGGCGGCCTCGACGAGCAGCGCGGCCTCCTCCTCGGCGAAGACGCAGCCCGCCGCGCGTAGCCGGGCCACGGTCCCTGCCGTCGAGCGGAGAACTTTTTCGGCCACCGGAGCGTTGTACCGGTCGTGCACCAGCATTTCAACGGGCTCAAGACCACTCTGCTCTTCGGCGCCATGTGGGCCGTCGTGCTCGGCGTGTGGGCGATCCTCGGCGCGAAGTCGGGGCTGCTGTGGATCTTCGTGCTGATCGGCCTCGGGACGACGTTCTACGGCTACTGGAACTCCGCCAAGATGGCGATCCGCGCGATGCGCGCCTACCCCGTCAGCGAGCAGCAGCAGCCGGCGATGTACCGCATCGTCCGCGAGCTCTCCGCGAAGGCCGGCCAGCCGATGCCCGAGCTCTACGTCTCCCCCACCCAGGCGCCCAACGCGTTCGCGACCGGCCGCAACCCGCGCAACGCCGCGGTCTGCTGCACCGAGGGCATCCTGCGGCTGCTCGACGAGCGCGAGCTGCGTGGCGTGCTCGGGCACGAGCTGATGCACGTCTACAACCGCGACATCCTCACCTCGTCGGTCGCCGCCGCGATGGCCGGCCTGATCACCAGCCTGGCGCAGTTCCTGATGTTCTTCGGGGCGTTCGGGAGCAGCGACGACGAGGACGGCGGCGTCAACCCGATCGCCGCCATCGCACTGGCGCTGCTCGCCCCGATCGGCGCCGCGATCATCCAGATGGCGATCTCGCGGACGCGTGAGTACGACGCCGACGAGGACGGCTCGAAGCTCACCGGCGATCCGCTCGCCCTCGCCTCGGCCCTGCGCAAGCTGGAGGCCGGCACGGCCGCCGCGCCGCTCGCCCCCGAGCCCCAGCTGCAGACGGTGTCGAGCATGATGATCGCCAACCCCTTCAACTTCGCGGGCGCGTCCAAGCTCTTCTCCACCCACCCGCCCACCGAGGACCGCGTCGCCCGCCTGACCGCCATGGCCGGCGGCAGCTACCGCCTCTAGCGCGAATGGGGGCTCCCCTCCCGCCGAGTGGGGGCTAGGCAAGCCCCCATTCGCACCCAGGAAAGGCCCCATTCGCGGTGAGGGGAGGCCCCATTCGGCGGGCTAGAAGCGGTCGGGATCGCCCGCGCCGACGCGGACCACCTCGGGCGTGCCGTCGGACCAGTCGACCACCGTCGTCGGCTCGGCGGGGGTGTCCTCGCCGGTCTCGATGACGATGTCGACGACATGGTCGAGCGTCTCCTTGACGTCCCAGCCGCTGGTGCGCGGCTCGGTCTCGCCGGGGAGGATCAGGGTGGAGGAGAGGATCGGCTCGCCGAGCTCCTCGAGGATCGCGCTGACCACGGTGTGGTCGGGGATGCGCACGCCGACGGTCCTCTTCTTGGGGTGCAGCAGCCGCCGCGGGACCTCGGGGGTGCCGGGCAGGATGAAGGTGTAGGGCCCGGGCGTCGCGGCCTTGATCGCCCGGAACGCGGAGTTGTCCACGTGGACCATCTGCCCCAGTTGCGAGAAGTCGCGGCAGACCAGCGTGAAGTGGTGCTTGTCGTCGAGGTCGCGGATCGCCAAGATGCGATCGCGGCCGTCCTTGGAGCCGATCCGGGCGCCGAGCGCGTAGCCCGAGTCGGTCGGGTAGGCGATCACCGCGTCGTCGCGGAGCGCCTCGACGACCTGGCCGATCAGGCGCGGCTGCGGGTTGACCGGGTGGACGTCCAGATAGCGAGCCATCGGGGATCAGGCCCGTGACGAGGCGGCGGCCGCTGCCTTGAGATCGCGGCGGAGCTCCGGCGGGAGCGCGAAGACCAGCGACTCCTCCGCGCTGGTGACGGCGCGGGCGTCGGGGTAGCCCCGCTCGGCGAGCCACGAGAGCACGCCCTCGACCAGCGACTCCGGCACCGAGGCGCCCGAGGTCACCGAGACCGACGCGACCCCGTCGAGCCACTCCTCCCGGATCTCCGAGGCGTCGTCCACGCGGTGGGCCGCGCCCGCGCCGGACTCCAGCGCCACGTCGACCAGCCGCATCGTGTTGGAGGAGTTCCGCGACCCGACCACGATCACCAGGTCCACGCCCACGGCGATCTCCTTGATCGCCAGCTGGCGGTTCTGCGTCGCGTAGCAGATGTCGTCGCTCGGGGGGTCGATCAACTCCGGGAAGCGAGCCCGGAGCGCGTCGACGGTCGCCATCGTCTCGTCGACGCTCAAGGTGGTCTGGGAGAGCCACACCACGCGCTTCGGGTCCCGCACCTCGAGCGTCGCCACGTCCGCGGGGCCCTCGACCAGCTGGATGTGGTCGGGCGCCTCGCCCATCGTGCCCTCGACCTCCTCGTGGCCGGCGTGGCCGACGAGCACGATGTCGTAGTCCTCGCGCGCGAACCGCACCGCCTCGTGGTGCACCTTGGTCACGAGCGGGCAGGTCGCGTCGATCGTCTTCAGCCCCCGTACGGCGGCATCCGCATGCACCGCGGGAGCGACCCCGTGCGCGGAGAAGACGACCGTCTCCCCCGTCGGCACCTGGTCCAGCTCGTCGACGAAGATGGCGCCCCGCCGCCGGAGGTCGTCCACGACGTGCTTGTTGTGCACGATCTCCTTGCGGACGTACACGGGGGCGCCGTACAGGTCCAGGGCCTTCTCCACGGTGATCACCGCGCGATCGACGCCCGCGCAGTAGCCCCGCGGGGAGGCGAGCAGAACCTGCTTCTCGGTGTCGCTGAGGACGCGCGGCGCTGCGAGGTCGACCATGTGCTTGAGTCTACGTGTGGCGCTTGACACCAGTCCCGAGCAGCCGGCGCCGGTCCGGCAGATCGCGAACGCGATCGCGGGCTGGATCGACCGGCTGGGCGCGGTGTGGGTCGAGGGCCAGATCGCCCAGATCTCCCGGCGCCCCGGCATGAGCACCGTCTTCATGACGCTGCGCGACAGCGTCGCCGACATCTCGATCCAGGTCACCGCCCCGCGGCACGTCATCGACGGACTCGCGACGCCGCTCATCGAGGGCGCGAGCGTCGTGGTCAACGCCAAGCCGTCGTACTACGCCAACCGCGGCACGCTCTCGCTCTACGCCCGGGAGATCCGGCCGGTCGGGCTCGGCGCGCTCCTCGCCCGACTGGAGCAGCGTCGCCAGCTCCTGGCCGCCGAGGGGCTCTTCGCCGGCGAGCTGAAGCGCCGGCTGCCGTTCCTGCCGACCACCATCGGCCTCATCACGGCGGCGAGCTCGGCCGCCGAGCGCGACGTGCTGGAGAACGTACGCCGGCGCTGGCCCGGCGCCGTCTTCCGCACGATCCACGCACCGATGCAGGGCACCCGCTGCGTTCCGGACGTCGTCGACGCGCTCGACCGGCTCGACCGCGACCCCGAGGTCGACGTCATCGTCATCGCCCGGGGAGGCGGCTCGGTCGAGGATCTCCTGCCCTTCTCCGACGAGACGCTCGTCCGCGCAGTTCACCGGGCCACGACGGCGGTGGTGAGCGCCATCGGCCACGAGCCCGACACCCCACTCCTCGACCTCGTCGCCGACCTGCGGGCCTCGACCCCGACCGACGCCGCCAAGCGGATCGTCCCCGACGTCGGCGAGGAGCTCGTCCTCGTCGAGGCGGCGCGCGCCCGCGCGCGCGGCACGTTGCTCCGACTCGTCGACGGGGAGCAGGCGCGTCTGGATCAGATCCGCTCACGACCCGCGATGGCTGACCCGCGCACCCAGATCGAGGGCAGGCTCGACGAGCTGCACCATCTGCGTGACCGCGCTCGGCGGGTCACCCAGCACCGGCTCGACCGCGCCGGTGACCAGGTCCACGCACTGCGCCTGCAGGCGCGAGCGTTGTCGCCGCTGGAGACGCTCAAGCGGGGCTACGCGGTGGCCGTCGACGCTGCGGGCCACCTCGTCTCCGCCGGCACGGCCGAACCCGGCGACGAGATCATGATCCGTGTCGCCGACGGGCGACTGTGGGCGCAGACCACCCGCGCCGAGGCCGACCCGCTCCCTACCGACCCCCAGGCCGACCCCCATTCCGAGGAGGACACCGATGAGTGAGCCGACGCAGTCGTACGAGGAGGCGCGCGCCGAGCTGGTCGAGACCGTGCAGTCGCTCGAGGCCGGCGGACTGACGCTGGAGGAGTCACTCGCCGCCTGGCAGCGGGCCGAGGCCCTGGCCACGGTCTGCCGGCGGTTCCTCGACGGCGCGCGGGCGAAGCTCGACGCCGCCCGCGACGCCGACGACTGAGCCCACCTCGATAACTGCTGGTGAAAGCTCTCCAGAGCCGCGCCACGACGGCATTCACCAGCACTTATGCGCGCGGCAGGCGGCCGAGCCGGCCAGCAGCCAGGCCGGCAATCCGGCAGGTGCCGCGCCCACATAACTGCTGGTCAAACACCCGCAGAACGCGCTTCCTGGCCCATTCACCAGCAGTTATCTAGGACCCCGCGACGGCGGCGGTCGAGAGCGACTCGACCACCGACTGAAGGTCGGCCGTCGAGGCCGAGCCGTAGACGAGCAGGGTCTGCTCCTCGCCCCCCACCGACAGCGTCGTGGCGTAGGCGTGGTCGCCGCCGCTGTCGGACCACGTCGTCCACGTGGAGCCCACCGGACTCGAGATCGTGGCGTCGGCGCCCTGGCGGGCCGACGTGTCGACGTACGTCGTCAGGAGATCGGACAGGTCGGCGTCCTCCTGCGCGACGCCGACGTAGGTGCCCGCGGAGGTGAGGACGCCCAGGCCCCAGGCGGGGCGGTCGCCGGGCGTGAAGTGCACCGAGGTCGCCTTCCAGCCCTTGTCGAGCGAGGTGGGGTAGGCGACGGTGTAGCCCGCCTGCTGCACCTGCGCGACGGTCTCGCGGTAGGCCACCGCCTCCGGCTTCACCGTCGGGTGGTCGTGGGTGAGGTTCTGCACCCCCCAGTAGACGACGACGGCCAGCACGAGGACGACCATCGACCCGATCAGTCCCCCGAACGTACGGGGATAGCGCCGAGCGCCCTGCGTGGGCTCCGGCGAAGGGGCGGTCTGGGTCACAGTCCCATTGTGTCAAGGCCCGCTAGGGTGACGCACATGAGCCTGCCGGAGTCCCTCGACGTGCCCACCCCCGCCCCGGACCGCAACCTGGCCCTCGAGCTGGTGCGGGTCACGGAGGCGGCCGCCATGGCAGGCGCGCGCTGGGTGGGGCGGGGCGACAAGAACGGCGCCGACGGCGTCGCGGTCAACGCGATGCGCGTCATGATCTCCACCGTCGCAATGAACGGCACCGTCGTCATCGGCGAGGGCGAGAAGGACAACGCCCCCATGCTCTACAACGGCGAGAAGGTCGGCGACGGGACCGGCCCCGAGTGCGACGTCGCCGTCGACCCGATCGACGGCACCACCCTCACCGCGAAGGGGATGAACAACGCCGTCGCCGTGCTCGCCGTGGCGCCGCGCGGCACGATGTACGACCCCAGCGCCGTCTTCTACATGGAGAAGCTCGTCACCGGCCCGGAGGCGGCCGACGTCGTCGACATCCGCAACCCGGTCGCGGCCAACATCGAGGCCGTCGCGAAGGCCAAGGGCACCCGGCCCTCCGACGTCACCGTCATCGTCCTCGACCGGCCGCGCCACGCGGGCCTCGTCGACGAGATCCGCGCCGCCGGCGCCCGGATCAAGTTCATCGTCGACGGCGACGTGGCCGGGGCCATCTCCGCCGCCCGCGCCGGCTCGGGCGCCGACCTCCTCCTCGGCATCGGGGGTACGCCGGAGGGCATCGTCGCCGCCTGCGCGATGAAGGCCATCGGCGGCACCATCCAGGGCCGCCTCTGGCCCAAGGACGACGACGAGCGACAGAAGGCGCTCGACGCCGGCCACAACCTCGACCCCGACTTCGTGCTCCACACCGGCGACCTCGTCACCGGCGACGACTGCTTCTTCGTCGCCACCGGCATCACCGACGGCGACCTGATGAAGGGCGTCCACTTCGGCCCGGCCGGCTCGGTCGTGACCGAGTCGCTCGTGATGCGCAGCCGCTCGGGCACGATCCGCAAGATCACCTCCGAGCACCAGCTCTCCAAGCTGCAGGCCTACTCGGCCATCGACTTCGGCCAGTGACCGCGCGATGACGGCTGAGACCACCGGCAGCACCGGCGTCGCCCAGGTCGGCGGCCTCGAGATCGCCTACGAGACCTTCGGCGACCCGGCGGCGGAACCGCTGCTCCTCGTCATGGGCCTCGGCGGCCCGATGACGTGGTGGGACTCGGGGTTCTGCACCGAGCTCGCCGGGGCCGGCTTCCATGTGATCCGCTACGACAACCGCGACGCGGGCCGCTCCACCAAGATCCGGGCCCGGACCGGCAAGTCGGCGGTGGTCAAGGCCTATCTCGGACTGCCGGTCACGCCGCCGTACACGATCTCGGACCTGGCTGCCGACGGGATGGGGCTGCTGACCGCGCTCGGCATCGAGCGCGCGCACGTCGTCGGGATGTCGATGGGCGGCATGATCGCGCAGACGATGGCGATCGAGCACCCCGACCGCGTCCTGTCGCTGACGAGCATCATGTCCACGACCGGCAAGCGGCTGGTCGGCTGGCAGCACCCCAAGGTGCTGGCCGCCATCTTGAGGAACAAGCCCGGCGAGGAGGCCTACCTCGACGGGTCGGAGCGGATGTGGGCGCTGATCCAGTCCCCCGCTTTCGTCGACGCCCCCGACTCGATCCGCAAGCGGGCCCAGGACACGTGGGCCTACGGCGTGAGCCAGTCCGGCACCGGCCGCCAGACGCTCGCGATCCTCACCCAGCCCGACCGCACCGCCGCACTGGCAAACGTGACGGCGCCGACGCTCGTCATCCACGGCCTCGCCGACAAGATGGTGCACGTGACCGGTGGCCGCGCGACCTCCCGGGCGATCCCCGGCTCCGAGCTGCTGCTGATCAAGGGCATGGGCCACGACCTGCCCGAGCCCCTGTGGCCGACCTTCGTCCGCGCCATCCGCCGCAACGCCGACCGCGCCGCCAAGCGCTGAGAGGCACTGACGGTCGCCTGATCAGCGCCTGATCCGCACCGTCCGCCTGACGATCCGGGTGTTGCCGGCCCGGTCGGTCAGCCGCACCCGCACGACCACCTTGCCGTGTTTGAGCGACGCGGGCAGGCGCAGGTGCAGCACGTGGGTGCCGGTGGCGACGGCCGCCCACTGCCGGCGGGCGTGGCGCTTGCCGCGGCCGGCGACGACCCGCGCCGACACCGGCTCGCTGGAGACCACGCGCACGCGGAGGCCGTGGCCCTTGGCGCCACGCGCGATCACCCGGATCCGCGCGACCCGGGCGTCGACGACGTGGTCGGTCACGGAGGTGCCGGTGCTGGCGGCGGCGCCGGTGGAGCGGGAGTGCTCCCAGTTCTCGACGTACGCCTCAGCCCCGCCCAGCAGCTGGCTCTTCAGCTTCGCGGCGTCGGGACCGGCCTTCTTCAGCCAGTCGGCGAAGAGGTCGGCGAACAGGCCGTACTGCGCGACGCCGTCGGCGTTGATGTCGAACGTCCGCTGCCCCACGGTCTGGCGCCCCATCGTGACGCCGCTGGGCGCGGTGAAGGGATAGGTCAGCGGGTCGGTCGCGGCGTCGTCACGGACGCCGGGCTGCGTCGCGAGGCCGTTGGTGTCCGACCCGTAGCCGTAGCCGGTGATCCTCGAGCCGTTCGGCAGCGCGTTGTTCGTCCGCCACTCCGTGAGGAAGTCGGGGTCGAGCGAGGTGGAGTCGCCGTCGGAGTCCTCCACGCCGGAGGGGCCGGCGGCGTACGCGTACGTCGAGACGAAGCCACCGAGGCCGAGCACCCGGTCGACGATCGAGCGGTCGGACCAGGTGTGGGTCGAGGCGACGCCCGAGTAGTGCGCGGCCTCGGCGATGTCGAGGGTGGCCTCGGCGGTCTTCACGCCCATGTGGTCGATGTTGATCACCATCCCCCGCTTGATCAGCTCCCTGATCAGGTAGGCGCCCAGGTCGGTCAGCCCCCGCACGTTGCAGACATTCCCCTCCGGATAGACCGGCACCACCGTGCCCGGCGGGACGAGCGAGGAGCCCCCGGCCGAGAGCAGCGTCGCGAGGCCGTCGTTGGTGAGCGGCTGCTCGTTGTCGTGGGCGCCGTCGCACGTCTCGGCCTGCCACCAGTGCCCCGCGCTCACGAGGTTGCCGAAGTTGACGAAC
Source organism: Nocardioides sp. (assembly GCF_047607365.1). Taxonomy (GTDB): domain Bacteria; phylum Actinomycetota; class Actinomycetes; order Propionibacteriales; family Nocardioidaceae; genus Nocardioides. The sequence continues at coordinate 1,159 of NZ_JASGDD010000003.1, read as the reverse complement.
GCCGACACGGCGTCGGAGTCGAACCGCGTGCCACCGAAGGCGTTGTCGAACTTGTGCACCGGATAGACGTTCATGACTCCGAGCGACTGGAGCTCGTCGAGACCGGCGTCGACGTCGGCCTCGTCGCAGCCGGAGCTCTCCGTACAGTCGAACAGCTCGGAGTTCTCCGTTCCCAGGGTCACGGCGAGCTTGCCCTCCGCGACCACCTGACGCAGTTGCGCGGGCGTGGTCACGATCCGGAAGAAGCCCTTCCCGGGGCCGCCGTACTGCGCGTCGACGTAGTCCTCCATGTCGTGCATGAACTGCGCCTGCCGACGGATGCTGTCCATCTCGTCGCACGACTCGGTCGGGATGTAGAGCGTGCAGATCACGCGGTTCTCGACCAGCAGCTCATTCATCACCCGCAGGCCCGCGCGCCAGACGCGCTCGATGCTGCGGAAGTAGGCCTGCTCGTGCAGGAGCGAGGTCGGGGTGGGCCAGTCGGAGAAGGTGGGCCAGCCGTCGTCGTTCGGGTCGGTCGGATCCGTCTCCCCCAGGAAGAGCTCGAAGACCGAGCCCTCCGTGCCGAGCCCGTGGCTCTCCGGGCACGGCGCCAGTGCCTCGCTGATCCCGCCGGCCGCGAACGGCGAGCCGCACCGGAACCGGCCGCCGAAGCCGGCCGATGCCGCGAGGTGCACGTGGGCGTCGACGAGGCCGACGAGCTTGCCGTCGCCATCGACCGAGGAGATCGGCGTGCCACCGTAGGTCACCGGCGCGTCCGGCGCCGTGAAGCACCCGGTGGCGGCCACGGGAGTGATCGTGGCGTTCGCCGAGCCCAGGCCCAGGGTGCCGATGCCGAGCTGGCCCCCGGTCGCCAGGTTCGTCAGCCGCAGCGCGGTTCCTTCCCGCACCGTGGTCCAGTCCGCGCGGGTGGAGTACTCCGACACCGCGGTCGCCCTGCCGAGGATCTGGGACAGCGACAGCAGACGGCCCTGGGTGTCGTAGAGCATGTACCGCCCCAGGGCGGTGGCCTCGAACGCGAACGGCTCGGCGGTCGCCGCCGTGGCCGTCGCGGTGTAGGTGGAGCCGTTCACACCGACGTACGTGCTCTCGCTCGGGGTGGCGCCGTCGTTGGTGACCCGGAGCCGGAGGCACGTCCCGTCGAGGTCGTACGCCGGCG
>NZ_JASGDD010000002.1:0-5338 GCF_047607365.1 Nocardioides sp. | reverse complement strand
CGGGCCGACGCGGTCGTGCTCGCCGGCCGGGCGCGGCTCGACACCCGCACCGCCGGATTGCAGCGCCGCTGGCGGGCGGGCACCGCGGTGGTGACCGGGGCGGCCTGGCTGCTGGCCCTCGCCGCCATGCTCGCGGCCGTCGGCGGCTTCACCCTGGGCTGGACCGAGCTGGTCGTCGGCGCGCTCTTCCTCGCGCTCCTCCTGCTGATCGCCCTGCCGTTCGTCCTCGGCGCGCACCAGCTCACCTCCGTCCTCGACCTCTCCCGCGACCGCGTGGTCGTGGGGGAGCGGGCCCACGGCGCGCTGGTCCTCACCAACGCCTCGGGCCGGCGCATCCTGCCCAGCGTGGTCGACCTCCCGGTCGGCCACGGCCGTGCCTCCTTCGAGCTGCCCTCCCTCGCCGCGGGCGCCCAGCACGAGGAGCTCTTCGCCATCCCCACGGCCCGTCGCGCGGTGCTTCCCGTGGGCCCGGTGACCTCGGTCCGGGCAGACCCGCTGTCCCTGCTCCGCCGCGAGCAGGACCTCACGGAGGAGGACATCCTCTACGTCCACCCGCGTACGACGCGGGTGGAGAGCTCCGCGGCGGGACTCATCCGTGACCTCGAGGGCAACAGCGTCCGCAAGCTGACCGAGTCCGACGTCGCCTTCCACGCCCTGCGGGACTACGTGCCGGGCGACGACCGCCGTCACATCCACTGGAAGACCAGTGCCCGCTCCGGCCGCCTGATGGTCCGTCAGTTCGAGGAGACCCGGCGCTCCCACATGCTGCTGGTGATCTCCTCGCGCGTCGACGACTACGCCGACGACGACGAGTTCGAGCTCGCGATCTCGATCGCCGGCTCGCTCGGCAACAAGGTCCTCGCCGACGGCCAGACGCTGAGCGCCGTCACCTCCGACCAGGTCCTGCGCGCCCGCACCAGCAGGCAGATGCTCGACCAGCTCTCGGGGGTGGAGTACGCCCGCTCCGCCGACCGGCTCTCGAGCGTCACGCGCGGCCTCGCGCCCGAGCACGCGGCGGCCAGCGTCGCCGTCCTGCTCGGCGGCACGCTCGCCGAGATCGCCGAGTTCCGCCGCGCGCGCCGCTACCTTGGCCCCGACGTCCGCGTCCTCGCGGTGCGCTGCGTCAGCGGCGAGGACTCGGTGGTCCGCCGCATGGGCGACCTGACCTTCGTGACCGTGCCCGACCTCGAGGAGCTCTCGACACTGCTGAGGAGGGCGTCGCTGTGAGCCACGCCGTGACCGACGAGCGCGCCGCCAGCCGCAGCCGGCTGTCGCGGACCGTCTCGGCCACCTCGCTGCGCGGCTCGCGCGACACGGGATCGCCCCTCGTCGTACTCCTCGACCTGGTCCTCGTCATCGGCCTCGGCCTGGTCGCGGCCTGGCCGTTCGGCGACGCGTGGGCCGGCCAGCGCTGGCTCGTCGCCGTCGGGGGAGGGCTGGTGCTCGGCGCGCTGGTCGCGCTCGCTGGCCACCTGCTGCGCCTGGGCCCCTGGGCGACCGCCCTGCTGCTCGCGCTCGGCTATCTCGTCGCCGGGCCGGGGCTCGCGGTGCCCGACGCCGCCACCTCCGGGATCGGTCCGAACGCGACGGCCATCCGGCAGTTGCTCCACGGCGCCGTCGAGTCCTGGCGCGACTCCCTGACCGCCCCCGTGCCGCTGGCCGACACCGAGGGGCTGCTCGTCGTCCCGCTCATCTGCGGCCTCGTGGCCGGACTCCTCGCGGGCGTCTTCCTGTGGCGCAGCCGCTGGCCCGCCCTGGCCGGCGTGGCGATCGCCGGGCTGTTCGTCGCGGCTGCCGCCTTCGGGGACATCGACGCCCAGCACGTCGTCCTGCGCGGCCTCGTCCTCGCGATCGCGCTCGTGGTGTGGCTGCGGATGCGCGCGCTGCGGCACATCAAGGCCCGGTGGGGCCGCCGCGTGCTCATGACGGCGGTCGTGGTCGGCATCGCGGCCGGCGCCGCCGGCATCGCCACCCCCGGCCTCACCGCCAACGCCGAGCGCCATGTGCTGCGCGACTACGTCGAGCCTCCCTTCAACCCGCAGGACTACCCGAGCCCGCTCTCGAAGTACCGCTCCTACGTCAACTCCGACACCGCCAAGAACAAGCAGATGTTCTCGGTGAAGGGACTGACCAAGGGGTCGCTGGTCCGGCTCGCGACGATGGACTACTACGACGGCATCGTCTGGAACGTCGCCGGCGGCCCCGACTCCGCCTCGGACTCCGGCACCTTCCGCCGGCTGCGGTCGGACGCCACCGCCGACTCCGACGCGACCGAGGTCGAGATCACGGTCCTCGACACCGACTACCACGACCCGTGGGTGCCGACCATCGGCGACACCGAGACGATCGAGGTCGAGGGGGACCCGGCCGCGACCGCCGGCCTGGTCTACAACTCCGAGACCGGCACCATGGCCAACCCGCGGCTGGTGGCCCCCGGCTCGACCTTCCTGCTGCACTCGGACGTGACCGAGCAGCCCAAGGCCGAGACCATCGCGCAGACCGAGGCCGACCACTCGGTCGACCTGCCCGACCCGAAGATGGTCCCGGAGGAGCTCGTCAATCGGGTCAAGCAGTGGCAGGGCAACGACGAGTTCGCCGGCGGCACCGAGGGAGCCTGGCTGCAGTTCCTCACGGCCGCCTTCAAGAACAAGGGCTTCTTCAGCGACGGCGACGGCAACGTCCCGGCCGGTCACGGCTACAGCCGGATCCAGCTCCTCACCAAGCTCAACACCCAGCCCATCGGCGACGACGAGCAGTACGCCGCCGCCATGGCGCTGGCCGCGCAGTCGATGCGCGGCCTTCCGGCCCGCGTCGTCATCGGGTTCCGGACGCCCTCGGACAGCACCACGTCGGAGGTCACGGTCCAGGGCAAGGACATGGCCGCCTGGGTGGAGGTCAAGCTGGACGACGTCGGCTGGGTCGCGTTCGACCCGACCCCGCCGGACCAGCAGATCCTCCAGCGGCCCAAGGAGGACCCCAACGACGACCCGCAGCCGCAGGTGCTGCAGCCGCCGCAGACGCCCGGCGAGCCCAAGGAGGCCGGCGCCAACCTCCAGCAGGGCGATGACAAGAAGTCGAAGTTCGACCTCTGGGCCCTCGTCGGCGACGCCCTCGCGGTCGCGGTCACGGCCGGCAAGGTCGCGCTGATCACCTCCCCGCTGTGGGGGATCCTGCTGATCAAGCGGATCCGCCGACGGCGGCGGCGCAAGGCGGCCGACCCGACCGCCCGGCTCAGCGGCGGCTGGAAGGAGGTCGCCGACCGGGCCCGCGACCTCGGCCTGAAGCTCCCCTACAGCAACACCCGTGCCGAGAACGGGCAGCTGCTCGCGGAGAGGTTCTCCTCGGACACGTCGGCGGTGCTCGCCGCGCGGGCCGACGAGCACGTCTTCGGCCCCGTCGCGCCCACCGACGACGAGGTGCGCGCCTACTGGACCGACGTCCGCGCGGAGGTGAGGCGGATGCGCAGGTCGCAGCCGCTCTGGCGCCGGCCGCTCGCCTGGTTCTCGCCCGCATCCATCCCGTGGGCCGACGTACGCCGTCGCCTCGCCGCCCGTCGCCGCCGGCTGTCCGGATGGATCTCACGCCCGTTCGCCCGCATGCTCGCTCCGCTGTCCCTCCGCACGAGGGGAAACCGATGACCGGCGTCATGGTGAACATCCCGGGCAGCGCCTTCAATCTGACGCCGCAGGAGCTGGCTGCGGTCAGGCAGTCGGCGACGTGAGCGACGTCGAGGCGGATGGCCGTCTCGGCTGGTTCGGCGGTTGCCCGACTTGTCGGGCTCGCTGGGCGGGCTCGGTCGCTGCCATCGTGCCGGGTGAGCCGAGGCTGCTGGGAGACTCGATCGCCGCCCAGGGGGAGATTCTTCTCTGTGGGGTGTGTGGGACGTACTGGCTGAACGACGGCTATCACCCGTGCACCATCTCGGCGGAGGAAGCGCAGCGGTACCTCGCCGATCTGTGACCAGATCGAACAGGCGAACGCAGCGCAGGTGGCGCAGGTGGCGCGGCCGCGGTCACCACGCGGTCTGTGGAGTGATGGGAGGATGCCATGACCATCCACTTCTCCCACAAACCCTTACGAGTTCCCTGGAGCGCTGCGCAACGAACTGAACTTTTTGATTGATAAGGGTCACGTCTTCGACAAGTCGTCGATGACGGCTGTCAAGGTCTGAGAGAGGATCGGTCGCATGACAGGGGACGCGCTTCAACCAGTGGACATTCTTCGAATCGTCCGCTCGCACTTCGCGCATCGTGTCTCGAACCTGATGATTGAGGAGGACGGCTCTGTTCGCTTCGTCGTATTCGACGCCTTCACCTGTGTCGGCGTGCGCGATGACTATGGCAGCGGGAGAAGTTGGGGCTTCGGACTGGTGCTCCCTGGAGGCGTCTCGTTGGTCGAACTTCTCGGCGAGCGGATCACGCTGCGAGAGAGGCCGGAGCAGGTCATTGCCGCGCTGACGCTGGTCGATCGCTATGTACGGCTTCGGTTGGGTGCTGAGTACGTCGAGGTCTTCGACGCCACCCATCTGCCGGTCGACCAGTCAGGCCTGTGACCTCGGACGTGACCCGGTCGTGGACGCTCGCTGGAGGCGGCAGTTTGTTCACCTACACCTGGCGCTGGCAGGCACGACGCCGAGAGGGCCGGTACGCGTGGCGTGCCGAGGAGGGGTTCGAGCTCCTTCGGAGCGATCCCGGAGCGTTCTACGACATCGCGCTCGCACACGACCCACACGGCTGAGCTGCGTCGGAGATCACAGGGATGGGGGCATCATGAACGGCCAGCCGCTCGAGGCGATCGACGTGGCGCGGTTGGTGCGGGAGCACTTCGGGCCCCGCGTCTCCCACCTGAGCCTGCGCGACGGCAGCGTCGTGTTCGTGCTGTACGACGCCTTCTCGGTCGCGGCGAATCCGGACGGCTACGGCACCGGGGGTCATTGGGGCTTCGGCATCTACCTGCCCAACCACATGACGCTCATCGAGCTCTTCGGTGAGAAGCTGACGATCAAGACCACCCGCGAGCAGATCGTCGCGGCCCTCACCCTGATCGACCGATATGCCCGGTTGCGCCTGGGCTCGGAGTACCTCGACGTCTTCGAGCTTTCGCACCCCGCCCCCGAGTAGGACCGGGTTCGAGGTTTGACCCGGGGCGCTCGCGCTCAAGATCAAGGGATGTCCGGACCAGCCCGGCCGCGCCGGAAGATCGTTGGATTAGGGGCGTGACGATGGGGAATGGTCCCCATTGTCCGAGGCGAAGGCTTGAGCGAGAGTCGGTCTCGGGGCCCGGTCTGCCGGGTCTGGGCACTCACCCACCACTCATCGCATCACCGATCAGAAGGAGG
>NZ_JASGDD010000001.1:0-18043 GCF_047607365.1 Nocardioides sp. | reverse complement strand
GGCCACGCCTCCGCCGCGCCCCCGTGCGGCCGTGGGCCGGCCGGCCGCGGGCGCCTCATCCGCGGGATTCGGGATCACCGACGAGCATCCACGAGCAGCGAGGCGTCGACGCTGGCGACGGTGGGGCGACCCGTCAGGGTCATCGTCGCCGTGAGCTCCTCCCGGAGGATGCGGAGCACGGCGGCGACGCCGGCCTCGCCCGCGGCGGCGAGACCGACCATGATCGGCCGGCCCACGAGCACGACATCCGCGCCCAGGGCGAGCGCCTTGAGGATGTCGGTTCCCCGGCGCACACCTCCGTCCACGGCGATCGCACAATGACCCGCGACCGCCTCGACCACCTCGGGCAGCTGCCGTAGCGACGCGACGGCTCCGTCGATCTGACGGCCGCCGTGGTTGGAGACGACCAGCCCAGCCGCGCCCAGATCCACGGCAAGCTCCGCATCCTCGCCGGTCAGGATCCCCTTGATGACGACGGGGAGCTCCACGTCGTCCATGGCCGCCCGCAGGTCGTCCCAGCTCCAGAGCCGGCCCTTGGTGCGTCCCAGCTGGCGTGAGAGCGCGCCGTCGGGCCCCGTCTCGTAGTTGCCGCCGATGAACTCGGCGGGAGGGACGAAGCCGTCACGGAGGTTGCGGTCACGCCAGCCCCTCGTGGGGTGATCGACGGTCACGCAGAGCGCGCGGTAGCCGCTCTGCGCAGCGCGAGCGGCCAGCCGCAGGAACTCGTCGGGATGGCCGGCGGCATGGAGCTGGAACATGCCCATCGCCGCGGGAGCGGCGGCCGCGATCTCCTCCAGGGAGAACGTCGACGCTGCGGGAACGACCGACGCGGTGCCGGCGGCCGCGTTCGCGCGAGCGACCGCCTTGTGGCCCTGCTCGTGGTACAGCCCGTCCGAGCCCACGGGCGCGGTCATGATCGGGGCCGCCAGGGGGATGCCGAGGAACTCGCACGACGTGTCCGCATGCTCGATGCCCGTGAGGACACGCGGCCGGAAGGCCCAGTCGTCGAAGGCAGCGCGGTTGGCCGCCACGGTCCGCTCCAGACCGGCGCCCCCCACCAGGTGGTTCCAGCGGTCGACGGAGAGGGTGGCCCGGGCGGCGTCATAGAGGTCGTCGAGGACGGCGAACTCGCTCACGCGACGCCCCCGGCGGCGTAGGTGGCGACCAGGAGCTCGGCGCCCGCGTCGGCGCACTCCTGGTCGACCTCAGCCGGGGCGCCGCCGACACCCACGGCGCCGATGATCCCGCCTTCGAGAAGGAGCGGTGCTCCGCCCGGCGAGGTGAGGATCTGGTCGGTCAGCAGGGCCGGCACCGCCGCGAAGAAGCCGGAGCCCGCCTCACGGTCCAGGTCGCTGGTGCGGCGGCGGAAGCCCGCGGCCGCCACGGCCTTTCCCCGGGAGGTCTCGGGCGTGAAGAAGCCGGTGCCGTCGCCACGCACGGTGAGCATCAGCCGGCCGGCGGCGTCGACGACGCTCACCGTGACCGTGTGCCCCCGCTCGGCGGCGTACTCCTGGCATCCCCGCAGGACCGTCATCGCCATGGCCAGGCTCATTCTGGGGCTCATGCCCGGGTTGGTGCTCACGTCCGCTACCATCGTCTCGCGCTCCGTTCGGTCTCAGGTGGGCTGACAGTGGGCTGATAGGGCAGGGCGAAGGCGGGGTCGACGACCGGCGGCACCTCGCCGACGGGCCGAGCCGGAGGCGCCGGCGCCGGCCCGCACACGGATTCGAGCGCCTCCGCCAGGTCGATCAGGAGACCCTCCCGTCCGGGCACGGCCGCGAGCTGGACACCCACCGGCAGCCCCTCGGGTGTCAGCCCTGCCGGCACCGAGATCGCCGGGTAGCCCAGCACGCTGAACAGCTGCGTGCTCAGCGTGTACTGCCAGAACTCCGGCGCTCCGAGCGCGATGCCGTTCTGGGTGCGTGCCGCCGCGGAGGAGAGGGAGAACGGCGCGAAGCCCCAGGTCGGCGTCGCCAGGACGTCGTAGTCGGCCATGAACTCCCGCATCGCGTGCCACAGGCGCGTGCGTGCGCGCTCGCCCGCAGCCAGCGCCGCCAGGTCCGAGCTCATCGCGCGGGCGACCTGCTCCCGGAGGAACTGTCCCAGGGAGTCCGGATCCTGCTGGAAGCGCTCGCCGTAGCGCATGACCAGCCCGACCGGACGGACCCCGTCCAGCGTCTCGCTGACCAGCCGCGGGACGGACGCCGGCGCGGCGTCCGCGACGTCGACACCGATCGCGGCCAGCGTGTCCACGAGTCCGCGGCATGCCGAGGCGACGGACGGCTCGACCGGCAGCCGGCCGTCGAAGTCGCCGGCGTAGGCCACCCGCACGCGAGACGACGTCGATGCCTCGGGAGAGTACGACGCCAGCGACTGCGGCGCGCGCGGATCCGGGCCCGCGATGACGCGCAGCGCGGCCCGCAGGTCGCCGGGATGCCGGGCGATCGGACCCTGCACGTCCTCCACGGGCTGGTCCCAGGCGAACCCGGACAGCGTCTCGTGCGGATAGACCGGCACCCGCCCCGGGGTCGGCCGCAGTCCGTAGATCCCGCAGAACGCCGCCGGGCCGCGGATCGAGCCGCCCCAGTCGGTCGCCAGTCCGAGCGGAGCCATGCCGACGGCGACGGCCGCGGCGACCCCGCCGCTGGATCCACCCGCCGTCCGTCCGGGATCCCACGGGTTGCGGGTCATCCCGAACTGCTCGCTGTAGGTGTTGCAGTACGGGTCGTGGCCGAACTCGGACACGTTGGCCTTGGCGAGCAGGATCGCACCGGCCTCCTGGAGCCGGGTCACGGCGACCGCGCTCTCAGCCGGGACGAAGTCGCGATAGAGCCGAGAGCCGTACGTCGTGCGCACCCCCGCCGTCGCGATGGTGTCCTTGACGACGAACGGGACGCCCTCCAGCGGCCGCGGCGGCTGTCCCGACCGGAGACGGCGATCCGCCGCCCGGGCAGCCTCGAGCGCCAGCTCCCCGGGCACGGTGACGACGGCGTTGAGCAGTGGGTTCCACGCCTCGACCCGGTCCAGGTGCGCGTCGACCACGCCTGCGACGGTGGTCTCGCCCGCGGCGACCGCGGCAGCGATCCGCGCGACGCTCCACGTCGTTGTGTCCATCGAGGTCCTCAGTCCGTGAGCTCGTCGTAGTCCCACACGCAGAGGACGGTCGCGCCGAGGGACGTGAGGTAGTCGCCGGCCGGGCGGCCCGCGGGCCGGCTCGCATAGCCCCAGCGGCTGAAGTGGAGCCCGCCCGCCGTGATGTCGCCGTGGACGACGAACTCCTCGACGAGGCCCTTGGCCTGGCTGCCCTCGCCGGTCCAGCCGGGTGGCACCTCCAGGAGCAGGGTGCCCCCTCCGGTGAGCCGGTTCCGGCTCAGCCACTTGTGCCTCGTCCCACGCCAGGGGCCCGTCTCGGTGTCGTGCCAGACCGCCTGGTTCGCGTCGTACCAGCTCGCGTGCCGGACCGGCCAGATGCGGTACTCGTCCGTCAACGCGTAGGCGTCGCGATCGAGCTCGGGTGGGGGCCTGAGGAAGACGTCCTCGTCGAGCGCGCCGATCCGGTGGAAGAAGGTGAAGCCCTTGTCGTTGAACCGCGGCGTCCCGGAGCCGTGCACGATTCCCGGCGGCCGGAAGTTGTAGCTTCCGGCGGGGGCCAGATGGCTGTCGCTCAGGGAGTACATCTCCTCGATGCACGGGTGGTACGTGTAGAACGGGTCGGTCGCCCCTGGAGCGACGTGGGTGATCCTCGTCGACATCCGCAGCTGCCCGTCCAGACTCGTCGCTCCGCCGGTGCCGGTGCTCAGGATCTTCGCGCACTGACCGGGAGTCGGGTTGCTGTCGGGGTGCGCGGCCAGCTGCGCCGGAGCGCAGTCGACCCACGGGACGTCGACGATCCGAGGGATCAGCACCTCGTCTCGTCGGCTCGGGAACTGGTCCGAGAAGTCGGCGGTGTCACTCATGCAGCCACCACTAGGCCTCGAACCCGGCGTGCCGAAGTCCCAGCCTGGCCAGCTCCTCGTCCTCCGGCCCGTTGCGGCCGCTCACGGCGATCCCTCCGACGATCTGGCCGTCCACGCGGATGGCGACGCCGCCCTGGAACGGGATGAGGTCCGGCTCCCGGTAGTCGCTGACCGTCCGTCCCTGGCCGGTGATGCGGTCACGCCAGGCGCCGGTGTCGGTGGCGATCCGCACCGCGGTGTACGCCTTGCGACGGGCGACGGTGCCCGAGAAGTCACCGTCGCCGTCCATCCGCGCGAAGGCGACGAGATCCCCGCGTGCGTCGGTCACGGCGATCGCGACCGGCTCCCGGCCGTCCTGCTCAGCCTGCGCGATCACGCCGTCGACCGCCTTCTGGGCGAGCTCGAGACTGATCGACTTCCATTCGACGAGTTTCACGACAACGACTACCTCTCCGTGTTTCCGCACGACCTGTGCCGGTCATGCCATGGTCCCCGACCCCTGTTCTCCACTCAGGACAGGGAGACCGACCCGTAGTCGATGCTCTCGTGGAGGTTCCACGTCAGGCCCTGGACCTTCGTGGAGGCCACGGCGATCCCGGGCGCGGGCGACACGATCAGCTGGGTGCAGTTGTCGAGCATGACGTCGTTGAGCTCTCCGTAGAGCTCCTTGCGCTTCTGCTCGTCGCCCTCGGTCGACACCTCCGCCACCAGCTGGCTGTAGCGGTCGTCGTGGAAGTTCTGCGTGTTCGTCTCGGGGTTGAAGTTGTTGCTGAGGAAGAACATCGAGCTCGACTCGAGCTGGGCATAGGCGCCCTGGTGCATGTCGAGGCCGCCGTAGTCGAAGGAGTTCAGGGTGGTCTGCCACGCCGGCCGGTCCATCTGCTTGAGCGTGAGCGTCACGCCGATCTTCGCCAGGTCCGACTGGTACATCGTGAGCGCGGTGGCGATCTCGTTGTTCCCGGCCGCGAAGATCACGTCGAGCGAGAAGTCCGACACCCCGGCCTCCTTCAGCAGCGCGCTCGCCTTGTCGAGGTCGAAGGCGTACTGCTCGTTCTTCGTGGCGTCGTACGCCGGCCCGGACGGAGCCCAGGGAAGGACCTTGGGATCCACGAGGCCGCCCCACACGGTCTTCGTGAAGCGCTCGCGGTCGAACGCGTAGCTCAACGCCTGGCGGACGAGCTTGTCGTCCAGCGGCGCCACCTTGGTGTTGGTGGGCAGCATGTAGAACTGGCCGCTGTTCGGGTTGATGGAGACCTGGAAGCTGTCGTCCTTCTGCAGGCGGAGCGCGTCGCTGACGGGGAACTGGAGGGCGAGGTCGATCGCGCCGGCGCGAACGGAGGCGACCATCGCCTGCGCACTGCCGAAGACCTTGACCTCGATGCCGTCGAGCAGCGGGCTCCCGGAGTCCCAGTAGCTCTCGTTGCGCGTGAGGCGCATCGACTCGCCCGGGATCCACTCCTCGAAGAGGAACGGGCCCGTCCCCACGGTCTTGGTCTGGGCATCCGGTCCCTCGAGCGTGTCCTTGTCGGCCATGTTGAGGAACTCGAAGAGGTCGAAGGCTCCGGGGCGGGGCGAGTCCGACTTCAGGACGATCGTGTACTTGTCCGGCGTCTCGATCGACGTCCACCAGGAGCTGAATCCCTTGAACTGCCCCGAGGCGGTCTCGGGGTTCTGCACCCGCTGGAGGTTGTACTTCACGTCCTCGCTGGTGAACTCTCGGCCCGAGTGGAACTCCACGCCCTTGCGGAGCGAGAACTGCAGCGTCTTGGCGTCACTGGAGAGATCCCAGCTCTCGGCCAGCAGCGGCGTCGGGTTCAGCTTCTCGTCGTAGCGGATGAGCCGGTCGTAGGCGAGCCAGGTCGTCTGCGACGTGGTGTTGTCGAACTGATGGGGATCGATCGTGGCGATGTCGGCCGGGATGCCCGTCCGCAGCGTCCCGCCGGCCTTCCCCGTGCCACCTGAGCCGGACGACGACGGGGAGCTCGAGCAGGCGGCGAGTGCCACGCCGCCGCCGAGGGTCCCGAACCCGATCAGTACCGCCCTGCGAGAAATCTCGATCTCACCAAACACGCGCTTGCCCCTTCGTCGATCTTCTTTCGGTCCCTGGGCACCGCCGTTGGTGCATTCCGTACGGTATACCGAGTGGAATGCAGTCGTCAACGCTGTCGCGCCGTCCGTCCGAACGAGCGACGGGTCGCGGCTAGGCCGGGGACGGCTCGGCGAAGTGGCAGGCCGAGAGGTGCGCGCCGACTCCGTCCGCGCGCACGGTCAGAGCGGGCTCCTCGACACGACAGATCTCCTGCACCTTCCAGCAGCGGGTGTGGAAGCGGCAGCCCTTCGGCGGATCCGCCGGACTCGGCAGGTCGCCCGACAGGACGATCTGCTCGCGGGTCCCCCGAGACGCCGGATCGGGGACCGGCACCGCCGACAGGAGCGCCTGCGTATAGGGATGGGTCGGGCGAACGTACATCTCGTCCACCTCGCCCATCTCCACGATCTTGCCGAGGTACATGACGGCGACCCGGTCCGAGATGTGCCGAACGATCGAGAGGTCGTGGGCGATGAACACGTAGGCCAGGTTCAGCTCGTCCTGGAGCTCCTCGAGGAGGTTCACCACCTGAGCCTGGACCGATACGTCGAGCGCCGAGACCGGCTCGTCGCACACCAGCACCTTGGGATTGAGGGCGAGGCCCCTCGCGATGCCGATCCGCTGGCGCTGCCCGCCCGAGAACTCGTGGGGGTAGCGGTCGAGGTGCTCCGGCCGCAGGCCGACGAGCTCGAGCAGCTCGGCCGCGCGCCGCCTGCGATCCGACTTCGGCACGACACCGTGATGGATCTTGAAGGGCTCCTCGACGATCTCCGCGACCGTCATCCGCGGGTTCAGGGAGGCGTAGGGATCCTGGAAGATCATCTGCATGTCGCGACGCATCGCGCGAAGTCCCGCACGCGACTGGTCGAACACGTCGGCGCCGTCGAACGTGACGCGACCACCGGTCGGCTCCTCGAGCCGCATGAGGGTCCTGCCGAGCGTGGACTTGCCGCAACCGGACTCGCCGACGATCCCCAGCGTCTCGCCGCGGCGCAGCTCGAACGAGACACCGTCGACGGCCCTCACCCGGCCGGCCGCGCGCAACGAGAGGCCTGCCTTGACCGGATAGTGCTTCTCGAGATCGTCGACAGCGAGGACGACCTCCGCCCGCTCAGCCCGTCTCATCACGCGCCGCCTTCGGGACGAGCATCCGCTCCGAGAAGTGGCACGCCGACGTCCGGCCCGGCCCGACGACGCGCAGTGCCGGTGGCGGACCGGAGAAGCACATCTCCTCGGCATGCCGGCAGCGCGGGCTGAACGCACAGCCCGGCGGGATCGCGGCGAGGCTCGGGGGAGAGCCCTTGATGGCCATCAGCCCCTTGCCCTTCTGCTCGAGATGGGGGATCGACTCCAGCAGCCCTTCGGCGTACGGGTGAGCCGGGCCGGCATAGACGTCGTAGACGCTCGCCTGCTCCACGATCCGCCCCGCGTACATGACGGCGATCCTGTCGGCCACGTCCGCCACCACTCCCAGATCGTGGGTGATCAGGATCAGTCCCATCTCGCGCTCCTCCTGGAGCTCGCGGAACAGCGCCATGATCTGCGCCTGGACGGTCACGTCGAGCGCAGTCGTCGGCTCGTCGGCGATGAGGACAGCCGGGTCGAGCGCGATCGCCATCGCGATCATGACGCGCTGGCGCATCCCGCCGGAGAACTCGTGCGGATAGGCCCTGGCGCGGCGCCGGGCGTCGGGGATCTGCACTCGGTCCATCAGGGCCACCGCCGCACGCTGGGCGTCGGACCGGTTCGTGCCGCGGTGCACGCGGAACATCTCCGCGATCTGCCACCCGACGGGGAAGACCGGATTCAGCGCCGACAGCGCGTCCTGGAAGACCATGGACAGCTCCGGTCCTCGGAGCGCTCGGTGCTCCCGCTGCGAGAGCCCCAGGATGTCGGTGCCGCGGTAGCGGATCCGACCACCGGTCACGAATCCGGGCGGGGAGCGCAGGATGCCCATGATCGCCTGCGCGGTCACCGACTTCCCCGAGCCCGACTCGCCCAGCAGCGCGAGGGTCTCCCCCTCGCCGAGGCTGAGCGACACGCCGTCGATCGCCTTGACGGCGCCCCCGGCGGATCGGAACTCCACCTCGAGGCCCTCGACCTCGAGGAGGGCGCCGTCGGGCGACCTTCCCGACTCGCGTGCTCGCTTGACCTTCACGATCGCCCCGTCCCTAGAGACGCTCGGCCGCATCCAACGTCGCGAGCGTCCTCTCGAGCGCCCACGAGATGTGAGCTCGCGCCAGGCCCTCGGCCTCGTCGGCGTCCTGCCGGGCGATGGCGTCCGCGATGGCGGCGTGCTCGGCATGGGACCGCTCCCATTCGGTGGGCGTGTATCCGATCGCGACCCGGCGGTTGAAGTGATACACCCGGCTCTGCTCGATCAGCCTCGTCATCAACGGATTCGCCGCGGCGTCGATGACGAGATCGTGGAACAGGTCGTTGGACTGCACCAGCTCCTCGGCGTGGGTGGGGTCGATGTCGACCGCCGCCGACCTGACCGCCTGGATGTCCGCGAGCTGGGCATCCGTGCGCTGAAGCGCCGCGCAGCGCGTCGCGTAGCTATCCAGCGCGATCCGGCACTGGAAGATCTCCTCGATCTCCTTCGCGGTGTGCTCGTAGACCATCCAGCCTCGGCGATCGGTCGCCACCAGCCCGTCGAGCTCGAGCCGCAGAAGGGCCTCACGCACCGGCGTACGGCTCACCTTGAGCCATTCGGCGAGCTCGATCTCGGCGATCCTCTGGTTCGGTCGCAGACCTCCACGCACGATCTCGCGC
Organism: Nocardioides sp.; assembly: GCF_047607365.1. Lineage (GTDB taxonomy): Bacteria > Actinomycetota > Actinomycetes > Propionibacteriales > Nocardioidaceae > Nocardioides. The sequence goes on along the minus strand of NZ_JASGDD010000001.1, from coordinate 9,223 downwards.
CGGATCTTGGCGTAGATGTCGTCCGACCTGCGGACGGGTGGCTGCCGGCGAGGGCTCAGGTCGCTCATCAGAACCACTACTCCTCCTACGCGCCTGTCGGGTGTGCATCCCGAGGATCGTCCCTACGGCCGTTCCTTTCGGTGTACCATTCAGTATACCATTGCTTGAGAACCGCCGCCAGCGTTGTCGGACGGGCGCCCAGGGCAGGGACGCGGCGTCGTACGACGGCGAGTGGTCAGGATCCCAGGCGCATGACGTGGAGACGAGGGGCTGAGTTGATGACGAAGGCCGATTGCCGACCCGAGGGCGCCGGGAGCAGTGCCCGGTGATCCGCTACGTCGCCGTGCGCGTTCTGCACATCCTTCCCGTCCTCCTCGTCTCGTCGATCGCGATCTTCCTGCTGCTGCGTCTGCTGCCGGGGAATCCGGCCGACGTGCTCGCGGGGCCGGACGCCTCACCGGAGACCGTCGCCGCTCTCCGGCACCAACTCGGCCTCGACCGTCCGCTGCTCGAGCAGTTCGGCATCTGGCTCCTCCGCGTCCTCCGCGGCGATCTCGGGACGTCCGCGTTCAGTCACTACCCGGTGAGCGAGCTCATCGGCAGGCGCCTGTGGGCCAGCGGCGAGCTCGCCCTGGTGGCCATGGGGGTGACTCTCCTGGTCGCGCTGCCCCTAGGGGTGATGGCGGCGCTACGGCGCGGTCGCCTGGCCGACTTCGCGGCCTCGGTCTACCAGAGCGTGCTGCTGGCCGTCCCCAACTTCTGGTTCGGCATCCTCGCGATCCTGCTGTTCTCCGTCACCCTCGGCTGGCTTCCGCCGGGCGGCTACATCCCGATGACCGACAGCGTCGTCGGCAACCTGAAGTCGGTCCTGCTGCCCGCCGTGACCCTCGGCCTCCCCACGGCTGCCGCATTGATCGGCATCGTGCGGGCGGCCGTGATCGAGGAGCTGGGCAAGGACTACGTCCGGACGGCCGGGGCGAAAGGCATCGCCGAGCGACGAGTCGTGGGCATCCACGTCCTGCGGAACGCGATGGGGCCGGTCGTGGTGATGCTCGGCGTCACGCTCGGGCGACTCATCGGGGCATCCGTGGTGGTCGAGGCCGTCTTCTCGTGGCCAGGGATCGGCAGCCTCCTGATCAGCTCGATCGCCAACCGGGACTACGCCATCGTGCAGGGGACGCTGCTGATCTTCGTGCTGATCATCGTCCTGATCAATCTGCTGACCGACGTCCTGCACGCGCTGATCGACCCGAGGATCCGGCTCTCATGACCCTTCAGGACCCTGGACTCGGTCCGGACATCACGCCGACGGAAGGCCCGGTGCCGCTGCCGGCCGTGCCCGACGAGCTGCGATCGCCACGCGGGGCGCGTGTGGCCCGCGTGCTGCGCGGCGGCTTCGGCTCGCTCGCGGTACTCGGGCTGCTGACGATCGTCCTCGTCGCCGTGTTCGCCCCGCTGATCGCGCCCCACGACCCGGTCGCACAGCACCCCGGGTCGGAGCTGCTCGGCCTGGGAAGTCCCGGATTCCCCCTCGGCACCGACGAGCTCGGGCGGGATCTCTTGAGCCGACTCGTCTACGGGACCCGCGTCTCGCTTCTCGTCGGCGTCGTCTCGGTCGCGCTCGGCGGCGGGGTCGGGGTCGTCATGGGACTCGTCTCCGGCTATGTCGGCGGCCTCGTCGACTCCGTGCTCATGGGCATCTCGTCCATCCTCCTCGCGCTGCCGGCCATCCTCATCGCCGTCGCCGTCGTGACCGTGATCGGTCCGGGAACCTGGCAGACGGCGTTCGCGCTCGCGCCAGGCACCGCGCCGATCTTCGCCCGCCTGACCCGAGCCCTCGTCCTCACCGAACGACAACGCGACTACGTCCAGGCAGCACGCGCCTGCGGGGCCGGTGGGTTCCGCATCCTCTTCGTCCACATCCTGCCCAACGCGGTCGGCCCCCTCCTCATCCAGAGCAGCCTCGCCGTGGGCACCGCCGTCCTCTCGGAGGCGGCGCTGTCCTTCCTGGGCCTGGGGGCGCAGCCGCCTCAGCCGTCCTGGGGCGCCATGCTGTTCGCGAGCCTGAACTACCTCTACCAGCAGCCCTGGTACGGCGTGTGGCCGGGCGCCGCACTGGCGCTTCTCGTCTTCGCCCTCACCGGTGTCGCGGAGCGCCTGCGGGAGCGGCTCGAGCCCTCGTCGTAGGCGCCGTCGCGCCGGGCGAGCCCGCACAGGACCGACCTACGATCGGGGCATGAGCGACTTCAATGCGCAGGTCATCGCGGACTTCCGCGAGCACCACGGCCGCGTCGGCGGCCAGTTCGAGGGGGCGCCGATGCTCCTCCTGCACCACATCGGCCGCAGCTCCGGGAAGCGTCACGTGGCGCCGATGATGTACCTCGCCGACGAGTCCGACCCGGCGACGGTCTACGTGTTCGCCTCGCGCGGTGGCGCCCCGACCAACCCGGACTGGTATCTCAACGCCGTCGCCGCGGGCAGCGCCGCCATCGAGATCGGCGATGAGAACGTCGCGGTCTCCGTATGCGACCTGCCGGAGCCGGAGCGCACGACGGTCTTCGACCGGCAGAAGGCGCTCTACCCGGGCTTCGCCGACTACGAGGCAAAGACGGCCGGGATCCGGACCATCCCGGTGCTCGCGCTGACGCGTCAGTCGTGAGCGACGCGTCAGCGACACCGGCGGTGCCGGACTTCGAGGCGGTCGATCCCGGATCGCCGGTCGCCCGGGAGTGCATGGACCGCTACTTCGCGGAGCTGGACGAGCGGTTCGACATCGGCTTCGATCCCGGCCCGCTGGTGGAGTCCGACCTGGCCGAGCTCCGCCCGCCGTACGGCACGTTTCTCGTCGCACGCGGCCTCGTCGCACCGGGCGAGGGCGGGGAGGCGCTGGCCGGCGGCGGCGTCCGCCCGTACGACGGCACCGCGGAGATCAAGCGGATGTGGGTCTCGCCGTCGGCGAGAGGAAGGGGGCTCGGGCGGCGGCTGCTGGGCGCGCTGGAGGAGGAGGCCCGGCGGCTCGGCCACACGGTCGTGCGGCTCGACACCCGGGGCGACGTCCTGACCGAGGCCGTCGCGCTCTACCTGCGCTGCGGCTACGAGCGGATCGAGCGCTACAACGACAACCCCTACGCCACGCACTTCTTCGCGAAGGTGCTTGAGTAAGGGCCGTGAAGATCTCGCTCTGGCCCCACACCTCGCGTCCCGTCGACGAGATCCTCGCCGAGGCGCGGTGGGCGGTCGAGGCGGGCTGGCACGGCGTGTGGGTGGCCGACCACTACATGCCCGACACCGGCTCGACCGAGGTCGAGGAGGGGCCCTTCCACGAGGCGTGGGCGCTGCTCCCGGCCCTCGCGGCGACCACCTCGCGCGTGCGCGTGGGCGTCCTCGTGGCGCCGACGACCGTCCATCACCCGGCGCTGCTCGCCAAGCGCGCCGCGACGATCGACCACGTGTCCGGGGGGCGGTTCGTCCTCGGCATGGGAGCGGGCTGGCAGATCAACGAGCACGCGGCGTACGGGATCGACCTGCGGGAGCCGAAGGAGCGCGTCGACCGGTTCGAGGAGGCGATCCAGATCGTGTCGTCGCTGCTGACGAACGCGCGGACGACGTTCGAGGGCCGGCACTTCCGGATCACCGACGCGCCGGCCGACCCCAAGCCGGTGCAGGCGACGCTGCCGATCCTGGTCGGCACGGCCGGGCCGCGGATGCTGCGGATCACCGCACGCCACGCGAGCGAGTGGAACAGCTGGGGCGGGCCCTCGACCGCGATCCCGAAGCTCGCGCTGCTGCGAGAGGCGTGCGACCGCGTCGGCCGCGATCACACGGAGATGTGGAAGAGCGCCAACATCATGTTCGACGTGTCGGGGCGGCGGCCGGCGGCGCCGGGACGGGCGCTGACCGGGTCGCCCGAGCAGCTCCGCGACGCCTTCGGGCAGCTGGCCGAGGCGGGTTTCGACGAGCTGATCCTGCCGTCGTGGAATCTCGGCGGCTCCCTGGCGGAGCGGCTCGACGCCCTGGCCGAGATCCGCACCGACATCCTCGGCTCATAGCGCCCGCGCGGGCACCGGCCTCGGCTCGTCCGACCTTCCGGCCCTTTCCGGCGCCCCCGAAGGGCCGGAATGTCCTCGACGTCGTGAGGACGGGCCGGTTCTCGGTCAGGGGAGGCGGTCCAGCCGCATCCGGGCGGCCATCGCCGTGTCGCGGCCCGTGCCGCGGGCCTCGAGGCCCACGACGACCCCGGTGTGGTCGGCGTCGTCGCGGTTCTGACTGCGCTTGGCCTTCGCCTCGACGCCGGTGACCGCCAGCTCGATGCCGACGATCGCCTTGAGCTGCTGCTCGACGAAGGCGGCGGGGGCGTCGCCGACGTGCCACGGATGCTCCTCGCCGGCCTCGACGTGGTCGGTGAGCGCCTCGACCTGCGCCCGCAGCCACGGCGCGTCGGGGACGACGCTGACCGTCCCGCGCAGGTGGATCGCGCTGTAGTTCCAGGTCGGCACCACCCGGCCGTGCTCCCGCTTGGCGGCGTAGAAGCCGGGCGAGACGTAGGCCTCCGGTCCGGTGACGACCGCCAGCGCCGCGCCGCCGGGCGCGATCGAGCGCCAGTGCGGGTTCGCCCACGCCATGTGGGCGCGCACCACGCCGTCACCGCCGCGATCGTCCTCGTCCCAGACGAACGGCAGCCGGGTGGCGTGCGGGACTCCGTCGGAGTCGACGGTGATCAGCTCGAGCGAGCCGACCTCAGCCGCCAGACGGCGTACCTCGCCGGAGGGCATCTGGTTGAACCGTGGGACGTACATCGCGCTCAGCCTCCCCTGAGGCGGACCGTCGCCTCAACCGACATTCCCTCGGCGACGGCCTCCGCGCGCTGGACGGCGGCCTTCACCGGCAGCAGGTAGACGCCGTCCTTGGGGAAGAGCGCGGTGGTGAACTCGCAGGAGCCGATCGTGGCGACGACCGGCACCTGCCCCCAGTAGGCCAGCTCGCGCGAGGCCTCGCGCAGGTCGTCGGACTCGTCCTCGGGGATGCGGAGGAAGAGGTACGGCGCGGGGCCGCGCCACTCGACGATCGGGCCCGTGAACGTCCACCCCATGCGCGCCAGTATCGCCGAGGCCGAGGCCTGGCGGCGAGGCTCAGCTGCTGGGCGCCGCGGGGTCGGCAGCCGTCGCGGCGGCAGCGGTCGTCTCCGCGGTGGGCGTGGCGGAGGCCGTCGCGTCGCTCGCGGCGGTCTTGGTGTCGGCCGCGCCGGACTTCTCGCCGGACTGCTGCCCCGAGGCGTCCTCCGTGCTCGCGGAGGTGGTGTTCTCGGACGGCTCGGCGGACGGCGCCTCGGAGGGCTCCTCAGAGGGCACGAGGCCCTCGATGGTGTCGGGAAGCGCCGCGGCGAGGTCACCGATCGCGGCGGTGGCCTCGGCGAGGGTCTTGCCGGTGAGCGCCTCGACCAGGGCCGCGAGGGCCTGCGCCGAGGCCGCGTCGGTGGCGTCGGGGAAGGTGCTCGCCAGCGTCTCGGTGGCCAGCGCGATCAGATCGTCGGTCGTCGCCGCGGTCGCGGTCTCGACCGCGATCGGGGAGGCCGCGACGGCGGTCGAGGTGGCCGTCGAGCCGGTGGCGGCGGTCGACGAGGTCGACGCGGACGAGGCCAGGCTCTTCGTGGCGGTCTTCTTGGCCGAGGTGGTGGAGCTGCTGCTCGTGGTGCTCGCGGTCGTGTCGCTCACCTGCGTCACGGCGCGTGCGTCGAGGAGCGCCGTGGCGACGCTGCCGTCGGCGCTGCCGAAGCCGGTCTGGTAGGCGGTCGCGGTGGCGAGGACGCTGCTCACGTACGACGTGGAGTGGTTGTAGCGGTAGACCGCGGCCTCCTTCCCGGCGGTCGTCGCGAGGTCCTCGCTGCCCGAGCAGAGGTAGACCGCGGCCGCCAGGGCCGCGTCGTCGATGTCGTTGGCGTTGCGCTGTCCGTCGCCGTCGGCGTCGACGCCCACGACGGTCCAGGTCGCCGGGAGGAACTGCATCGGGCCGACGGCGTGGTCCCAGGTGGCGTCGCCGTCGAGGCTGCCGCCGTCGGTGTCGGCGACCGCCGTGGTGCCGTCCGCGCCGGTGAGGGCCGGGCCCACGATCGCGGGGGTGGCCACCCCGTTGGCGTCCAGCGTCGTCCCGCCGGAGCGGCCGTGATCGGACTCGATCTTGCCGATGGCCGCGAGGACCGTCCAGTCGAGCTGGCAGCTGGGGTCGGCGCTGTCGATCACCGTCGCCGCCCGCTGGTAGGCGGCCTGGGCGGCCGCCGGGAGGTCGCTCCAGGCGCCCGCGGCGGTCACGACCGCGCCCGACGTCGTACTCGTGGCGGTGTCGACCGTCGCCGATCCGTCGTCCGTGGTCTCCACCTGCAGGGCCGGATCGTCGGTGGCCTCGGTCGTCGTCTCCGCCGTCGCGTCGGCGGACTCGGAGGCGTCCGCGGACTCGGCGCTCGAGGTCACGGTGGCCTGGACCGGCTGGTGAACCCGCACCAGCAGCCCCGTGACGCAGAGCGCGGCGAGGGGGACGGCCGTGAGGAGCTTGGGGACGATGCCGATGCGGAACGGCTCACTCGGACGGGGCTCGAAGGGCTTGTCGGCCGGGGCCTCGGGGGTCATGCGGATCTCACTTCAACTACGGGTCGATGGGCAGCCGGGCGAACGTAGGCTGCTCGGGAAGCCTAGGTGTGAACACCAGTAAAACGCTGAGGATTGTCCAAGATGCGGCTGGCCGAGTCGGTCACACCCGCGTCGGCCCAGGTCAGCCGTGGGCCATGTCGACGAAGCGGCTGTAGTGGCCCTGGAAGGCGACGGTGATGTCGCGGGTGGGGCCGTTGCGGTGCTTGGCGACGATCAGGTCAGCTTCGCCGGGGCGGGTCGACTCCTTCTCGTAGACGTCGTCGCGGTGGAGCAGGATCACCATGTCGGCGTCCTGCTCGAGGGAGCCCGACTCGCGGAGGTCGGACATCATCGGGCGCTTGTCGCCGCGCTGCTCGGGGCCGCGGTTGAGCTGGGAGAGCGCGATGATCGGGACCTCGAGCTCCTTGGCCAGCAGCTTGATCTGCCGCGAGAACTCCGAGACCTCGAGCTGGCGGCTCTCGACCTTCTTGCCCGAGCTCATCAGCTGCATGTAGTCGATCACGATGAGCTTGAGGTCGTGACGCTGCTTGAGCCGGCGCGCCTTCGACCGGATCTCCATCATCGTCATGTTGGGGGAGTCGTCGATGAACATCGGCGCCGCGGAGACCTCGGGCATCTTCCGGGCGAGCTTCTCCCAGTCGTCGTCGGTCATGGTGCCGTTGCGCAGGTGGTTGAGCGGCACCCGCGCCTCGGCCGACAGCAGGCGCATGGTGATCTCCGAGCGCCCCATCTCGAGGCTGAAGAAGACGCTCGCCATGCCGTTGTGGATCGACGCCGCGCGGCACAGGTCGAGCGCGAGGGTCGACTTCCCCATCGCGGGACGGGCCGCGACGATGATCATCTGTCCGGCGTGGAGGCCGTTGGTGAGGTCGTCGAGGTCGGCGAAGCCCGTCGGGACGCCGTAGATCCCCTGCTCGCGGTTGGCGATCGCCTCGATCTCGTCGAGGACGCCGTCCATGATCGCCGACAGCGGCGCATAGTCCTCGCCGGAGCGCTTCTCGGCGATCTTGAAGACCGACGCCTGTGCCTGGTCGACGATGTCGTCGACGTCGCCCTCGCCGGCATATCCGATCTGGACGATGCGGGTGCCCGCGTCGACGAGCCGGCGGAGCACCGCCTTCTCCCGCACGATGTCGGCGTAGAAGCTCGCGTTGGAGGCGATCGGGACGTTGGCCGAGAGCGTGTGGAGGTAGGGGGCGCCGCCGATCTTGAGCAGCTCGCCCCGGCGCTCGAGCTCGCGGCCGACGGTGACGATGTCCACCGGCTCGTTGCGCCCGTAGAGGTCGATGATCGCGTCGTGGATGACCTCGTGCGTCGGGCGGTAGAAGTCCGCGCCGCGGAGGACCTCGGCGACGTCGGCGATGGCGTCCTTGGAGATGAGCATGGCGCCCAGGACCGACTGCTCCGCGGCCATGTCGTGCGGAGGCGTGCGGTCGCCCGGCGAGGTCGGGCGCTCGCCCGGCTCGTACGGCGCCGGGCCGTCGCCCCATTCGTCGTCGGGAGGCTCGACCAGGGTCACGCTCATGCCCGCGACGGTAGGCGTCGCCACCGACAGTTCGCGAACCCTCACACCGCTTCCACCGAAAGTTATCCACAGGCAGGTGTGGAGAACCGGGGCAAAGGTGGGGAGGAACCGCAGATCCGTGTGCACGGCTTGGGGAGCGTGCTGTGCACAGCATCGTCTCAGGCTGACCTAAATGGCTTCTGACCTGCGGAAACGTCTCTTCCTCGGTGTGGAGAGCAAATAGTCCCGGGCGTGTCGCGTTTACCTCGCGGCCACACGACTGTCGTCTAGACCACGAAGGTTGGTTTGTCGACAAACGCCCCGCGGGGACCCCCATCCACAACTTGTCCCCAAGTATCCACCGAACCGGTTCGGCGGCTACCCTGCGCCGCGTGGAGCGACCCGGGACCGATCGGGAGATCTGGCGCCTCGCCATCCCCGCGTTCCTCGCGCTGGTCGCCGAGCCGCTCTTCCTGCTCGCCGACGCGGCCATCGTCGGCCACCTCGGCACCGCTCCGCTGGCGGGACTCGGCATCGCCGGCGTCGTGCTCCAGACCGTGGTCGGCCTCTGCGTGTTCCTCGCCTACGGGACCACCGCGAGCGTGGCGCGCCGGGTGGGCGCGGGCAACCTCCGCGGGGCGCTCGCGCAGGGCGTCGACGGCCTCTGGCTCGCCGTCCTCATCGGCGCCGTCGTCACCGTCCCGGTGCTTCTCGGGGCGGAGCCGCTCGTCCGGGCCCTGGGCGCCGGCGGGGAGGTGGCCGAGCAGGCGACGTCGTACCTCCGCGTCGCGGTGCTCGGCGTCACCCCGCTGCTCCTGCTGCTCGCCGGCAACGGCGTGCTCCGCGGCCTCCAGGACACCCGGACGCCGCTGATCGTCGCGATCGGCGGCAACGCCGCGAACATCGCCCTCAACCTCGCTCTCGTCAACGGCGCGGGCCTCGGCATCGCCGGCTCCGCGCTGGGCTCGGTGATCGCGCAGGTGGCCGGCGCCGGCGTCCTCGTGGCCGTCGTCGTCCGCGGGGCGCGGCGCCACGGCGCGGGACTGCGACCGGACCGCGCGGGCATCCTGACCGCCGC